>UQAU01000011.1 GCA_900539035.1 uncultured Collinsella sp. | reverse complement strand
CGCCCCCCCCCCCCCCCCCACCACCCCGCCTACGTGAGTGCTCGTTGCGGCGGGCCCCAAAACTCCCCCCCACCCCCCCCCCCCCCCCCTCTCGGTTCAGCCAAGTTGACGTAGCTGAGATGCAGCATGCGGCCTGCTCACTCCTCGAAGTTCTTAGCGGAAATGAGTTGACTTGCAACAACGCTTTGCTTGTGATGACGGTTGAGCTGCAACAAAGTTTTTATTGGACCTCGAACCCTATACTCGATGTTCGCTTCGTTCATTGAGTTACCCTTTGCATGAGGCCGGGACATATCGTCCCGCCCGCAGTTTCACAGGCCGAAGGCCGAGAATGTTTGAGGACGGGATGATATGTCCCGGCCTCCCGGGAGAGTTACCTATGAACTACGCGAACATTAAGTATTTCGACATTGCTGATGGGGAAGGCGTTCGTACTTCTCTGTTTGTGAGCGGGTGCCGTCGTGGGTGCAAGAATTGCTTTAACTCTGTCGCGTGGGACTTTGCTGCGGGTGAGCCGTTCGATCGTGCCGTCGAGGACAAGATTATCGAGAGCCTCGACCATCCCTTTATCGATGGTCTGACGATTCTGGGCGGCGAGCCTATGGAGCCCGAGAATCAGGTGGGGCTTGTTGACTTTATCGAACGCGTGCGTGCGGCCTATCCCGCGGGGTCGGGCAAGACCATTTGGTGCTTTACCGGCGACGTGCTCGAGGAGCTTATGCCGGGTGGCCGTCATCATACCGAGGTGACGAACCGTATCCTGGCCTGCCTCGACATGTTGGTGGACGGCCCGTTTGTTCAGGATCTGTACGATATCTCATTGCGTTTTAGAGGCTCGAGTAACCAGCGTGTGATCGATATGAACGCTACGCGCGACCGTGCTGAGCGCGAGGGTGTTGCGCTTTGTGATGCGGTTGAACTTTGGCGTGATGATCCGGTCTATTCGACCCATACTATGTAGCTTGTGGCCGATGCCGAAGGGCGTGGTACCATAGCGCGAACGTGAAATCGGAAAAGTGAGGCCCAGATGGTCGATCAGGAAAAAGTCGAGGCCGCCATTAAGCTTTTGCTTGAGGGCATAGGCGAGGACCCAACTCGTGAGGGCCTGCTGGAGACCCCGGCGCGCGTTGCCCGTATGTATGGTGAGATCGCCGGCGGTATGGACCAGAGTGCCGAGGAGCACCTGTCCAAAACCTTTGCCGTCGCTTCGAACGATTTGGTTATCGAGCGCGACATCACGTTCTACTCGCTGTGCGAGCACCATCTGCTGCCGTTTTATGGCAAGGCCGCCATTGGCTATATTCCTAACGGTCGGGTGGCTGGGCTTTCCAAGCTCGCCCGTACGGTCGAGGTTTATGCCCGCCGTCTGCAGCTGCAGGAGCAGCTGTGTGCACAGGTTGCCGATGCCCTTATGGATTATCTTGCTCCCCAAGGAGCGATCGTACTGATGGAAGCCGAGCATATGTGCATGACCATGCGCGGCGTGCAAAAGCCCGGCACCAAGACCGTGACGCTCGCTCGCCGCGGCGTCTTTGAGACCGATCCCGCGCTCGAGGAGCGATTCTTTAGGATGCTGGACCGCTAACCATGAGAGCCGTTAACGACTTTGCATCGAAGACCGATGAGGGAACGCCGCGTCGCGGTTTTATGGCTTCGGGCCTGGCCCCCTTTGGTGCCATGCCTCGTATCGATTACATCTGTGCCAACGGGCTGTTCCGGCGGCACCTGGGCAACATTGCGCAGTTGGAATCGGGGCGCATCTTTTGCCGCCACGGTATTGACCATCTGCTGGATGTCGCGCGCATTATGTGGATTAAGAATCTTGAGGAGCAGCTCGGATTTGATCGAGAGGTCATCTATGCCACGGCGCTTCTTCACGATATCGGCAAAGATGAACAGTATGAATCGGGTATATCCCATGATGTTGCAAGCGAACGCGTCGCTGATGCGATTCTCGGCGGCATGCCCGAAGACGTGGCGTTCGAGCTGGCAGATGCCGCAGCCATTAAGACGGCCATCCTGGGCCATCGAAAGCTGCGCGTGAACAGCCAGCCGCTTGAGCGTCTGCTTTATGCAGCCGACAAAGCGTCGCGCGCCTGCTTTGCATGCCCTGCGCGCAATGCCTGCAACTGGAGCGATGATAAAAAGAACCTATCGATTCGCGTGTAGTTGGTATGCGCGGTCGGGGTTCTGAACGAAGGAGACGATCGCGATGACTAACAAAAAGCTGCCCGAGAATGCAACCAAGACCGAGGGAGCCGAGCTCGCCCGTCGTGGCAGGGGCGAGATTTCCGCCGCAACAGCAGTGCCCCATGTGAGCTATGACGACCTATGCCATGCCGACCGCATTACTATCGACGGTCTCGAGGTCTTTGCCAACCACGGCGTGTATCCCGAGGAGAACGCCCTGGGGCAGAAGTTTGTCGTGTCCTTGGTGCTCTATGCCGATCTGCGCGCGGCGGGGGAGCACGACAACCTGGATGTCTCGATTGATTACGGCTCGGTGTGCCACGATGTCGATGGCTATCTGCGCGAGCATACGTTTAAGCTCATCGAGGCTGCAGCTGAGGGTGTGGCCTCGATGCTGCTACGTCGTTACCCCCTGCTGCTTGGCGTGCGTGTTAAGCTCGATAAGCCTTGGGCGCCCGTCGGTCTTCCCCTGGCAAGCTGCGGCGTCGAGATCGAGCGCGTGCGCTAACCGACGCTAGAGCTCGTTGGCGGGCGGTTTTTTGAGCCGCTGCGACAGAGCTCTATTGTTGGGGCAGTACGTGTCGAGCAGGGCGTGAAACCGCTGATTGTGGCTTGGCTCGAGTAAGTGGACGAGCTCGTGGGCGACAACCATGTCGAGGCATTCGACGGGGTAGGCGGCGAGCTCGCGCGCGATGCGAATAGCGCCGGATTTAGGTGTGCATGAGCCCCAACGCGTTTTCATGCTGCGTACGGAAATGCGGGCCACGGTGACGCCCATTGCGATTTCGTACGCGTGCACCATATCCCGCAGCGCCGATGTGACTTCGGACGTATAGAGCTGGTCAATATGGGCTTGGATCTCACTGGGCGTTAAGCTGTCGAGGGTCGCGTTCCACTTGGCCTGCGGACGTTCGTCTGGCTCGTCGGTACCCATAAAACTTGCGAAGGTAGCCTGCTTGGGCCGCGGTGCGGGTGATGCAAAGTTATGATCGAGTGCATCCTGTACCGTGATGGGCTTGCCCCAAAGTGCAATGATGGACGAGGGGCTGAGCGGCTCTCGCGCCGTCGCCTGACGTTGCTCGCGCTGGGCAAGTCGGCTGATAATCCAGGCGCTGTTGCGCTTCACAAACGCTTCGGTACGCTCGCGGCTGGCGCCAAGTGGTGCGCTGGCGTGGACCTCGCCGCTCGATGTGACGCGTAGGTTGAAGTTCTTGACGCACTTTTTGGTAACGACGACGGGGATGGGCGTCCCATCCGGTCGGGATACGGAAATCGTAAACTGCTGCGTCAAAAGCGGTCCTTCAGATTGGGGACGGGCCGGCGTGTCGACCGTTCGGCATGCCGGCCCGCTCAAGGGATGTGAAATTAATAACGCTCAAAGAAGGCAAGCGCGTTGTCGCTGCAGAGCTTCTGCATCACGGTCTTGCCAAAATGCTTGGAAAGCATGTTCTGGAACTCGGGCATCTTGCTGGCATCGGAGAGGAAAGCGGGCACCGTGGCACCGTCCCAGTCGCCGCCGAGCGCGATGACGTCCTCGCCGCCCAGGTCGAGCCAGTGCTCGATATGTGCCGCTAGCTGGTCGAAGGTGACGTCTGCGGCGGTCTTGTCGGTTGCGTCGTTGGAAAGGAACTCGCTGCAGTAGTTGAGGCCGACGATACCGCCCATGTCGCGAATGGTGCGGAACTGGTCGTCGGTGAGGTTGCGCTTGACGCCGCAGACGGTGCGGGAGTTGGAGTGGCTGGCGACGAAGGGGCGCGTGGCGTGGGCGACAACTTCGTCAAAGCACTCATCGTTGAGGTGGGAGACGTCGAGCACCATGCCGGCGTGCTCCATCTGCGTAAGCGCCTCGATGCCGGCGGCGGTGAGGCCGGCGTGGGTGTCGTGGCCGCTCGCGAGCGGTCCCTGCGCGTTCCAGCTGAGTGATGACATGAGTACGCCCAAGCTCTTGAGCACCTCGATCAGCGCGGGGTCCTCGGCAAAGAACGTGGCGTTTTCGATGGTGTGGATGCAGGCGACCTTGCCATCTTTGAGCGCAGGGCGAATGTCTGCCGCGCTGCGTATGTTGACCATGCGGTCGTGGTTGAGCATTGCCTGGCCGCTCATGTGCGCCATGATCTGCGCCTGGAAGCGCGCGGCGTGGGCGGTGGGAATCTCGTCGGGGACAAACGTGGCGAAGCACTGTGCCCACGGCGTGTTGCCGATCTTTGCGAGCGAGATGGCGCAGGCGTTGCCCTCGATGAGGTCGAAATCTTGCGGATGCGTTTCGTCGCCGGGGAAATAACCGTCGGTGCCGGCGGTAAAGCGCAGGTCGAGATCGAGTGTGGCCCAGCCGATGCGGTCGGCGGTGTCGCAGTGTAGGTCAAATACGGGATATGCCATGGTTCCTCCGGTTGCAGCGTTTCTTTGCAAACTGTCTTTGAATTGTATGACTAGGGTATAGTTAGCGCCATATGTTCACGGCGGCCCGCGTTGTGCGCCGCCCTTATCACGGAGGTTACCATGTCCAACCAGGGCAAGAAGGTCAAGACCCATTATCGCGGCACGCTCGATGACGGCACGCAGTTCGATAGCTCCTACGATCGCGGCGAGCCGCTGGAGTTCACCTGCGGCGCCGGTCAGATGATCAAGGGCTTCGACGCCGCTGTTGTCGACATGCAGGTGGGCGAGAAGAAGACCGTGCACATCCCGGCTGTCGATGCCTACGGCGAGCACAATCCCGAGATGGTTATCACCTTCCCGGCCGAACAGGTTCCCAACATCGAGCAGATCGAGAAGGGCATGAAGCTTTTCCTGTCCACGCCGAGCGGCATGCCCGTTCCCGCCGTGGTCATTGACGTGACGCCCGAGGCCGTGACGCTCGATGCCAACCACGAGCTTGCCGGCAAGGACCTCAACTTTGATATCGAGCTCGTAGAGGTCGAGGGTTAGAGTATGCCTGAACGCTTGGTTTCGACGACATGCTTGGGAAATCTCAACGATCCGTCCTATGAACTCCTGCTTCGCCGGAAGCTGGGCGGCGTCTTTGAAGTTGACGAGCTGCTGCTCGATTGGGACCAGGCTGATGTATGCGCGTTTGTGGGCGTGACGGAGCTGGGACGCACGGTCGATGTTCGGCTGGATACTGCCGACGGTGGTCGTCTTGTCGACGGCGACGTGCTTGCCGTCGACTGTTCGGGCGTGGTGCCCGTGGCGGTTGTCGTGCGCCTGCGCAGCGCCGAGGTTTATTTGGTCGAAGTTGACCGCATAGACCCGATTGCGCTCGCGCATGCGTGCTGGGAGATCGGCAATATGCATGCGCCGCTTTTCCGAGGCGATTCGGACGAGCATACCGTGCGCATGTATACGCCGGTGCAGCCTGTTTTGGGCCGCATGCTCCGGGGCGTCGAGGGCGTTCGGCTCTCGACGGTTACCCGTGAACTCGATTCGGACCGGCGCTTTACGTCGAGTGCGGCGGATGCCGTTGTGAGTATGGCTCCAGACTTTACGATCGTAAAGAAGGCGCGCGGTTAACGTGCGTATAAGTAGGACGGACTTTGAGAGGCAACTATTCAAAGTCCGTCTTTCTGTTGATGAGATGCTGTGGGGGAAAGCATATGGGTCTTGAGGGAATCAAGCTGATTGCATGCGATTTGGACGGCACATTGCTGCATCCGGGGGAGCACGAGCCGCGTTCCGAGGCCTTTGAGCTCATCGATGAGCTGCATCGTCGCGGTATCGTGTTTATGCCGGCAAGCGGCCGTCAATATGCGAGCTTGCGCTACCTGTTTGCCCCGGTGGCCGATGAGCTCGCCTATGTATGCGAAAACGGAGCCCTGGTGATGAGCGAGGGACGTGCCGTTGTCAAGCGTTCCATGGAGCGTAGCCTTGCTATGGATATCGCGAATGCCGTGGTTGCGTATCCCCATGCCGACGTGACCCTTTCATGTGAGGGACACCTCTACACCATGAGCGGCAACGATACGTTCGTCGACCATTTGCGCTATGAGGTCCACTGCGATGTGGCGGTGGTCGACCGCCCCGAGGACATCGACGAGGACGTCATTAAGATTGCCTTCCAGACGCCCGAGGTGAATCAGCCGGCGGCGCTGGAGTATTTCGAGCGCCACTTTAGCGATCGAGTCGATGTCATGACATCGGGAACCGAATGGACGGACTTTATCGGTTTTGGTTCGGGCAAGGGCTCCGCGCTTGCCGATTACGGTCGCGCCTTGGGTATTTCGCCCGATGAGATGATGGCGTTTGGCGATAACGAAAACGACCGCGACATGCTCAACGTGGTGGGCCATCCTTATCTAATGGAGAGCTGCAATCCCTCTATGCGTGGCATCAACGACCGCGTCCGCTATGCGCACACGGTCGAAGAAGAACTGCGTCGCCTGCTTGCCGAGTAGGCATGTCCCAAACATTTACCGGCAGTCGGGGCAGAGACCCTCGAAGATGGTGTAGTGCGACGTGACGTGCCAGCCGATTTGCTCGGACGCCTTGGTGTCGAGCTGGGCATCGAAGGGGAGCGGTACGTCGATGACGCGGCTGCACGAGGTGCAGATGATATGCGCATGCGGCTCGATTGTGCGATCGAAGCGGCTGCCGCCCGGCGTCTTGATGGAGAGAATCTCGCCGGCGTCGGCCAAGAGATTGAGATTGCGGTAGACCGTACCGCGGCTGATTTTGTCATCCTGCGCGCGCACGACGTTGTAGATTTCGTCGGCGGTGGGATGGTTATAGCTTTGGCGCACGGCGTCAAGAACTAGCTTTCGCTGCCTGGTATTCCTTCTTTGCACCGCCATGCGCCTCGCCTCTTTTCTATTAACGGTCGTAGGTAAATGATACCGTATTTAGCACACAATACTAATAATGAGGACTGAAACCGTCTTCATTGGCAAGTGGGGCTCGGGCCTGGGCGTCTACGAGGCGAAAACGCGTTCCCATGCGCTCGTAGGAGGCATGAAGCGCCTCGAGATGAGATAGGATGTTTGCCGGAGCTCCCTGTATCTCCATCTCGACTGAGCCGTCTTCCATGTTACGCACCCAGCCGGTGAGGGAGCGTGCCTGCGCGAGGTTGGTGTTGGTAAAGCGAAAACCAACGCCTTGGACTTGCCCCGTCCAGTGCAGGAAATAGCGCAGGGGAGTGTCTTGAGTGGCCTCGTCGCTTGCGAGTACGGTAAGCCTGCGGCGCAGCTCGAGCTCGACGTTCGATGGTTTTTGAGGCTCTCGACTGCCGCCGGTGACGCTGGAGAAGAACGTATCGAAGAGGCCCATCGCTATGCCTGCTTGCCTGCGTCGGCCGGGAAGGTAATGCCGGCCTGCTGGCGCACGGCATCCATGATGCGCAGTGAGACGAGTGTGACATCGCGGTAGTGACCAAGCTCGTGGCGTCCCGCCGGGGTCTCCCAAATCTCTTCCTTAACGTTATCGATGCCGCCGATGGCGGTGATAAAGTCTGTGAGTTCGTATTCCATAGTGTTGCTCGATTTGGGCAGGTCGAGCACGCGGCCGTTGTCGTCCTGTTCGCGCGGTGCCTCGGTCGCCGAGCCGCGTACGACATCGCCGCGATAGTCGATGCGGACGTTGCGGGGCGTGGACAGATGGTCGATCTGGATAGTGCCACGCTCGCCTTCGATCTGCGAGGGCAGCAGGTCATTCGTAATTTTGGAGTGCGCGAGCTCGACGGAGATGCGGCCTCCGCCATAGCTGGCGAGGATGGAACCGCAGCCGTCGATGGGGCCGTGCGTGAGCTGTCGCGTGGTGGGGTCGAGCAGAGTAGTCATGCTCGTAAGGCCGGAGGGCATGCCGAAAATCTCGACCATGGGCTCGACGGCGTAGACGCCAATGTCCATGAGGGAACCCGATGCCATATTGCAGTCGAAGATATTGGTGGCGCGTCCCGCGAGAATCTCGTTGTAGCGCGAGGAATACTTGCCAAAGCGCAATGAGGCGCGGCGGATGGGGGCGATCTCGCCCAGGGCGTCCTCGATGGCGTGGAAGGCGGGATCGTGGAGGGGACGCATGGCCTCGAGGGCCACGACACCTGCTGCCTCGGCAGCGCGGAAGACTTCCAGCGCCTGCGCTTCGGTGGCGCAGAAGGGTTTCTCGACGATGACGTGCTTGCCACCGGCGATGCAGGCAAGGGCCTGCTCGTAGTGAAGTGCGTTAGGGCTGCCGATATAGACGGCGTCGACGTCGACGGCTGCCGCAAGCTCATCGAGTGACGTAAAGTTTCGCTCGCCACCGCGCTCGGCGGTAAAGGCAGTACCGCGATTGGCGTCGCGTGAAAGCGTGCCCACAAACGCGGCTTGGTCGTTGGCGTTGACGACTTGGATAAAGTCGTCGGTGATCATGGATGTGCCGATGGTCGCTATACGCAGCATGTATCCCCCTCGTGCCGTTCGGTTTACAGGATGAGTGTAGCGCGAGGGGGCAGGAAATAGCGTGCGAAAACGCCGTTACAGGTCGCTCTCGTTAAAGCCGGTATCGATATCGAGGTTGCTGCCGTCGGCCGCCGTGGTGGCGAGCTCATCGCAGCGTTCGTTGAGCTCGTGGCCGGCGTGACCCTTAACCCAGATGAACTCAACCTTGTGCTTGCTTTTGGCGGTGAGTAGGCGCTCCCACAGGTCGCGGTTCTTGACGGGCTGCTTGTTGGCGGTTTTCCATCCGCGCTTTTTCCAGCCGTCGATCCAGTGCTTGTTAAAGGCGTTGACGACGTACTGCGAATCGGAATGGACCTCGACCTCGCAGGGGCGGTTAAGTGCCTCGAGCGCCACGATGACCGCCATGAGCTCCATGCGGTTGTTGGTGGTCTTGGCGTAGCCGCGCGAAAGCTCGGAGGTGAAGGTCTTGCCGGCGGGGTTGGTGTATTTGAGCACGGCGCCGTAGCCGCCGCGTCCCGGATTTGATCGGGCCGAGCCGTCGGTATAGATGATGACCTTCACGGGCTTCCTTTCGTTGGGTGCGCTTCATGTGAGTGACCATTGTAGCGCCATGCCCGCCGTGGGCTAGCAATCTACGATTTCTACCCCGTCTTCCGACAGTTAGTTGGCATGGATGATGCGGTTGAGCTCGTCGAGGTATTGCTGCAAGAGGGGAGAGGGCTTGCGCTCGTCGTGCATGATATAGCCTACGTGCATCGTTGGGGCGTCTGCTAACGGGATCGATGCCATACCCCATTGCATTTCATTGGAGAGGACACCGGTCGACAGGGTGTAACCGTTCGACGTGATAAGCAAGTTAGTAAGTGTTCCGCGGTCCGAGATTCGTATGTTGCGGTCGCAAGGGATATAGCTAAAAGGTTCCTCGGCGTAATAGAAGGAGTTTGAGGTTCCCTGCTCAAAGCTGTAGCGCGTATAGGGCGTGAGGTCGGCAAGGGACAGCTGAGGGCGGCGTGCGAGCGGGTGGCGCTCGCTAACGAAGACGTGGACTGTCGCGTCGAATAGGGGATGGAAGCTTGCGCGGGCATCGGCGAAGGCCTTCTGCAGAACGCGGGCGTTAAAGTCGTCCAGATACAGAATGCCGATATCGCTGCGAAACGCACGGACGTCGTCGATGATCTGCGCTGTGGTGGTCTCGCGCATGATGAACTCGAACTTGCTGTCGCGGCAGCGCTCGACCACGTTGACAAAGGCCTCGACCGAAAAGGCGTAGTGCTGGGCGGAAATGGCAAGGCGGGCCTGAGGTGTACCGCCGTCCTCGTAGCGGGCCTCGAGCATGTCGGCCTGCTCTACGACCTGGCGTGCATAACCCAATAGCTCGGTGCCGTCGTTGGTGAGTGCAACACCGCGGCTAGAGCGCGTAAAGATTTCGATATGAAGTTCCTGCTCCAGGCTTTTGACGGCATTGGAGATATTGGACTGTGCCGTATAGAGGCGCTGGGCTGCGGCGTTGATCGAACCGGACTCTGCCACGGCGATCAAAAAGCGAAGCTGCTGGAGGGTCATCGGTGTCCGTCCTTTCGATTGTTATCTAAAAAACCGATAACAGGTTAGCGCTTTTAAGTGATTGACCGAGCGAAGCAATGCCCGTACTATTCAAAACACACAAAGGCGGTAGGTAATTAAGCCAACCACGGAACCGGGATGCGAAAGGAGACCCGCATATGAATTGCTTACCAAGACGAATGCCGGGCTCCTGTTTGCGCCCGTCGGCGTGATCAGGAGACAGCGACTTACTTCTCTTACTCTTATTACTTTTATTCGATCAAGGAGATCATCATGAGCCAGTTCATCAACAACCCCGAGCACACCTTTGGTTTCGATACCCTGCAGCTGCACGTTGGCCAGGAGAGCGCCGATCCCGCATCCGACTCCCGCGCCGTGCCTATCTACCAGACCACGAGCTATGTGTTCCGCAACTCCCAGCACGCCGCCGACCGCTTTGGTCTTGCCGACGCCGGTAACATCTACGGCCGTCTGACCAACTCCACCCAGGGCGTCTTCGAGGACCGTATCGCCGCACTCGAGGGTGGTGTGGCAGGTCTCGCCGTCGCCTCCGGTGCTGCTGCCATCACCTATACCCTGCAGGCTCTTGCCCAGGCCGGTGACCACGTGGTGGCTCAGAAGACCATCTACGGTGGCTCCTACAACTTGCTGGAGCATACACTCTCCCAGTTTGGCGTCGAGACCACCTTCGTCGATGCCCATAACCTGGACGAGGTCGAGGGCGCCATCAAGGACAACACCACGGTCATCTATCTCGAGACGCTCGGCAACCCCAACTCCGACATCCCCAACATCGACGCCATCTCTGAGATCGCCAAGAAGCACGGTCTGCCGGTTGTCGTCGACAACACCTTCGGCACCCCGTATCTGTTCCGTCCGCTGGAGCATGGTGCCAACATCGTCGTCCACTCCGCAACCAAGTTCATCGGCGGTCACGGCACTTCGCTGGGCGGTGTGATCGTCGACGGCGGTAACTTTGATTGGAAGGCGAGCGGAAAGTACGCCCAGATCGCTGAGCCCAACCCCTCCTACCACGGTGTTTCGTTTGCCGAGGCTGCCGGTCCCGCCGCCTTCGCGACCTATGTCCGCGCTATCTTGCTGCGTGACGAGGGCGCCTGCATCAGCCCGTTCAACGCCTGGGTCCTGCTCCAGGGCACCGAGACTCTGTCGCTGCGCGTTGACCGTCATGTCGAGAACACCAAGAAGGTCGTTGAGTTCCTGGTTGGTGACAGCCACGTCGCCAAGGTGAACCACCCGAGCCTGTCTGAGCACCCCGATCACGAGCTCTATCAGAAGTACTTCCCCAACGGTGGTGCCTCGATCTTTACCTTTGAGATTAAGGGTGGCCAGGAGGCAGCTTGGAAGTTCATCGATCATCTGCAGGTGTTCTCGCTGCTCGCCAACGTGGCCGACGTCAAGTCGCTCGTCGTGCACCCGGCTACCACCACGCACTCCCAGCTCTCTGCCGAGGAGCTCGCCGAGCAGAACATCACGCCCTCCACGATCCGTCTTTCCATTGGTACCGAGAACGCCGAGGATATCATTTGGGATCTGAAGCAGGCCTTCGCCGCGCTGGACGAGTAATGCGACTTGTGCAAGGACCCCTTGCGACTCGATAGGTATAACTGCATAAAATGCCTGCTCAAGACGCCTGTGCGAACAATGGTTGCACAGGCGCCTTTTTTGCATAGAGAGGGCGCAAAAACAGGGTTTTTGACATGCTTTATGCATTCGAGTTGTGGAAAACTCCTGTTGAGAGGATGTGAGTTTTACGCAATTGACGTGCACCTTTTAAGTAAAACCGCAGGTCGCGATTTGCTCGGGGTACTATGCAGCGCGATTGAATCACACGCAGCTCAAACGCAGCAAAAACGCACTACGGAGGTTTCCAGCTACATGAGGATCGATTCACGAAAACCGAAAGCCGCCGCCCTTTCCGCCGCTCTGACCGTGGCACTTTTGGCGGGCGCCGGTGCAACTGATGCCCACGCCGCAACACTGTCCGATACGGTTGGATCCACGCCGTCCGAGACGACGCTGGTGCAGCCTGTTGACTATCGCGGCGATGGTTATGGTTCCATGCAGGAGTGGAACGCCTCGATGGAGGCCAAGCGCGATTCCCTTGAGATGCGTGCTCAGATCATTATGAATATGTATGGCGACTATGCTACCGATGACGAGCGCGCTGTGCTGCAGGGCTGTATCGACGGTGCGGGTAGCCTGTTGACGATGGGGGAGGTCGACGCCAAGTCGACCGAGCTCGATGAGCTGCGCACTGCGCTTGAGGATGCCAAGCGCGAAGCGCTCGAGGCTGCCGCAGCCGAAGCCGAGGCCGCTGAGGCCGTTCAGGCTTCGTATTACAACGCCGGCTCCGGCTCGTCTTACGCGCCTGCTGCGTATTACGCGAACGGCTCGGGCCTGACGCGCTCGAGCGGCGTCAATAACTATAACGGCCGCCGCGAGACTTATTACAGCAGCAACGTGTTGTATCACCACCGCACGGGCGAATGGACACAGGATTCCGAGGGCTTTTGGCGCGATTCCGATGGTTACTACGTCGTTGCCGCGGGCGATAAGGCCCAAGGCTCCACGTTTACCGGATCCAAGGGTGAGTGCAAGGTCTATGACTCCGGCTGCGCTGCCGGAACCACCGACTACTATACCGGTTGGTAATCTGCCATAAGCCAATAGGAGATGACGGGCGGGCGTCTTTACTGAGCCTTTGGGCACAACGTAGGGGCGTCCGTTTTTTGTGCGTGCTTGAGTTAACAGAGCGCTTACCGTGGCAGTACGCCGCGCATATGGGCGCGGGGCACACTAGTTCATGAGAAATAAGGTCTTTCTCGTGGAGGAAGTGGTCTTGTGAACGCTCGAGATATCGCCGTTGCCGCCGTTGCATTGACGCTTGGTTGCCTTGGTCCTACGGCCGCGCTCGTCGCGGGTATGCAGGGGTCTTGTGGGGCTGCCTCTATCGTGGTTGGCGTGTTGATCGCGGCCGCGCTGCTGGGAAGTGCGGGTGTAGTCCTTTGTCGCGACGATGAGGACCAGGCGTCGGAGTCGCAGCTCTAACCGCTGTGAAGCTGATTTTTGGCCAAAGATGAAAAAGGAAGCCGCCGCGAGGGGAGTGCCCCTTGCGGCGGCTTTGCCATTGGATCTGTTGGCTGCAGTATGCCGAGCACTACCAGCTGCTTTCTATTTCGCGAATCCTCTGGTAGAGCCAATCGTTTTGCGGCACTTGGATATCGTGTTTGGTGGCCAGACGGCAAATGGTGCCCGCGAACTCATCAACCTCGGTTTTGCGCCTTGCGATGCGGTCTTGAGCCATCGAGGGCATACCGGCGGGGTCGATTCCCTCGATGAGGTGCACCATTTGCGTCAGGTCTGCCTCGGTCAGCTCAACGCCCTCGGCGTTGGCAACCGCAAGCGTTTCGCGCATGGCGGAAACAAAGCAGCGACGTTGCTCGGAGCCCTGTTCCGTGGCACTTCCGTACGTGCCGCCGTAGGCCATGCAAGTCTGGTTGATGCCGTCGTTGAGCATAAGTTTGGCCCACATGCGGTGCGCAATGTCGCGCTCGACGGTATGGGCGATGCCGCAGCGCGTGTAGAGCTCGTCGATAGCGGTGACGGTCGCGGGGTCGGTGCCGGCGGCTGCACCAAAGCGGATCTCGCCCGCATTGGTAAAGGTGAGCGCGCCGTTGAGGAACACGGCGTCCATGCCCTGGCAGATACCAAGAACGGTATGCTCCCAGCCAAAGCGTTCGGCAATCTTTTGCTCGCTCGTAATGCCGTTGCACAGCGAGGCGATGAGCGTGTTGGGTCCCACGACGCGCTCCATAGTCTTGAGTGCTTGGTCGAGACCGGTGGTCTTGACCGTCAGGATGACTAGATCGGCGGGTGTCGCCTCGCTGGCGCGGGCGGACGTGAGATCGCAGGGCTTGCCGTTGACGGTGAGCGCGTCGTTCGCATGGCGCTCAAAGCGAGCGTCGTCCATGACGTATTCGACGGCGTCGTTGCCGAGGGCCTTGGCAATCATACTGCCGTAGAGCAGGCCGACGCCGCCCTTGCCGATAAAGGCAACCTTGTTGATCTGCATATGAATCATCTCCCCATATAAAAGGCGCCCGCATATGGGGCGCCTGATGGATTGTATGTCGTCGGGGCGTTTGGTGGGCGCGCGGGGCTGCTGTTGTGAAAAAGAAACTATTGCGCAGTGCGCTTATGCCGCGGGGTAGACCGCAAAAACGCGTGCGGGATATCCAACGCCATCGCGCACCTTGGGGAAGGTGCAGAAGATGACGGCACCCGTGGCGGGAAGCTCGTCCAGATGGTCCATGACTTCGATCTGGTAGCGGTCGACCGAGAGGATGTATTGCTCGCCGGGGTAGGGGTAGGCGTCCTCGCGCGTGGTGATGGTCGCCGGATCGGTATCTGCGGGCTCGTGGCCGATGGCGCCGATATTGCGTTCCTCTACAAGCCACTTGATAGCATCGAGGTCCCAGCCGGGGTAGTGGGGCTGGCCGTCCTCGTCCTTGTTTTCCAGATCGGCGAGCTTGGACCAGTCGGAGCGGAAGGCGACAAAGGCGTCCTTGGGAATGCGACCGTGCTCGTCCTCCCAGGCTTTGAGGTCCTCGACGGTCAGGATAAAGTCGGGGTTTGCGGCGCATTCCTCGTGCTTGTCGATCACGCAGAGCGGATGCATAAACTCGATGGGCTCGATCTCGTCGAGGGAGCGGCCGTCGACATGGAAGTGGCGCGGTGCATCGACATGCGTGCCGTACTGCGAAGCGACCGAATACTGGAAGCAGCGCATGGGCGCGAGCATGTCCTCGGGCGTGTTTGGCAGATAGTCGAAGAGCTTGGTGGACTCAAACGGCTTAAAGCCAAACCAGTGCGGGGTGTCGCACGAGAGCGTATGGGTGAGGTCGACCCAGCGATAATCGGTCCTTTTGAGCTGGGAAGCAAGGTTCCAAAGGTCGAGCGTGGGCATGGGCGACTCCTTTCATCGGGCTTTTTGCTGATGTTAAAGCGGTGCCGTGACAGCTCGATTTCTGCTGCGTTACGATACGTTCTCGATTGCGATTCCACGATGTTTCGGCTGCGTGACCATTGTGTTTCGCCTTGTCGGGGCGCTGATGGCGAAGGGGGGGGCCGTGCAATACCGCGTTGACCCCAAAAGTGGTAACCGAATATCCGCTCTGGGTCTGGGCTGCATGAGGTTTCCCGGTGCGCCGGGACGTCCGGATGCGAAGACAGCCGATGCCATCATTTCCCGTGCGGTGGAGCAGGGGATTAATTATCTGGACACCGCGTATCTCTATCCCGGTAACGAGGCGTGCGTGGGCGCCTCGCTTGAGCGCTTGGGACTGCGTGACCGGGTGTTGCTGGCGACCAAGTTGCCGCATGCTTCGTGCAAGTGCGCGGAGGATTTCGACCGGTTCTTCGATGAGCAACTGCGGCGCCTGCGGACCGACCATATCGACTATTACCTCATGCATAACATTACCTCGCCCGCCCAGTGGGAACGTGTGGTGGCGTTGGGCATTGAGGACTGGATCGCTCGTCAAAAGGCGGCGGGGCGCATTCGCCAGATCGGTTTTTCGTACCACGGCAGCGCAGCGGACTTCCTCACGATGCTCGATGCGTATGAGTGGGACTTTTGCCAGATCCAGTACAATTACGCTGGAGAGCGATATCAGGCGGGAACAGCGGGGCTCATGGCCGCCGCCGATCGAGGCCTCGCGGTGTTTGTGATGGAGCCGCTTTTGGGCGGACGCTTGGCAGACAAATTGCCTCCGCGGGCGCGCGCTGTTCTCGACGGTGCATGCGACCGGCATTTGCATACGCCTGCCGCTTGGGGGCTCTCGTGGGTGTGGAATCATCCCCAGGTGACCATGTTGCTTTCTGGTATGACCGATACCGCGCAGGTGGATGAGAATTCGTCACTGGCAGACCTCGCGTTGCCGAATTCGATGACTGCCAACCAGCTCGACACGATCGCGCACGTGCTGGATGAGTTTGAAAAATCGAATCGCGTGCCCTGCACGGGATGCGGCTACTGCATGCCATGTCCCAAGGGTATCAACATTCCCGGCTGCTTTGCCGCCTACAACGCGAGCTATGCGCACAGCTGGTTTACGGGGCTGTCGCAATACTTTACGGCGAGTGCGGTGCGCACGAGCGAGCCCAAGCTGGTGAGCAATTGCGTCAAGTGCGGCAAATGCGCGCGCCACTGCCCGCAGCATATCGATATCCCCGAGCGTCTCGATGACGTGCGCCGACGCTTCCAGCCGGGCCCCGTAACGGCCATGCTTAAAGTCTTCGGCAAAACACGCTCCTCATGACCCTTTTATATCTTGTGATGGGATAGTTCCTGTTTGCGGCAGAATAGGGCGATAGCAGGAACTATTTCGCCGCAACTGATGGGAGGCTATCGTGGGTGACCGAGGTTTACGTAATGATTCGCGTGAGGTTCGTTGGGGCATTTTGGGCGCTGGGCACATTTCTCATCGATTTGCATCGTCGCTCAAGAAGGTCGACGGGGCACGGCTGGTGGCTGCGGCCGGCCGCACTCCTGCGCATGTCGAGGAATTTTCCCGAGCGTTTTCGATCGATGCTGCGCATAGCCATGCCTCGGCCGATGATAACGGCGATGCGGCTTATGACGCGCTGATTGCCGACCCCGATGTCGACGCAATCTACTTGGCTCTTCCGCATGGCATGCATACGCGTTGGGCCTGTCGCGCGCTGCGTGCCGGAAAGGCCGTGCTGTGCGAAAAGCCGGCCGTTTTGAGTGAGGAAGAGGCTCTCTCGATTGCCTCCACCTCTCGCGAGCGCGGCGTGCTGTTTATGGAGGCGATGAAGAATCGGTTTTGCCCGATGCGCACTCGCGTGAAGGACTTGTTTGCGTCGGGTGAGCTTGGCCGTATTTTCTCGATCGAAAGCGTGCAAAAGCTCGATTACGGCGAGTCTCCTTCGGGCTATCTGCTTGATTCGCTGCAGGGCGGCTGTCTATATGACATGGGCTGCTATGCAGTCGGTTGGTTTGAGGATTTGCTCGCGGGCGCTTGCGAGGTTTCGTCCCGTGAAGTTCGCTGGCGTGACGTATCGGGCGGTCGCGTCGATTGGGCCGACGAGATCCATATGAGCGTCGGCGGTATACCCATTCATTTGGTGTGCGACGGCGAAGCAACATATGAAAGCCGCTTAACGATTGCCTGTGAGCGGGGCTCGTTGGAAATCGAGCGGCTCCATCGCCCAGAGCTCGCTCACGTGAAGTATTCCGACGGTCGAGTACTCGAAATCGATGCACCATTTGAAGTCGATGATTTTTACGGTGAGGCATCGCATGCGACGCAGCTCATTCAGACGGGGAAACTCGAAAGCCCCATCATGTCCCTAGCCGCCACACAGCGCTGCGCACGCATCATCGATGCGATTCGTTTGAAACTTTAGGGCGTGGGGGGCATGGCGCCAGCGCTTGGAATGCCTGGAGGCCTTTGTCCCTGATGCCCCTTTTATAACTTGCGGTGGAATACGGTCTGTTTGCGCCAAAATAGGGCACCAATAGACCGTATTTCACCGCAACTGATGAGGAGGGAGCTGGAGATGCTGACGATCGGGTGTCATCTTTCGACGACGAAGGGCTATCGGGCAATGGGGGAGACGGCGCTGTCCATTGGCGCCAATACCTTTGCGTTCTTTACGCGCAACCCGCGCGGTGGCAAGGCAAAAGAACTTGACATGGATGACGTGGCGGCTCTGCGCGAGCTTATGGCGCAAAACGACTTTGGACCGCTGGTGGCGCATGCCCCGTATACCTACAACCCCTGTTCTGCCAAAGAGCGGGCGCGCGAGTTTGCCTTGGAGGCAATGGCCGAGGACTTGCAGCGTCTGGAAGCACTGCCCGGCAACTACTACAACTTCCACCCCGGTGCGCATGTGGGACAGGGGGCAGACGCCGGCATTCAGATGATTGTCGACACGCTGTGCCAGGTGATGTTTGAGGGACAGCAGACGACGGTATTGCTCGAGACCATGGCGGGCAAGGGCACCGAAGTGGGCCGTAGCTTTGAAGAACTGGCGTGCATTATCGAGGGCGTTGCCGCCAAGCGCCCAGAGCTGTCCGATAAGCTGGGCGTTTGTTTGGACACCTGCCATGTGAGCGATGCCGGCTACGACATCATCCATGATCTGGACGGCGTACTCGACGAGTTCGACCGCGTGGTGGGTATCGATCGCTTGCATGCCGTACACATCAACGATTCGAAGAACCCTTGTGGCGCCCATAAAGATCGTCACGAGTGCATCGGCAAGGGATACCTTGGCAGCGAGGAATTTGGTGTCGGTATGCAGGTTATGCAGAATATTGTATCGAATGGCCGTTTGCGTTCGCTGCCGTTTATTTTGGAGACTCCGAACGAACTTGCAGGTTATGCAGCTGAAATTAGACTATTAAGGTCATTGCAGCAGTAATGACTGTCACAAAGTAGAGTATTCAATTCACGTTATGGGTTTGTTTCAATCAGTTTTCTCATTGCAGATTCGTAATTCCGGGTGCATAATAGCCAACAGTTTTTGCAGACCTCTGAATCAAACGAGGTCACCGGAAGGAGACTGATTATGAAGCTGAAGAAGCTTGGCGCATTTGCCGCCACGGGTGCTATGGCGCTCGCCCTTGCTCTGACGGGCTGCGGTTCGTCCAACGCCACCTCTGGTTCTGATGCCGGTTCCAGCAGCTCTGACGACGCTAAGGTCGAGAAGGTCGACGGCTCCAAGGAGTACGCGCTCGTCAAGGACGGCACGCTGACCGTCGGCACCTCTGCCGAGTACGCGCCGTTTGAGTACAAGGATGACAACGGCGATTACCAGGGCTTTGACCTTGAGCTCATTAAGGCTATCGGCGACAAGCTGGGCCTGGATGTTGAGTATGTCAACAATGACTTTGACACGCTGGTTCCGGGCGTCGCTTCGGGCGCCAAGTATGACGTTTCCATCGCGGCTATCACCGACACGCCCGAGCGTGAGAAGGAAGTCACTTTCTCTGATTCCTATTACATGGACGATCAGGCTATCGTGACCAAGGTCGATAACACCGACATCACGGCCGACAACTACAGCGAGAAGCTCAACAACGCTGACGCTACCATCATCGTCCAGTCTGGCTCGACCGCCGAGGCCTTTGCCCAGGAGAACTTCCCCAAGGCCAAGATCGTCCCCTACAAGGACGCTACCGAGTGCTTCAGCGCCCTGCAGTCCGATAAGGGCGACGCCGTAGTCACCAACCGCTCCGTTGCCAGCCAGCTGACCGCCGAGCAGTTCAACACCTGCCAGACCATCAAGCAGATCAGCACCGGCGAGGAGTACGCCATCGCCATCAACCAGGGCAACACCAAGCTCAAGGACGACATCAACCAGGCCATCAAGGACCTGACCGACGACGGTACCGTCGACGCCCTCATGGCTAAGTACAATATCAAGTAAAATAACTACTTGATTGCGCGCGGGCCCTTTCCGTTTTGCGGAGAGGGCCTTTGCGCTTCTCTTGACGGAGAGCGTTTCCGTCTCGTTTTGCCGGCAACTTCTACGATAGGAGCCACCTTGTCTCGACTGAACAAAGGGGCCGCGGAGCAGCGTTTTCCACTGTCCGCCTTGCTCCAAAAGCTAGCCTGCGTCATGGCCGTGGCGCTTGCGCTGGTGTGCGCGGGGGCATATGCGCCCACGACCGCTCAGGCGCTTGAGACCGCAAAGATTACCGCCCGACCCAACACCGGTTCGGGCAGCGATGTGGTCGGCGGCACCGAGACGCGCATTACCTGGGAAGTTCAGGCCGATGCCGACGAGGAGCTGAGCGGTCTTTCCTTGACGTTTGTCGACGGCACGACGTTTGGTACCGATGACACGCGATTGACGATGCTCTCGGGCGAGGACCTCATGGATCGTACGCCCATGAAGCCCACGTGCAAGGCTGACGGCCAGACGCTCAAGATTGACTTTGGCGAGACGGCGCCTGCCGGCGGCTTTTTCCGTGTCGAGGTTTACGGCGTGACCTTCCCCGTCGAGGGCGGCGATGAGGCCTTTAGCGGCACCTATACGCTCGCCGACGGGTCGACCAAGAAGATCTCCAAGATTCCGTCGGTGGAGATCAAGGGCGTGACGGCCTTCGATAACTTCCTGGCTGACCTTAAAGAGCAGCCGTGGGTCGAGGCGTGGAACTCCAATATGTTCCTGCGCCTGTTCCTGAACCCGGTCATTTTGGTCCAGAGCCTGCCGATCGTCTTCAAGGGCTTCCTTATGTCGCTCTCGATCGTGCTTGTGGCGTTTCCGCTGGCAATTCCCTTCGGTTTTGCCCTGTCGCTCATGCGCATCTCTAAGTCGCGCATCCTGCGCTGTCTTGCCGGCATCTATGTGAATATCATTCGCGGTACGCCGGCGTTCCTGCAGATCTATATCGCGTTTTTCGGTCTGCCGCTGGCCGGTGTCAAAGTGGACGACTATGTGCTGGGTGTTATCGTCATGGCCATGAACTCGTCTGCGTACTTGTGCGAGATCTTCCGTGCCGGTATTCAGTCGATCCCCAAGGGCCAAAACGAGGCTGCTCGCTCGCTGGGCATGAATGCCTTCCAGACGCTGCTCTATGTCATGATTCCGCAGACGTTCCGCAATGTCCTGCCTACGCTGACCAGCGAGTTTATCTTGCTCTACAAGGACACGTCGCTGCTTGCCGCCGTGGGTGTCGTCGAGATCGTCATGAACGCCCGCACCATCGTGGCCACGACGGGCTCCATCACGCCGTATGTGGTTGCCGCTCTGTTCTATCTGGTCATTACCCTGCCGCTTGCGCGCTTGGTGAGCGGTCTTGAGGCGAGACTTCTGGGGACGGCCGAAACCAAAAAGAAGCGTCCCACCAAGAGCGCCGGACAGGTTGTCGCGACGCCCGCCGATCATATCGCCGGTCTGTAAGGAGGTCCTGTCATGAGTGAAACGAATTCCAACGAGGTCGTTGTCAGCATCAAGAACCTCCAAAAGGCTTTTGGCGATAACGTGGTTCTGCGTGATATCGATCTGGACGTGCACAAGGGTGAGGTTGTTGTGGTCCTGGGCCCCTCGGGCTCGGGCAAGTCGACGATGCTTCGCTGCATCAATCGCCTGGAGCATCCCACGAGCGGCTCGATTGTCGTTGAGGGCGTGGATGTGTGTGCCAAGGGCGTCGACCTCAATAAGGTACGTACGCACTTGGGCATGGTGTTTCAGCAGTTCAACCTGTTCCCGCACCTGTCGGTCAAAAAGAACGTCATGCTTGCGCAGCAAAAGGTGCTCAAGCGCAGTAAGGAAGAGGCCGAGAAGATCGCCATCGAGGAGCTGACCAAGGTCGGCCTGGCCGAGCGCATCGATTTTATGCCGAGTCAGCTTTCGGGCGGCCAGCAGCAGCGCGTCGCCATCGCCCGCGCCCTGTCGATGAACCCGCACGTTATGCTCTTTGACGAGGCCACGTCGGCGCTCGATCCCGAGCTGGTTCGCGACGTTCTGGGTGTCATGCGCGACCTGGCACGCGATGGCATGACCATGATCGTCGTGACGCACGAGATGGGCTTTGCCCGCGACGTCGCCGACCGCGTCGTCTTTATGGACGGCGGCGTCATTGTGGAAGAGGGTACGCCGAGCGAGGTCTTCGACCACCCCAAGAGCGAGCGCACCAAGGCGTTCTTGGGCAATATCTCGTAGCCGGTTGATGTAACTGCCGTTATAAAAGAGCGGGGGCTGGACTTGAATCCAGCCCCCGCTCTTTTGTAGGGATAAGGATGCGCTTTGATGCAGACTCTTTTGGAGGTCCTGGGTTCGTTACGCGAGCTCGGCTCCGAGGGCCTTGCAAGCGGTCTCGCCCTCATCGTCGGGCGCATCGTAGCAAATGACGGAATCGACGACATTGACGCCCGCCTCGTCGGCATCGGCCTTCCAGTTGTCCATCCACTCGCCCTCGGCCCACGAATAAGAGCCAAAGAGGACGACCTTCTTATCGCCGAGGGTCTCCTTGACCTCGTCCCACATAGGCTGGAACTCGTCATACTCAAGCTCCTCGGAACCCATGGCGGGGCAGCCGAAGGCAATGGCGTCATAGTTGGCGGCCTTGTCTGCGGAGAAGTCGGCGCAGGAGATGACCTCTGCCTCGGCGCCGGCACCGGTTGCACCCTCGGCAACGAAGTTTGCCATGGCCTCGGTGTTGCCTGTACCGCTCCAGTAGACGACGGCGATCTTGCTCATGTTGAGTCCTTTCAGTTGTGCGGCAGGTTGCCACGGCTTCTATGTTCTATCGGGTTGCCTGGGCAAGTTGCGCCAAGCTGTAGCCCTGCTGATAGACAAAGGTGAAGTATTGGGTGCAGGCGCGGTAGGCATCAAACGTCGCAAGTGCCTGCTCGACATTTGCGTAGACCTTCCAGGCCCCAAAGACCTTATAGTTCTCGCCGCGCTGGACGATAAACTCGTGCATGTCGTCGTAGGGATATCCTAGGAAGTAGCCTATTTCGTGCGGAAACTCGCAGGTGCAGTCGTTGCTGCAGCTAGCTTGCTGGGGTAGTGCGCATCGAGTCTGGCTACAGGCGCATTCCGCGACGTTATTACTCGCGAGCGTGATGCGTGATGCCAAATGCACAAGGCATGTCGAAAGGTCTCTCGTGTCGTAGCCTTCCGAGGCGAGCGCCGTTTTGGCGCGAGGGTCCGCGAAATAGGTGGTGAGGCTTTTGGCTCGGTACACGTACACGAGCGCTCCGCAGGGCCGCCAGACCAAAACACTCAGGTGGATGCCAAGCGGGTCAAGCTCGCGGTTGCACTGGGCGATAACGTTGAGCAGGCGTGCTCGGCGTTCTGCGATGGTTTCTGTTGCGGTCGAGCCGTCCCCGTGGGCGTAGGTGCCTGGATAGGTAAAGAGCGATGCCGGCTTGATGCCCGCGAGCGTGGGGGAGCAGTTGCGCACGACTGCTGCCTGAAACGTTGGGATGTCTATGGTTCGAGTCACGTCGCTCCTTACGGATCTAAACTGTTAGCCTAGGAAAACTTATACACGAAAGTAAGCCATGGTCAACAAAAAAGTTTGAAGAGGAAAACTAATTGACCGAACGGACATGATTTTGGGTTAAGATGGGGACACCCCATGGGGGTATCTAGATAGTGCTACTGAAAGGGGAACGCATGAGTGACTTGCTCAACCCTGCGAATCTCATCGTGCTGACCGTCATTGCCGTCGGCATGTTTTTTGGACTGCGTCGCATTGCCGCTTCGACACACGGGAAGAGTTGCTGCAGCGATGGTGCGAGCGGCAAGAAGGCCAAAAAGGTTGTGGTGGCAGACACCGACGAGTCCCACTACCCCTATCGTGAGGAACTCCTTATCGGCGGCATGAGTTGCGACGGCTGCGCCCGGAATGTGACGAATGCCCTCAATGCGCTTGATGGCGTGTGGGCTACGGTAACGTACGCGGACCACACGGCACGCGTGCGCTCGAAGCGCCCGGTTGATCGCGACACACTCGAGACGGCAGTGAGGGGTGCGGGCTATTACGTTATGAAAATGTAGGCGTTGCCCTCTCCGGTGGGTACCAGCCTCCTGCCCATTGTGACTATCGGCATCCAAAAATTTGCGCAAAAATAACCTTTAGATGCGGCAAAAGTGGAGTTTGGTGACGGTTTGCGCGGAATTCGCTACCAATCGAGCATCTATGAACCCGTCCAAAAAATTACAGGTGTATATTTATACACTGATTATTGCTGTGCTCAGATTGCAATTAACCGTGGACAGAAATGAAGAATGCTAAAACTGGGCTTTAGGACAGGGGAGGCTATAACCTTATGAGACGAGTGGGAACACTTGGCTTGGTGGCAGCGCTTGCCGCTATCTTGGTATCGCCGCTGCCGGCGCACGCCGAAGACGCATCGGGTGCCGTTACCTACAATGCGGGAAATGGGTATTCCTTTGAGAAGCTCTCGCATCCTACGGTAGGAACGTCGCAGCCGGATGGCATCGTCGACTACCAGGGTAACGGTGCCGTTGCCGTTCCGGGCGCCGATGGTAATACGGCCAACAACGAAGGCGATCGCGGCCAGAGCTACACTTGGGCGGCTGCGAGCTATGGTGACTGGCTTTATGTGGGCACCTGCTATGCGGCGATGGGCAACACGCTGACGCTCATGAACAGCACGCTGGGCGATTCCTTTGATGTCGAAACCATGCGCCTGACGCTGGAGGCCATGTTTAACGGTACCTTCTTCTATGGACAGCAGAAGGAGGACGGCACGGCCGACAAGGACAGCGGCGGCATCTTGGTCAAGATCAATACCAAGACCGGTGAGACCAAGCTGCTACTCTCTGAATCGCTCAACGGCGTCGCTCCTTTGTTCCGCAATGCCGTGAGCTATAAGGGTAAGCTCTATTTCTGCGGCAGCGTCAGGACCAATGACGGCAAAGGCGGCCTGCCTGCTGTATACGAGATCGATCCTAAGACGGATGAGTACAAAGTTGTCTATCAGGGCCTTTCGAGCATGCAGGATTACGGTGCTGCCTACAAGCAGGGCATTTCTACCGGTATCCGCGGCATGTGCGTCCATGATGGCCAGCTCGTCATCAGTAATGTGGGTAAAGACGCGAACGGTAATTTTGTGTCGACAATCCTGACGTCGTCTGACCCCTCGAAGGGCCAGGACAGCTTCACCGAGATTGCCAACTCGGAGACGCTGTTTGGCTATCCGGCGATTCGCTATCAGGACAGCATCTACGGCGGCGCCATTTGGGATATGGTCTCGTACAATGGCCATCTCTATGCGACCATCTGCACCGGTACGCCCGAGAACGCTCCCGATGATAATTCCATGCAGTCGTTTGCCATGGTCCGTGGCGACAAGAATGCCGACGGCAGTTATTCGTGGACTCCCATTGTCGGCGATCAGAAGACGGACGGTGCAAAGTACTGCTTTGGCATCGATCCTGCCCGTACCCGTTCTGGCGCTGCCAACCTCATCGTCTACAACGACTACCTCTATATCGGTGAATACAACGACGAGGAGATTGCCCTCGAGCGCATCCTGTTCAACAAATCCAACACCGAAGAGGGCGGCAAGAGCAGCATGGGTGGCGTTGACTGCTCGTTTGTGAATGCCAATCTTGAGCAGTCGGTTAACATCTATCGCATGGACAAGGACGAGAACATGGAGCTCGTCGTTGGCGATCGCACCGACATGTTCCCCGAGGGCGGTATTTCCGGCCTGACTTCGGGCTTTGGCCGAAACGAGAACCAGTACATTTGGCGCATGCAGAAGTTCGACGGCAAGCTGTATATCGGTACCTTTGATACCGCGAGCCTGCTTGAGCCGATCGGCCAGTTCTCCAATGGCGACATTATCGATATGACGCCCGAGGAGTGGGACTCTCAGGTTCAGCGCCTTAGGGACCTGCTCAATCACCTGCTCGACAAGAAATCGCCTGACGACCCCATCGTTCCCGTGAACACGCTTGCGGACGATGATTCAAACGAGGCCGTCGAGGTCGATGATTCGAACGAAGCTGCTGAGGTTGATGATTCAAACAAGGCCGTCGATGTCGATGACGAGAAGACCGAGGTTGCTAAGGGCTTTGGCGATCTGAGCGATGCGCTGGAGGATGCCGCGGGCGGTCTTTGCGATCAGGCCGCGACGATGTCCCAGGACTTTGAGGACGACGCCGCTTATGTCCAGAAGATCGATGGCGAGATCGCGTACTTCAAGTCCTTTGCCGACCAGTATCAGGACATGCTCGATAGCTATGAGAGCCTTAAGCAGCAGTACGAGGATGCCTATGGCACCGAGCTGCCGAGCGATATTCAGGATGCGCTCGATAAGCTGCTGAGCGAGGAGAACCTCAAGAAGTTGCAGAGTGTCCTTACGTGCATGTGTTACCTGCGCGATGCCGAGCGCGGCTTTGATATGTATGTGACCGAGGACGGCGTGAACTTTACGACGCTGACGACCAATGGCTTTAACGATCCGTATAACCATGGTCTGCGCACCTTTGCGGTGACCAACCAGGGTCTGTGCCTTGGTACCGCCAACCCGTTCTATGGTTGCCAGGTCTGGATCCAGCGCAAGGAGAATTCGGAGAATCCGGTTGATCCCGGTACTCCGGATCCGACGGAACCCACCGATCCTTCGCAGCCGGGTGGCGGCGATCAGCCTGGCGGCAGCCAGACGGGTGGCAACGACCAGTCGAGCAGCACCACGACCACCGTCACGACGACCGCTAAGAAGACTCCGAAGGACGGCTCGCTGCCTCGCGCTGGCGACTCGACCCTCACGCTGGTCTTGGGATTGCTGGTTGCAGCTGCCGCAGTGCTTGGCATTGCTCTCGTCTTGCGCAAGCGTTCTCGTCGCTAGGCTCGTCCGCGTAGCTCAATGTCCTGGATATCGTCGAAGTTGATGGCGATATCCCTGAGTTTGAGCAGCTTGAATGCGGGTAACGCTTCGTCGAGAATGCCCGTGCGGCTACGATAGCCGTACGTATCGTAATAGGTGACGCGCACCAAGTCGCCGCGTTTGAGGCCCTCGAGCTTTTGCGAAAGCTCGAGGGCTTTTTCTTCCGTGAGCTCACGTTTTTGCTCGACGGTGATTTCCTGCTTGCGCACGAGTTCGTAGTATCCCGTGAGGGCGGCAAAGGGCATAAACTGTGCGGCGCGGTTGGCGCGCACGGCACCGTTGGCAGTGAGGTTGGGGTCGGCTGCGCGGCGTCTGCCCTCGGGGTCCGCCAGGCGCTCGAAGGCGGTCGGCGGGCGCATGGGCTGTTGTTTGGGTTTAGGCACGGTGTCCTCCAACTTGATCGTTGCGCTCGCGCGCGGTGGCGCCGGCGGTAAAGCTTAATCCCTTGACGAGCGCGTTCTTGCCGTACTTGCCTTTCACGGCCAGGACGGCGCGCGCCAGGTCGCGCTCGCGCTCATCGGTCTCGATATCGCTGAACAGATCGATGGTGGCAAATTCCTCGGGCACAAGATTGCTAAAGCCCAGGTTGATGCGCTTGACCGGTCGTTTGGGATCGACAGTCTGCGCCCAGAGCTCATCGAAATAGCCCATGATCTTCTTAAACGAATTGGTACGCTCGGGCAGCTTGCGCGAGGCGTTGGAGTGCGCAAAGAGCGCGGCATAGCCACCACGCGGTTTGCCACCATGCTCTCCCACAAAGATGCCATCGATTGCCTGCGCTTCGCGCACCAGGCGGCGCCGTTCGTCATCGCGCTGGACGGGCTTGGGAGCACGGGGCGCGAGCTCGGGGCCGGCGGTTGCGGTGGGTTCGATGCTCGACGTACTCGAGCGCAGGTGTCCGCATCCGTCCACATATTGTGCAGTACCGCTGGCATCAAGCCTGCGTATGTCGGCGCGCTCGCTCGCGTAGCCCACAAAGAGCGAGATGCTGTCGCAGACCACGTGCTTATCGATCAAGTCCAACACGGCGTTGTCGACCATCTCGCGCAAGACGGTGTAGGCCTGCTCGTAGGCATAGCCCTTCGAGAGCACCTGTCCTGTGGTGGTCGAAGTTGCTTGCGGGCGATAGGCTTGGATATCGGCGATGGTTGTCGGCTCGCGTCCGAAGGCGTGGTCGATGAGATACTCGGCATTGACGCCGAGCTCGTCGTAAAGCAGGTTTTCGTCGAGCGCCGCGACGCCCATCAGATCGTAGACGCCGTATTTTTCGAGTCGTGCTGCCACGCCGGGGCCGATGCCCCAGATATCGGTGATGGGACGATGGGGCCAGATTTCCTTGCGAAAGGTCTCATCGTCGAGTATGCCGATGCGGCTGGGTACGTGCTTGGCGGTGATATCGAGTGCAACTTTGGCCTGGAATAGGTTGGGGCCGATGCCGACCGTCGCCGTGATGCCGGTGCGCGCCAGGACCTCGTCGCGCAACATGCAGGCGAAGCCTTCCGCGTCGGTGTGATAGAGGTCCAGATAGGGTGTCACGTCGATAAAGCACTCGTCAATTGAGTAGACGTGAACGTCTTGCGGACTGACGTATTCCAGGTAGATACCGTAGATCTGCGCCGACACCTCCATGTAGTGCTGCATGCGCGGTACGGCCTTGATGTAGTCGATGCCGTCGGGAATCTCGAATAGGCGGCAGCGGTTGTGAATACCTAAGTCCTTCATGGCCTGCGTGATGGCGAGGCAGATGGTCGTGCGTCCGCGCGATTCGTCGGCAACGACTAGGTTGGTGGTGAGCGGATCGAGCCCACGGTCGACGCACTCGACGCTGGCATAAAACGTCTTGAGGTCGATGCAGATATAGGTGTGCTGCTCGTGCGCCATCCGTGTCCCTCCATCAAACACATGTTCTTATCGAATATCTGTTCGATAATACCCGCTCGTCCGGACATCGTCAAAACCTGTTCCTTTTTGCCAGGTATAGTCGTGCAACTGCATCGGGTTTTAACGCAGCTCTAAAGAGTGCGAAACAGCTCGGAAAACCTTGCTTCGTAGCATGAGCCTAACGATTGATACCGCCTATGCGCACGGAAGGGTTGTGGGAAAGATGGTCAATTATGGGTTTGGTATGCCGACGCGCTTGGTTGCGGATGGGGATGTGGCTCGCTGGTGCGGGCGATTGGTTGCCCACTACGCTGGCACCAAGGCACTGGTCGTGTTGGGCGGTGACAAGCATACGCGCGATGAGCTTGTCTCGGCGGCACTTGGTTCGCTCGCTCGAGCCCTACTCGAGCGTGTGCTTTTCCGCTGCGGCTCGGTTGAGGACGACGGGGGAGACGAGCTGATCGACGAAGCCGTGGCCCTGGCGACCGACGAAGGCGTGGACTTTGTCCTGGCGATCGGCGATGCCGATACTGCTGGCTTCGCGCGCGAGCTCGCGCGTCGCATGGCGGCGCTCGATGCCGGCGAAGACGGTTTTGTCCCTTATGGATGCGTTGTCTCGGAGGGCAAGGTGCCTGCTGTCGTGGGTACCGGTGAGGTTCCCGTTTTTGCCATTATCGCGCCCGAACTGCTGGAGGGCATCGGGTCTCCTCTGCGTGAGTTGCTCGGTAGCGTCTGCGCCGCGGCCTAATATTTGCCATAAAAGGACGGGTTATTATTGGTTGGTAAAGCGTTTGACCTGCTAAAATAAGCCTGTCCCTTTTTGATCGGTTGCCGTTTGGGGGCCGATTGGCAACGCTCGCTGATTATAGTCTTGACCTGCGCTAGAATAGTGGCATCTGAATGTCCGGGCGCATGGAGGCATGCGCCCGTATGCTGAGGAGGACTCTATGGCAACTGTTGCCGCACCTATCGATGCTACGTCGACTGCCGCTTGGAAGGCACTCGAGGCTCATCAGGAGAAGCTCGAGGCCGATGGTATCGACCTCAAGGCCTGGTTCGCTGCCGATGCCGAGCGCGTGAACAAGCTGAGCTTTGACGCCGGTGACCTGCACTTCGATCTGTCGAAGAACCTGGTGACCGATGAGACCGTCAAGCTGCTGTGCGATCTTGCCCGCGAGGTGAAGCTCGAGGAGCGCCGCGATGCCATGTTCTCCGGCGAGCACATCAACACCACCGAGGACCGTGCCGTCCTGCACACCGCGCTGCGCCGTCCGGCAAGCGATAAGGGCCAGCTCATTGTCGACGGCCAGGATGTCGTCGCCGACGTGCACGAGGTCCTCGATCGCATGTATGCCTTCGCCGAGCGCGTGCGCTCCGGTGAGTGGAAGGGCGTTACCGGCAAGAAGATCGAGCACCTGGTGTCTATCGGCATCGGCGGCTCCGATTTGGGCCCGGTCATGGCTTACGAGGCCCTGCGTCCCTATGCCGACGCCGGTATCGACTGCCGCTATATCTCCAACATCGACCCCAACGATCAGGCAGAGAAGCTCAAGGGCCTCGATCCCGAGACCACGCTCGTGATCATCGTGTCCAAGACCTTCACCACGCTCGAGACCCTCACCAACGCCCGCGAGGTCAAGACCTGGATGCTCGAGCAACTCAAGGCTCAGGGCGCCATCGACGGTTCCGATGAGCAGAACGCCGACGCCGTTGCCAAGCACTTCGTCGCCGTTTCCACTGCACTCGAGAAGGTCGAGGCCTTCGGTATCGACCCCGCCAACGCCTTCGGCTTCTGGAACTGGGTCGGCGGCCGTTACTCCGTCGACTCCGCCGTGGGCCTGTCGCTGATCGTCGTGCTCGGCCCCGAGCGCTTCCAGCAGTTCCTCGAGGGCTTCCACGCTATCGATGAGTACTTCTGCAATACCCCGCTCGAGAATAATGCCGTCGCGCTGATGGGCCTGCTCAACGTCTGGTACGTCAACTTCTTCGGTTCCAAGAGCCATGCCGTGCTTCCGTACTGCCAGTACCTGCATCGTTTCCCGGCCTACCTGCAGCAGCTCACCATGGAGTCCAACGGCAAGCACGTCCGCTGGGACGGCAGCGCCGTGACCTCCGACACCGGTGAGATCTTCTGGGGCGAGCCCGGCACCAACGGTCAGCATGCCTTCTACCAGCTGCTGCACCAGGGCACCGTGGTGGTTCCGGCCGACTTTATCGCTTTCGCCAACACCGCCAACCCCGCAACCGACAGCGGCCAGGATGTCCACGAGCTGTTCCTGGGCAACTTCCTGGCCCAGACCAAGGCGCTCGCCTTTGGTAAGACGGCCGACGAGGTTCGTGCCGAGGGCACGCCCGAGCAGATCGTCCCGGCCCGTTGCTTTGAGGGCAACCGTCCGACGACCTCGATCTTCGGCGACACGCTGACCCCGTTCGCACTCGGCGAGCTCATCGCCCTGTACGAGCACATCACGTTTGTCGAGGGCACGGTCTGGGGCATCGACTCCTACGACCAGTGGGGCGTTGAGCTGGGCAAGCAGCTTGCCAAGCAGATCACCCCGGCCTTCCACGATGACGCCGCCAAGGCCGAGCAGGACGCTTCGACCCAGGCGCTCATCGAGTTCTACCGCGCTCACCGCAAGTAGTCGCTGCTGTTAACGCATCGCGCCTTATAGCCAGGGGCCCGTATCCCATCGGATGCGGGCCCCTTTGCTTTGCCGTGGCCCCGGGGCGCACGGCCTTTAAGGATCTTCGCCGGAGCGTCGCGTGCTGCGAGGGCCCTGCGTCTAGAGCTCGGCCTCCGCATGGCCTCGCTGCGCCTCGGGCAGTTCCCCGTAGAGCGGATGGTCTTCGAGCCTAAAGCGCTCGACCTGTTCGGGAGTGTGGCCGCGCACAAAGAGCCACGAGCGATCGATCGGCGTCGCCATGAGCGTGCTGGGCAGTGCGTCGGCGCGGTCGGAAAACACCCGGGCGCTCTCGGGATCTTGGAACGCCAGCACCAGATGCGTGTCGCAGTTGCCCATGATGGAGCGTGCGCGTGCCTCGCCATAGAGCGCATCGAGCTGGTTGGTCGACTGCAGCAGCAGCGTTGCCCAGATGTTGCGGCTTCGGATAATCGAGAGCACGTTGTCGATCTGGGGGATCTGCAGATTTGCGAAGTCATCGAGCATAAAGCGCACGGGCACGGGCAGGCTGCCGTCGGGCTGCCTATCGGCTTCGCGAATGAGGCCCATAAATGCCTGCGTAATAAAGAGGCCGGTCAGCGGATCGAGATTGCGGTCGATATCGCTCACGGTTACAAACAGGGCACAGGGGGTGTGTCCCATGGAAGCGAAGTCCACCTGATGGCACTCACGATAGAGCTGTGCCGCACCGTCGAATCCCAGGCACATGACCTTTTCGGCAAGGATGCCGACGATGCTCGCGTGCATGCGCTCGGCATTTTGCGTAATGGCGTAGCGCCGCCATAGCGAGAGGGCATAGCTTTGGGGGTCGGTCGTGATCAGGTCGTCAAACAATCGACCCGTGGCACCGTCCTGCAGGTGCTCGATCAGCTTGATGACCGAGCTGATCGTCTGCTCGTCGGCGGGTAGCTGTTCGGTGACGTAGGCGATAAGACACGACAGCAGGTTTGCCGCCGCATGATCCCAAAAGGGCTGGTTGTTGTCCTCGATGGGGCAGATGGCCTTTGCCACCGAGAGAATGTCCTGCTGGTTGGGCCTGCCGTCCGCCTTGCGGCGAATGTGCCTCAGGGGGTTGTAGCCGCAGCGCTCGATGCCGGGCGCAAGGGCCGGGACGGTGTTGAGGTCGGCGAAGTTGAGACATTGCACGCGGTAACCGTGGGCTGCCAGCACGGGTCCCACTTCGCGACAGAGCGTGCCTTTGGTGTCGAGCACGATGTAGCTTGCGTTCATTTGCAGCAGGTTGGGCTTGAGGACGTTTCGGGTCTTGCCGGCTCCCGAGGGGCCGATCACAAGTGCGTTGTTGTTGAGTCCCGTTTGGCGGGTGTCGCAGGAAAGCGTTCGATCCTTGGCGAGGATGGTGGACGATGCGGACTCAGATGCGGCGAGGCGGCTGGCGAGGTTAGACATGGGCGACCTCCTTGGTGGTCGAGAGGATTTCGTGGGCAAAGCCGAGCTCGACGGCGCGCTCGGCCGAAAGGTAGGTGTCTTTTGCGGTGAGGGACTGGATGCGCTTGGGCGTGAGGCCGCTGCGGTCCGAGAGGATTTGCGTGAGGGTCTTGCGGGTCTGCATGAGACGCCGGCTGGTTTCCTGCAGCGCAAGTGCCGAGCCGCCTGCCCCCTGGGGGATCAGCGGGTCGTGAATCATGAGCTCTGCATGGGGCGCCATACGGCGATCGTCGCCGCCCATAAAGATCACGGCGCCCATGGACGCGGCGAATTCCAGGCAGACGGTGCGGATGGGGCACGATGCGAGGCGCATGGCGTCATAGATCGCAAGACCCGATCGCACGCTTCCGCCGGCGCTGGCGACAAATATGGTGATGGGGCGGCTGGGGTCGGTGGCATCGAGCAGACGGATCTGCTGGCATAGGTCGTGGGCCATCGGGGTTTCGATGTTTCCCATGACGGAGAGCTCGCGACGGGCGAGCATCTCATCGTAAATGCTGGTGAGCGTGATACCTCGGGCGGATTCACGCATAGTGAGGGGGCTGATGATGGGGGAATGATTGGTGTCCATGAGGACTCCTTTCTGTTGGTTGTGTTGTGGAATAGGATTGTTGCCCGCGGAGGGGCTGGCGGGCTACAGAGTTCGTCCGAGCCTGAGATCGAGCTCGGTTGTGGGGCAGGCTGCCTGTTTGTGCGGCTCACAAGCGCCAAGGGCTTCAAAGCGATGGAGCGTTGCGGTAGGCGTGGTGTAGGCGAGCCGCAGCTGATGCTCGACAGGGGCACATCCGTCATTTTTGTAATGAGCCGCGTAGTACTGCGCGATGCTGGCGTTCATCTCGCTGCCATTGCGATGGCGCTCAAACTGGCGTCTGCAGGTCTCGATGATCTTTGCTACCGACTTGGGTGCCGTCGCGGGAACAAGGGCGAGATAGCCCTCAAATAGCTCGTTGATGCTCAGGAGGCACAGCAGGTCGATCAGCGTCCTTATGGCTGCTCCCTCGGCGGAAAAGTGCGCGGTCATGCGGTTATATCGGTTGCGGTCGACGATGGCCGCATGGGGTCTTGGAGTTTTCTGCCCCGTGGTCCCGGGCTTTTGCCGCGCCTGTGTATTGAGCTCGACGTTGCAGCGCTTGAGGCCGTCCAACGGAAGGAACAGTGCGGTGCGCAGGGTGTTCCGCTTGCTTTCGAGTTCATGACGCTCGTCGGGTTCCCATTCGAGCTTGAGTTTCGTGTCGAGCGCCGTAAGCATATGGGCTAGGCAGCCTACGGTAAGAACGTACGAATCGTTGTCGCGTTTTGGGGCATAGGGGTCTGTCAGCTTGCGAATGTCGGGGTCGCCCATGATCTTTGTGCAGCGCTTCAGCAGTTGAGGGTGGTCGGCCAAGATCGTCGCGAGCGGTAGCGACGCGTAGTTCTTGATGGTCGCGGCGGCAAAGGCGGCGTCATATTCGTTTGCATATGCTCGCTCAATGCGGGCATCCAGAATGCTTTTCTTATCGCCGTCTTCAGCGTGGTGGTTTGTCATAGCTTCTCCAATCGGTTGATGTTCGTGCTGTTTGTTGATGTGTTGGTTGTCGTGAGTGATGTGCTTGCCGTGGGTGATGTGCTGACGTTGGGGTGCTATGCGGTTTTCAATGAGCCCGTGAGGCAGTTGCTGCAGGGGCGGGATGGAACGGCCCATGCAAGGCGGAAGGCATCGTGCTCAAAATCGAGACAGCAATGCCCTGGGTGCCTCACATGTGGCAGTTACCTCATTAAGTTGTCATTGCGTTTGGGGTTGTACTTTGCCGATCTTCCTTCTCTTACACGCTAAAACTCAAACTGAATATGCTCGATCTACTTAAAACCGCAACGGCGGTCTTTTATTAACTTATATGTCGGAACGCGTCTTTGCAAGTACTTTTTTGCGTTTGTTTCAAATGGAGTGGTTTTGCAACCGTCACGCGCCACGCTATACGAACGTGCCCCGGCTCGGATAAGATGGTGCGATCGAGTTCTACCGCGCTCACCGCAAGTAGTTTTTACGGCTGAGTTGGCTTATGCCGAAAGGGGCCCGTATCCGTTGGGATGCGGGCCCCTTTCGGCATCCGCGTGCGGTGCCATTCGCTGTCTGTAAATATACGTTTACAGCTAATTTCATACCACTTGTCGGAATGTGGACGCTGTCCTTGCATGCCGGGCGTACATTGAACGTGGTTTTTCGCGTGAAACCACGAATCGGTTGTCAGCCCTGAACAAGGAGGCCCAGCATGACGCCTGCCAAACCCATCAATAAATACATCGACTATATCGATGCCCCCGAGGACACGTTTGAGCAGTATGTCGAGAAGGCGTTAAAGTACAACTTTCGCTGCGTATTTGCGAACCTTCAGGAGTACGAGACGGGCCGCGCCATGCTCGAGGGCTCTGACATCATCCTTGCCGGCGCCATCGACTTTCCCCAGGGCACTATGACGCTTGAGGAGAAGCTTGCGAGGTTTGAGGAATACGCTGCGTGTGGCTTTACCGAGATTGACTACGTTTTGAATCAGGGGTCGATCGAGAACCGCGATTTTGATGCCATCGAGCGCGAGATGACTACCATTGCTGATTTTTGTCGCGCGCATGGCATCACTGACAAGGCGATCGTCGAGATGTGCAAACTGGACGGCGACGACGCCGCCAAGCGCCGTGTATGCGAGATCGCGCTGGAGGCTAAGCCGGGATTCCTTAAGACATCGACTGGCAGAAGCTTTGGCGGTGCTAAGCTCGAGGACGTGCGGCTGATGCACGAGGTGCTCGGCGATGCCGTGGCAATCAAGGCGGCGGGCGGTATCCATAATTACGAAGAGGCTTGCGCATTCATCGAGGCCGGCGCCAGCGCGTTGGGTGCCTCGGCGGGCATCGCGATCGTCGACGGCGCACCGACGGATGAGCGTCGCTAGCAGACGTATTTGACCTGAGCGATAAAGCTTCACGACTACGCGCCGTTCATGTTCGAGACAATATGACTTTTTGCCCGTTGTAAACGGAGTCGCGATGGGTGTTCTGTATGATGGCTCAGACAAGGTTGTTCAATGACAGGGAGGCATATATGGCAATCAAAGCCATCGCGATGGATATCGACGGTACGCTCACCAACGACCAAAAGGTCATCAGCCCGCGCACGCGCGAAAAGCTGCTCGTGGCGCAGGAGTCGGGCATTAAGCTCATTTTGGCTTCGGGCCGTCCCGCATGGGGACTACATGCTCTGGCGCAGGAGCTCGACCTTCAAAACCATGACGGTCTGCTAGTCGCTTTCAATGGCGCGCATGTGGTCGACGCTCAGACCGATGAGGTTCTTTTTGACCAGGCCATGCCGGCTGACGAGCTGCACCGTCTGATTGATCATCTGCAAAACTATGATGTGATCCCCATGATCTCGCTCGGTCGCGACTTGCATGTCGAGGACTCGTACCACTGCATGATTACGCTGCCGGATGGCTCGCAGAAAAACATTGTCAAATACGAGCGCGATGCCTGCGACCTTAAGATCCGCGAGGTCGAGAGCTTGCATGAGGTCGTGGACACTTATCCCGTAGACAAGCTGCTGACGGCGGGCGATCCGGCCTACCTGCAGGCGCATTACGAGGAGATGTATGCGCCCTTTAAGCAGACGCTTTCGGGCATGTTTACGGCCGACTGGTACTTTGAGTACACGGCGCCCGGTATCGACAAGGCTCGTGCGCTCGAGGGTGCCCTACCCAAGCTCGGCATCGATGCCAGCGAGGTCGTATCGTTTGGCGACGGCCAGAACGACAAGTCCATGATTGAGTGGGCGGGTACCGGTGTTGCCATGGGCAACGCGGTTGACGAGGTTAAGGCCGTGGCCCAGATGGTGACCGCCAATAACAACGAAGACGGCATTGCGGTGGCGCTGGATAAGCTACTGGGTTAGAATCGCCGATAAAGCATGGTTCGGGCGTCCGCTTGCGGGCGCCCTTTTGTTAGGGAGGGTGCCGTGTCCGCATTTCCGTTCGATGCCGTTATCTTTGACATGGACGGCGTCATTGTCGATACCGAGTATTACTACCTGGGCGAGACTGCCGCGTTTGCCAAGGAGCTTGGGCTTAACCTGACTCAAGAGGAGTTGAATGGGCAAATCGGTACCTCGCATCAGTTCTTCCTGCATATGCTGGTCGATTGGTTTGAGCGCGCCGGTAAGGGGCATTTCACTGGCGAGGAAGCGCTGGCCCGTTGGGACGAGTGGGCGCATGAGCGCCCGCGCGACTATCAGACTTTGATTAACCCAGGCGCCGTGGATACGATTCGAGAGCTGCCACGCCGCGGCGTTCGCGTGGCGCTTGCCAGCTCGTCTCCCATGGATAGCATCGAGGAAGTGCTCAATGCGTGCGGGCTGTCGGATGCCTTTGAGTATGTGGTGAGCGGCGAGCAGTTTAAGGAGAGCAAGCCCGAGCCCGACATCTACCTGCATGCGCTGGACCTGCTGGGGCTGCCCGCGAATCGCTGCTGCTGCGTTGAGGATTCGGTGCCTGGCATCACTGCTGGCAAGCGAGCCGGTCTGACGGTAATCGCCAAGCGCGAGGAGCGCTTTGGCTTTAGCCAGGATGCCGCGGACAAGATTATCGACCAGCTGCCGGAGCTACTGGAACTCGCGTAGATCCTGGGCGGTACTGCTGTCACAACAGTGGTTCCGTTGGCATAAGAGAGGGGCGCGCTATGGCATTTAACGTGAGCGCACTGGGGTTTGGCGACAACGTCGTCGACCGCTACGAGCATATTCGCACGATGTATCCGGGTGGCAATGCGGTGAACTTTGCCGTGTATGCCAAGAAATGCGGAGCCGCGCGCTCCGCGTATATGGGGATCTTTGGTAATGACGCTGCTGCCGAGCACGTGATTGCGAGTCTTGAAGATGAGGACGTTGAACTAGCCAAATGCAAGCAGCTCATCGGTGAGAATGGTGCTGCGCGCGTGACCGTCGTTAACGGCGACCGTGTTTTCCTTGGCTCCAATGAGGGTGGCATCCGTGGTGATGCTCGCTATGTGCTCGATCGCTTTGACCTTGCGTACATGAAGCAGTTCGACGTAGTCCACTCGGGCAACTATTGCTTTACCGAGCGCGAACTTCCCAAGTTGAAGGCCGCGGGCGTCACGGTCTCTTTTGACTTTTCGGACGACTCCACCGACGAGTACTACGAGCAGATAGCTCCGTTTGTCGACTTTGCCTTTTTGAGTGCCGCGGACGCTGCAAGCGAGGATGAGATTCGCGAGCGCCTCGCTTGGGTTAAGAATCTGGGTCCGCACTTTGTGTCCGCAACGGCGGGCGCCGAGGGCTGCATCGCCTATGATGGCGAGCGTTACTATCGCCAGATAGCGAAGCCTGTGGCGGACATGAAGGACACCATGGGGGCGGGCGATTCATTCCTGACTTCGTTCCTGATGTGCTACCTCGATTCTGTCAAGCGTGGCGAGGATGGCGCCGAGGCCGTCGAGCGCGCACTCGACTTTGCGGCGGGGTTTGCTTCGACCGTATGCGGCATGGAAGGCTCCTGGAGCCACGGAGCGCCGATTTCCTAATAGCTGAGCGGGCACGGGGAGCTGCATTGGTGCCTTCCCGTGACTCGATGGTCAAAAAAGTCAAATATGAGTACTGTGACTAATTTAGTCGCAGCAAAATCGACCCCTTCAGACGTGATTTGAGCGTTTGGAGGGGTTTAAAATTGCGAAAATGCAGGATGAGTGACTGTAAAAGTGTTAGTTAATGGACAATCGTAGATTATTCTGGCGGTCGTAAAGCTCAAAGTAATGTATCCATTTCGCTAGCAGTACTCATATTTGACGTTTTTTGACCACAGGGGTCAGCGAAGGCTAAAAACAGAGTGTGCATTCGCTAAAACCGCCGACTCAATATGCTTTGCGGCACAGTTTTTGAGTGAGGCGATGCGTTCTGAGGTCCATGTGAGCGATCTGATGAGCGACTGCGCGCTTGTTTCTGTGTTTGGCTCGGCCGGCGCATCGGTCTCGAGCAGTAGGCGGTCGAGTGGAATCTGTCGTGCGTATTCGCGACCGCGCTTGGTGGCGAGCATACGCTCGTTCACGGAAAAATAGCAGCCTGCGTTTTGCGCGCGGGCGAGTTCGTCCGAAGTACCGCTAAACCAGTGGAAGATGATAACGGGGGAGTCGGGGTTTGGGATGAGTAGTCCATGCGATTCGAGGATGTCCAGTACGGTTCCTGCCGAACGAACGGCGTGAATTGATATCACGCGCCCGGCAAGAGAACGCTGCACGAGTGTGTCGCAGAGCCGGTCAAATGCCTGTATTTGTAGCGGTTCGCTTTCGGCAAAGCGCGCGGAAAAGTCGAGTCCGACTTCGCCGATGTAGCGTTCTTGGGCAGCAACTTCGCAAAGCAGATCGACTTCGGCAGGACCGCAGCGGCCGTCGGCGAGCCACCAGGGGTGGAGGCCGACGCCCGCGATAATGTTTGGGTAGCGGCTGCCCCGCTTTTTTGCTGCCGTGAAATCGCGTGGGTCGACCCCGCAATCAAAGACCCCCAGCCCTTTAGCCGCAGTTTCGTCGGCAACAGCATTCGGGTAAGTCATCAAATCAAGATGGCAGTGTGCATCAATTAACCGGGGCTCCATCTCGGCGCGCTCCGCTAGTCCAGGCGCTGACCATCGGCGCGCACGCGCTCGGTGCCGCGCCCACTGATCTGGCGGATAACCTCGCCGGCAATCATCTGACCCATGATGGGCGGCATAAAGCTGGCGGTTCCCAGCTCGGTGCGCTCGTGGATGTTGGAAGGGTCGCGGGGCTGTGTCTTAACCGATTCCTCGCAGCTAAACAGTACATGCAGGCTCTTGATTCCGCGCTTCTTGCATTCTTTGCGCATGATGCGGCTCATGGGGTCACGTACCGTATCGAAAATGTCGGCAAAGCGGAGGCACTCGGGATGGAGCTTGTTGGCCCCGCCCATGGAGCTAACCAAACGAATGCCGTGGTCCTGGGCATATTTGGCAATGGTGAGCTTGGCCGAGATGGTGTCGATGGCGTCGACGACGTAGTCGAGCTTGCCGCCCGTCTGCTCAAAACCGCTCGCAAAGAACTCGTCGATGTTGTCGCTCAACAGGTATTCGGTGCGCTTGATAACGGTGGCGGCGGGATTGATATCGCGAATCATGGCTTCCATCACGTCCACCTTGCGCTTACCGACGGTGCTGTGAAAGGCGATGGCCTGGCGATTGATATTGCTGGGCGCGATGATGTCCTTGTCCAGAATGACGAAATGACCGATGCCGCCGCGGGCGAGTGCCTCGCAGCAATTGGAGCCCACACCTCCGCAGCCGAGCACCAGCACCGTAGCATCGGCGAGCTTATCGAGTGCCTCGCGGCCCATGATGATCTCGAGCTTGGTGTCGCGTGTCTCGATGGGAGTTGCGGCTGCGGTTTCGGTCATAGATATCCTCCGATGGGGAGTCGGTCGTGTTTTAGCTATCGCCATTATAGGTATTATTGCGATTCCATTTGAGCCCTTGGAGTTTATTGAAATGGGATCGGGATTCGCATAAGATTGAAGCAGATGGCACCCGTTGCAGCGGGTTGGCCAACTCCGAAACACGTTTATGGCGTGAGAAGTGGCCGTCTTCGCATTACGCGGGGGCGGCTATTTCATTCGACCTCCAATGTGGATGCCGAGCTCCACAGCCGCGATTACAAGCAATAACAACGTCAGGACATCGTCAATACTCATAGTCCATCTCCTTCTCGGATAGAGGGAGCTGGCCCATCTGCTTCAACGTCCATTGTAGCTGAATACGAACGAATGTTCTATAGATGCTGCTGTATTAGATAGTTAGACAAACATCCAAATATCGAGTATAGTGTGCGCGTCATGAGAGATGATGAGAGGAGGTCTTATGCCGGGAGAGGGTTTTAAGGCGCTTGCCGATCCAACGCGACGGCGCATTTTGGAGTTGCTGCGCGAGGGCAATTGCACGGCGGGGGAGCTTGCCGAGCATTTCGATATCAGTAAGCCGTCGCTGAGCCATCACTTGGCGACGCTCAAAAACGCCGGGTTGGTGACCGACGAGCGCCATGGCCAAAACATCGTATACAGCTTAAACATCACCGTCATGCAGGATTTAATTGGCTGGTTTATGGGCTTTACAAACACTGAAGGTGATAAGGATGAATAACAAAAACAAGGGCATTCACCCCACGGGGGTATCGTCGCGCGTGTGGATTGCGCTGGTCGCTCTGTGCGTCGCCAATGTCGTAGCGCACCTCATGGTGATGCCGAGCTTGCCTGCGCAGATTCCCACGCACTGGGGCGCGAACGGCGCCGTCGACGGTTGGGGTCCTAGCTGGATGGCCTCTGCGCTCGGCGTACTGCCTCTGGTGCTTCTCGCAATGTTCTGCGTGGTGCCGCGCATCGACCCCAAAGGTGAGGCATATCGAACCTCGGGCAAGTTCTACCAGGGCTTCGTAATCGCCTTCACCTTGTTCATGTGCGCCATAAGTTGGCTGGGAGAGCTTACGGTCTGGGGCGTGGTGCCGGCGGTCGGTTCGGTTAACGTGCTGATTTCCGGTGTTGTCGGTTTGCTGTTCATCGGCGTAGGCAACTACTTGCCGCGTGTGAAGCAGAACTATACGCTCGGTATCAAGACACCCTGGGCGCTTGCCGATCCCGAGAACTGGCGCCGTACGCAGCGTTTTGGCGGCGCCTGCTTTATGGTGCTGGGTATTGGCCTGATTGTGATGGGCGTGGCGGGTAGCGTGCTTTCGAGTGAAGTCGTCGCCGCGGTGATTGCGGTTCTGGCGTTTGGCTCGGTTGGAGCCGTCTACGTCTACTCGTATCAGTTGTGGCGCAAATCGCAGCGAGCCGCTCGTTAAGGTTGCGGAAAACTAGCGTACGCAGTTCATAGTATGTTCCGGGGGACTTTTCCCAGGTAGTATTAGGGGGTGTGGGCAACCATGCCCCTTTTTCGTTACGTTTCAGAGCTGGTTCCCTCATTTCGTTTCCACTAAAGCGAATCAAGAATAGAGAAACAGCAGGTAGAAAGGATAGAACAGACATATGGCGGAGTTTATCTACCAGATGTATCAGGCTCGCAAGGCCCATGGCGACAAGGTAATCCTTGACGATGTGACCCTGAGCTTCTACCCCGGTGCCAAGATCGGCGTCGTGGGCCCCAACGGTATGGGCAAGTCGACCCTGCTCAAGATTATGGCCGGCATCGAGGAGGTCTCCAACGGCGATGCCAGGCTCACCCCCGGCTACACCGTGGGCATCCTGCAGCAGGAGCCGCCGCTCGACGACGACAAGACCGTTATCGAGAACGTGCGCATGGCGTTTGGCGATATGATCGCCAAGGTCGATCGCTTCAATAAGATCGGCGAGGAGATGTGCGACCCGGACTGCGACATGGACGTCCTCATGGCTGAGATGGGAAAGCTCCAGGACGAGATCGACGCCGCCGACGGCTGGGATATCGATTCCAAGCTCGGCCAGGCCATGGACGCCCTGCAGCTGCCCGATTCCGACATGCCGGTCAACGTGCTTTCCGGCGGCGAGCGCCGCCGCGTGGCCCTGTGCAAGCTGCTGCTCGAGGCTCCCGACCTGCTGCTGCTCGACGAGCCCACGAACCACCTGGACGCCGAGTCGATCCTGTGGCTCGAGCACTTCCTGCACAACTACCAGGGCGCGGTGCTTGCCGTCACACACGATCGCTACTTCCTGGATAACGTTGCCGAGTGGATCTGCGAGGTCGACCGCGGTCACCTTTATCCCTACAAGGGCAACTACTCCACGTATCTGGAGACCAAGGCCGCCCGTATCGAGGCGCAGGGCAACCGCGACGCCAAGCTCGCCAAGCGCATGGAGGCCGAGCTCGAGTGGGTGCGCAGCTCGCCCAAGGCCCGTCAGGCCAAGAACAAGGCCCGTCTGGCTCGCTATGAGGAGATGGAGGCCGAGGCCCGCGCAAGCCAGAAGCTCGACTGGACCGACATCCGCATTCCCGTTGGACCGCGTCTGGGTAACAAGGTGCTCGAGGCCCATCACCTGCACAAGGAATTCGACGGTCGCGTGCTCATCGACGACCTATCGTTCACCCTGCCGCGCAACGGCATTGTGGGCGTCATCGGCCCCAACGGTGTGGGCAAGACCACGCTGTTCAAGACCATCGTGGGCCTGGAGTCGCTGACTTCGGGCGAGCTCGAGGTGGGCGAGACCGTCAAGATCTCCTATGTCGATCAGAACCGTTCTGGCATCGACCCCGACAAGAACCTGTGGGAGGTCGTCTCGGACGGCCTGGACCATATGATGGTCGGCGAGACCGAGGTTCCGAGCCGCGCTTATGTGGCGAGTTTTGGCTTTAAGGGCCAGGACCAGCAGAAGCGCGCCGGCGTGCTCTCCGGTGGCGAGCGCAACCGTCTGAACTTGGCGCTCACGCTCAAGCAGGGCGGCAACCTGCTGCTCCTCGACGAGCCTACGAACGACCTCGACGTCGAGACGCTGTCCTCGCTCGAAGCGGCGCTGCTCGAGTTCCCGGGCTGCTCGGTGGTCATTAGCCATGACCGTATGTTCCTGGACCGCGTCGCCACGCACATTCTGGCGTGGGAAGGCACCGACGAGAACCCGGGCAACTGGTATTGGTTCGAGGGCAACTTCGAGGCCTATCAGGCCAACCGCATCGAGCGCCTGGGCGAGGACGCGGCCCAGCCGCATCGTATCCACCGTAAGCTGACGCGCGACTAGATCGTTACGCGGTTTTCCAAACCGCGTAACTGCTCGACGCTGCGCGGGTCGCAAGCACCCCATCTTGCCGTTCAAGCCGTCGCTCGCGTACCGAAGTACGCGTCGCTCCTCTTTCACGGCAACCTGGGGCACTTGCGGCCCGCTCGCTGTTGGTTACGCAACATCAACAAATAAAAACGGCTCAAATCCTGATTTGGATTTGAGCCGTTTGTCGTTACTGCTCGGGTTCTTCGACTTTATCGATGGCCCAGGTGGATCCGAGGCCACCGGTGGTGTTGCGGCGGATGCGCACGGTAACCTCGCGGCGCTCGCCGGCCTGCGTGTAGCGCAGGGGGAAGCTTGCGCGGTTTCGCGCGGCCTCGATGGTACCGCGCTCGCGGGCGATCCAGTAGTACTCGCCGACGATGCCGAGGGTATCGGCGCCGTAGGGGAGATAGGTCGACAGCTGGTGTAGCAACGGACCGGGGCAGAAGACCTCGGTTGCGAAATCGACGGGGAAGTCCTCGGGGATGATCGGTGCTGCGGGCGCGGGGGCCGGTACCATCGCCGGTGCGGAGGTCTGCTCATTGACGGGCGCCACCTCGATGACGGGCGCGGGTTCGGTGCTGAGTACTGATTCGGTGCCCGCTTTCGGCATCGCCGCGGAATCTGCGGGCTCGACGATGGCGGGTGCGTCTGCGGTCGCGGTGTCGAGCTCGACTTGCGGAGCGCTCTGATACTCGACGCTCGACTTTACCTCGATGGGCGTGGATGCCATGGTGGTGATGCCGGCGTTGGCGTTCTCGGGGTCATAGACGACCGTGAGCGAGATGGCGGGCTGCGGCGTCTCGGGCTCCGGCGCCGACTCGGAAGCGTCTTGATCGTCGGGCTCGTCGGACTGATCGTCCTCGGCCTCGTTGCCAAAGACATCGCTGTTTTGGAACGCAGGCGTCTCGGGTTGGTCAGCAGCTTCTTTGGTTGTCGACTTGGGCGCTTCATTGAGCTCCACAGTGGCTTCCTGCTCGGATATGACTTTGGGATCGGTCGTGGCGGCGATTTCGGTTTCGGCTTCTGCCGTTACCTCAATAGCGACTTCGACCTCTGTCTCGAGCTCGGGTTCCGGCGCGGCTTCAACCATGGTTTCTGGCTCGGTGCGCTTAACGTGCTTGGGGCGCACGGCCTTGAGGCCCTTCTCACCGCGTTTCTTCTTTTTGTAGGACTGCTTGGCTCCCTTGGCAGCCTTGGGCTTGTCCTCGCCCTTGGCAAGGGCGGCATCCCAAGCCTCGTTGGCGATGACGGTGGCATACAGGCGACCGCCCTTAAAGACGGTCAGCTTAATGCAGTCGTCGAGCTCCTCGAGCAGCTCGCGCGTGGACTCGAAGCCCAGGTCATAAGCGGCCATATCACCAGCGGCGAGTGCCTCCTCGACCTGCGTCATAAACGTTTGCTTGCCGCATCCGATTGCGTCGCGCAGCAGGCGATACAGATAGATGTGGTTGCCCAGCGAAAGCGTGGGCCTAACTATTGTCTTGCTCATGGCAAATCTCCTCTTTACACATGTAAAGCATCTTACCATCGCATGGCGTTCGCCATGGCGGCGCCCAAGGCAAACGGGCGCGAACCGCTTTCGATTCGCGCCCGTTGTACAGGTCGGTTATCTATGAGAGACAAATGTGCTTAGTTGCTCGATGCCGTGCCTTGGCTCGAGTTGTCAGATGCCGTGCCGGACGCAGTTCCGCTCGAGCTGTTCGAGCCGTTGGTGTTGCTGCTGTCTGCTGTGCCCGTTCCCGACGTGGTGTCACTCGTCTGGCTGCCCGTGCTCGGCTGCGAACCGTCAGTCGTTTGACTTGAGTCGGTCGTGCCGGACGGCGTGCTACTGTTGGCCGTAGAGGAATCGGTGCCCTGCGATTGGTTTTGGGTGTTCGAGGACGAATCGGCAGAGGTGGAACTGTCTTGCGTGCCGTCCGCCTGTGTCTGCTGATCTTGCGACTGGGTGTTGCCATTTGCATCGCTCTCGGTCGTGCGCGACGAAAGGATTGGCTCGGGGCGCTCGCCCAGACCCTCACCGGCAGTGGTGATAAGGATGGCGCCAGCGCAGGCGATGACCGCGACGATGGCGATGGCGATCGAGAAGACGATGACCTTCTTTTGCGTCTGGCTGCGCTCTGCCGCCGCCTTGGCGCGCAGGCTGTTGGGGGCGACGCGCGCCGTGGTCGCGCGTCCCGCAACCTGGCGCATCTCCTGCGTGGTCGCGGCGCCACCTAGGTGCTCCTCGACATCGGGCTCAACGGGCTCGTAGGCGCCGGCAGGGTAGTCGACAGCGGCATGCGTGCCCTTGATTGCTTCGGCGCTGGCAGAGATAAAGTGGCGGTAGACCTGCGAGGACACAACGGTGATGACTGAGCTCACAGCGGCACCAATCACCGAGCCGGCAATGCCGATCTTTGAAGCAAGCGCCACGCTCGTGGCGGCAGCTGCGGCGCCGGCGATGATCTGGGGAATGGAAATGTCGTCGAACAGGCCCTTTTTGGGCGCGATGGCCATGGTCTGTCCGATGGAATGGTTCTCGTGCACGCCGTTGTTGAGCGATGCCGGCGTCATGACGCGCGTGCGCGGCGCGTCGGTGTACTTGGTTGTCATACGGGGTCCTCCCGGTGTAAATCTGCTTCGTTTCGTGTAGCCATCAGGGTACCCACCAGATGTGAATCGTACGTGACATTTAACAGATACCATCAACTCATCAATTGCTCACCAAGTTGGTGGGATGCGGTTCCACTCGGCGGTTGAACTACAATAGGACTTGCTAATTGTTGTGAATGGCGTCTACGCACGGGAGCATTCTTATGAATCTTCACCTTTCTCAGTCTGATGGCTTTTTGCGTGTGGCGGCGGCCTCGCCGCGGATTCGCGTGGCCGATGTCGAGGGCAATGCCGAGGTTGCGCTGGCGGCTGTTCGCGAGGCTACCGAGCGCGGCGTTCGCGCGCTGGTGCTGCCCGAGCTTAACCTGACCGGCTATACCGCGGCCGACCTGTTCCATAACCGCACGCTGCTGCATGCCTGCGAAGCAGCGCTGGTGCACATACTCGATGAAACCCGTGAGCTGCCGATCGTCTTTACCGTTGGCTTGCCCGTTGCGGTGGCTGAAAATATCTACAACTGCGCGGCCGTGTGCTGTGCGGGCGAGCTTTTGGGCCTCACGGCCAAGAAGTATCTGCCCAACTATGGCGAGTTCTATGAGCGTCGCTGGTTTGCTCCGGCGCCTGCGGATCCCGTGTGGGTTGAATTTGCCGGTCAGGGTCCGGTTCCGCTGGGTTCGGGGCTTATCTACCGTTGCTGTGATGAGGGTGCCGAGGATATGGTGCTGGGCATTGAGGTCTGTGAGGACCTGTGGGTGCCGGCGCCGCCTTCGACCGAGATGGCGCTTGCCGGTGCGACGGTGATTCTCAACCCGTCGGCTTCGGACGAAATCATCGGTAAGGCAGACTATCGCCGCAGCCTCATCTCTAACCAGAGCGCACGCCTGTACTGCGCCTATGCCTATGCGGACGCGAGCGAGGGCGAGTCCACGACCGACATGGTCTTTGCAGGCGAGAACCTCGTCTACGAAAACGGTTCGAAGCTCGCCGCGACCAAACTGCTTACCTGCGATATGGCCGTCGCCGATGTCGATCTTGACCGTCTGGTTGCCGAGCGCCGTCGCTCGACGACGTGGACGCGCGCGGACGATGCGCCGGAGGCCACGACCGTTGAGTTTTCGTTTGAGGGCGTGCTGGCCGAAGAACCTGTCCTGCGCGATGCCTGCGATATCGACCGCGTTTTCCCGCGCGCGCCCTTTGTGCCGGCCGACCACGGCGACTTGGCCGAGCGCTGCGAGACGATCCTCGATCTGCAGACTGCGGGCCTCAAGACCCGCCTTGCCCACACGGGTACCAAGGCTGCGGTTATCGGCCTTTCGGGCGGCTTGGACTCCACGCTAGCGCTGCTTGTGACCGTGCGTGCCTTCGATGCACTGGGGCTGCCGCGCACTGGTATCACAGCCGTGTCCATGCCCGGCTTCGGCACGACGCATCGCACCAAGTCGAATGCCGAGTCGCTCGCTCGCGACCTAGGTGTGAGCTTCCGCGAGGTTTCGATCCACGCGGCTGTGGAACAGCACTTCAAGGACATTGAGCATGATCCGGCCGTGCAGGACGTGACCTACGAGAACAGCCAGGCGCGCGAGCGTACGCAGATTCTGATGGATCTGGCCAACCAGGCTGGCGGTTTTGTCATTGGCACGGGCGACCTGTCGGAGCTGGCGCTCGGCTGGGCTACCTATAACGGCGACCACATGAGCATGTACGCCGTCAACGCGAGCGTGCCCAAGACGCTTGTGCGCCATCTGGTACGCTATGCCGCCGATGTCTTTGGCGGGCGCATTGCCGAGGTCTTGCTCGATATCCTCGATACGCCGGTGTCCCCCGAGCTTCTGCCGCCCACAGGCGACGGCGAGATTGCGCAGAAGACCGAGGATTTGGTGGGCCCGTACGAGCTGCACGACTACTTCCTCTACTACCTGCTGCGTTTTGGCTTTGAGCCGGGCAAGATCTACCGCATGGCGCTCAAGAGCTTCGAGGGCGTCTACGACGCCAAGACTGTCCACACGTGGCTACGTACGTTCTACCGTCGCTTCTTTGCCCAGCAGTTTAAGCGCAGCTGCCTGCCCGATGGTCCCAAGGTGGGCTCGGTGACGCTCAGCCCGCGCGGCGATTGGCGTATGCCGAGTGACGCTAGCTCGCGTCTGTGGCTTGCGCAGATCGACGCGCTCAATCCAGTTGACTAAGGTTGGCTAAATTGAACCAATACGGGGGTTGCAAGCGTTACACTTTTGCAATCTGATGGCCCGTATCGCGCGGCGCTCTTGTCGGAGCGCCGCGTTTTTCATATCGAAAGGTGGCACCATGCAGGCATCGCAGCGTCTCGACCGCTTTGGCGCGGAGGTCTTCGCCTCGCTCAACAACAAGCTTCTCGCGCTGAAGGCTCAGGGAAAGACCATTTACAACATGAGCGTGGGCACGCCCGACTTTAAGCCGTACGACCACGTGGTCGAGGCGCTCACGCAGGCAGCCCAAGATCCCGAGATGTGGAAGTATGCCCTGCGCGACCTGCCCGAACTCAAGCAAGCCGTGTGCGATTACTATGAGCGTCGCTTTGGCGTTTCGGGCATTACGCCGTCCATGGTGCAGTCGTGCAACGGTACGCAGGAGGGCGTGGGCCATTTGGGCCTGGCCCTGCTCGATCCGGGTGACACCATTCTGGTTCCCGATCCGTGCTACCCGGTCTTTGAGGCGGGTGCCAAGATCGCCGATGCCAAGCTCGAATACTATCCGCTGGTTGCCGAGCATAATTACCTGCCCTATGTGGCGGGTATCGATCCCGAGGTGGCCGATCGTGCCAAGTATATGATCGTGTCGCTGCCCGCGAACCCGGTCGGCTCGGTGGGCACGCCCGAGGTCTACGAGGAGATTATCGCCTTTGCCCGCGAGCATGATCTGTTGATCGTTCATGACAACGCGTACTCCGACATCGTGTTTGACGGCGAGCCCGGCGGCAGCTTCTTGCAGTATCCCGGTGCGCTTGAGGTGGGCGTGGAGTTCTTCTCGCTTTCCAAGTCGTTTAACGTCACCGGTGCCCGCATCGGCTTTTTGGTCGGTCGCGAGGATGTGGTCTCGGCCTTTGCCAAGCTGCGCGGCCAGATCGACTTTGGTATGTTCTTCCCGATCCAGAAGGCCGCCATCGCCTGCCTGAACGGTCCGCGCGATGAGGTCGAGGCGCAGCGTCTGAAGTACCAGGAACGCCGCGATGCCCTGTGCGACGGTCTTGAGGGCCTGGGCTGGGAGCGTCCCAACGCGCATGGCTCTATGTTTGTGTGGGCCAAGCTTCCCGGTGGTCGCACCGATTCCATGGCGTTTTGCGAGGAGCTTATGGAGAAGGCCGGCGTTGTGGTGACGCCGGGCGCGAGCTTTGGCCCTTCGGGCGAGGGGCACGTGCGTATGGCACTGGTCCTGCCGCCCGATCAGATCGCTTTGGCTGTCGAGGCCATTCGCGAGGCGGGCCTGTATTAGAACCTATTTCGACTCGTCAATAGCTCGAAATCGATTTCGTGCAGTTATTTTACGAATTCTGCAAACAATTTCGGTAAACGGTCGATTTTTGGCTGCGAATAGGGGCATAATCAAAGTCCCGATTGGATGTATTGGGATTACGGCAAGCCGCTCGGGTCGTTCCCGGGCGGCTTGTTTGTGGAGAGAGATGGGAGTTTCTAATGGTTAACGAGAAGAAGGTCGCTATTGTCGGCTGCGGCTTCGTCGGTTCGTCTTCGGCGTTCGCACTGATGCAGAGTGGTCTGTTCTCCGAGATGGTCCTCATCGACGTGGACAAGAACCGTGCCGAGGGTGAGGCCCTGGATATCGCGCACGGCATGACGTTTGCCGAGCCGATGAAGATCTACGCCGGCGATTATTCCGATGTCGCCGACGCCGCCATGATCGTCGTCACCGCTGGCGCTGCCCAGAAGCCCGGTGAGACCCGCCTGGACTTGGTCAACAAGAACGTAAACATCTTTAAGTCCATTATCCCCGAGATTAAGAAGTCCGGCTTCGACGGCATTCTGCTAATCGTCTCCAACCCGGTCGATGTTCTGACCTATGCCGCCATCAAGATGTCCGGCCTGCCCGAGGGCCATGTCATCGGCTCCGGTACCGTGCTCGACACCGGCCGTCTGCAGCAGATGCTTGGTGCCCACGTCGAGGTTGACCCGCGCGATGTCCAGGCCTATGTCATGGGTGAGCACGGCGACTCCGAGTTTGTCGCTTGGTCCAGCGCTCAGGTTGCCGGCGTTCCACTGAACACCTTCTGCGAGCTTCACGGCCACCTGGAGCATGAGACCGCCGAGAAGCGCATCGCCGAGGACGTCAAGAACTCCGCCTACACCATCATCGAGAAGAAGCACGCCACCTACTATGGCGTCGCCATGGCCGTTAAGCGCATCTGCACTGCCGTCATGCGCGATGAGCAGACCGTTCTGCCCGTCTCCTCGCTTATGGTGGGCGAGTACGGCCTGTCCGATCTGGCCATCTCCATGCCGACCGTTGTTGGCCGCGATGGCGTTGTCTGCCGCGTCCCCGTGCCGCTGAACGATGACGAGCAGCATGAGCTCACCGCCTCCGCCAAGGCCCTCAAGGACATCATCGACAGCGTCGACTTCTCCTGCTAAATCAAGCTCTTTTGGGCAACAGGCTACAATGAAAGGCGTCCGGGCCACACGGTCCGGGCGCCTTTTTGGTGTAAGTAACCTGACCCCAATGCACCATAGTTGATGGGAGGGCCATGTCGGATTCGCCTAATTTTTTGACTTATGCCCAGACGGCATTTGATTCGTTTGAGGAGCGGCCGTTCTGCGCGGTGGATAGCCTGGTCTTTGCGTGGTTGTCCTATTTGCGTTTGCCGGGTGATATGGCGGAGCTGACGAACTGGCAGGGCCTAGACGTACGCGAGCTGCTGCGCGCCGAGTGCTACCAAGACATGATTGGCGACCTGTGGGATCCGGAGGGGAGCCGTGCCCTGTTGGAGGCTGTGGCAGCAAGCCCTCGCTACCGTGGCGTTCGTGTTTGCGGCTATCGTAGCGTGAGTGATGCCGAGACAACAGAGCAGTTTGCAGCCATGGCGTTCCGGTTTCCGGCGGGGTTTAGCTATCTTTCCTTCCGGGGGACCGACAGCACGATTGTGGGCTGGAAAGAGGACTTTGACATGGCGTTCCGGTGTCCTGTGCCGGCCCAGGAATCCGCGGCGCGTTATGTGGACGAGGCGGCGGATGCGATTGACGGGCCGCTTTTGTGCGGAGGTCATTCCAAGGGTGGAAACCTTGCGGTGTACGGTGCGGCGATGTGCTCCGATGTCGCCCGTAAGCGAATCGAACGGGCGTATTCCCATGATGGTCCGGGCTTCGTCGAGGAGTTTCTGAACGGCAACGCCTTTGCCGATCTTTCACGTCGAATCGACAAGACACTACCTCGGTCGTCGATCTTTGGCATGATGTTCGAGACACAGGAGGACTATGCCATCGTTGAGAGCACCGAGTTCAGCCTGCTGCAGCACAATCCCTTTAGCTGGGTGGTTGATGGTCGCGACTTCGTGTACTGTGAGCGCCTGTCCGCCGGTGCTCGATACGTTGATGGCTCTATTCGCGAGATGCTGCTTGCAGTGTCGCCTAGCGAGCGCGAGCGTTTTGTAGATGCGTTGTTCTCCGTGTTTGAGGCTACGGGTGCTGAGCGGTTTGCGGATATCGCTGGGAATCTGCGCGAGAGCCTGCCCGTGATGCTCCAGGCTGCGCAAGGCTTTGACAAGGATACGCGACGCTTTGTCTCGCAGACCATCGTGGCAATCCTTAAATGCGCACTGTTGCCCAAACGACCCCAGATTGACATGCCCGCTGCCGGCAAGAGTTTGGCAGAACAGCTCGAGGCTTGGCAGTCCGAGCTCCTGCGCTAGCCATTGGTGCCAAGCGACCTGTCCCCGATGCACCAATCTTCGATGCGCCTGGGGCGGGTTCGACCGCTATACTTGTTCGTGCCGAAATCGATCTAGAACGGAATGCCGTATATGAAAATCAATCACGCGATTCTGCATATCCTGGACTTTGACTCTGCCGTCAACGTCATGAGTCAGCGCGAGCTCGATATCGAGAGTCGTACCGTGCGCAACTTCGTGACCACGCACCTGCGTCGCGCACGAACCTCGGTCGACAATAAACGCGCCACGTTTGCCGAGAACTCTGCGTTTGGCGGCGAGCTCAAGGGCTATTTCTTTGGCGAGCGCGAGTTCGTGGACCTGTCGCAGCAGATTGCGGAGTTTATTTCCTCCGAGCTCACCAAAGCCGAGAAAGCCGAGTCCACCGACGTGCTCGTGGCTGATTTTGACGACGATGAGGATGCCCGCTGGTTTGCCGTGATGCTGCTGGGCTCCAAGCAGGCTTTTATGCACGAAGTGGGCCGCGAGGAGGGGGAGGTGCGCAACGACATCGCGCGCCACTACGCCATTCTGCCGAACCCCTCGCAAAAGGTGCCGAGCTATGCCATCGTGCGCGCGAGCACCATGGAGATCGGCTATGTGGACAAGAAACGCAAGATCGCCGGCGAGGACCGTATGCTTATCCCCGATGGCCTGCTGCAGTGCGACACGGGCGTATCGGGCAAGGAGGTCATCGACACCGTGACGCGTGTGGTCGAGGAAGTCGCCGAGGAGCACGGTGCCAACACGGCCGTGGCGCTCGCCAAGGTTAAGGCCGCTGTGGCCGAGAAGGTCGAGGATGACGAGGAGCTGCCGCCTTGGGATATCGTCGATGAGGTCTTTGAGGACGAGCCGGTTATCAAGGAGAGCGTGCGTGCGGCGCTGACCGAGGAGAAGGTGCCTGAGCGTGTGCCCGTGGAGCGCAAGCAGGTCGAGCGCGCGGCCGTGCGCAATCATAAGATTCGTACCGACACGGGTATCGAGATCAGCTTCCCGGCCGAGATGGGTTCGAATTCCGAGTACATTGAGTTCGTCAATGAGCCCAACGGCCTCATCTCCATCGAACTCAAGAATATCGGCAGCATCGAGAATCGATAAGTTGCGTTACGTCTACAGCGAGAAAGCAAAGGCCGAAGCTCTTTGGGGCTTCGGCCTTCTTGTTTGGGGATGAATTGCCCCGCAGGTTGAGCATAAGTCAGCGAAAACGCGGTTTGTCAAAACCGCGTAACTATTAAAGTTGACGTAAGCCCTCTTCCAGGCCGGTCTTGCTGTCGGTCTTCTCGTCGCGCATCTTGATGACGCGGGCGGGGACACCGGCCACGACGGCGCCGGCGGGGACGTCCTCGACGCACACGGCGCCGGCGGCAACGACAGCGCCCTTGCCCACGCGCACGCCTTCCAGGACCACGGCGTTTGCGCCGATCATGACATCGTCCTCGATGATGACGGGCGTGGCGCTGGCGGGCTCCACAACGCCTGCCAGCACGGTGCCGGCGCCGATGTGGCAGTTCTTGCCCACGGTGGCGCGACCGCCCAGCACGGCGCCCATATCGATCATGGAACCCTCGCCGATAACGGAGCCGATGTTGATGATGGCGCCCATCATGATGACGGCACGGTCGCCGATCTCGACGCGGTCGCGGATGATCGCGCCCGGCTCGATGCGGGCGTTGATGCCCTTAAGGTCGAGCATGGGCACGGCGGAGTTGCGGCAATCGTTTTCAACGTCGTAGTAATCGATGGAATCGGCATTGGCATCGAGGATGGCCTTAAGCTCATCCCAGTCGCCAAAGACGGTCTTGCCACGACGACCGCCGTAGACATGTGCGTTGCCCCAGGCAACCTTCATGCCCGGCTTCTCGCGCACGTACAGCTTGACGGGCGTCTTTTTGGGCGCGGTGGCGATGTAGTTGATAATCTCCTGTGCATCCATCTCGGCTGCGTTGCTCATTTGCTATCTCTCCTTTGGGTGGATTCGGTTGATACCCGGTTAGGCAAACATGATCTGGTCGAACGTATAGAAGCCGGGTTCGCGGGTGACGAGCTTCTGCGCGGCTGCCAAGGCGCCGTTGACAAAGATCTGACGGCTCGTGGCGCGGTGGGTGAGCGTGACCTCCTCGTCCTGGCCAAAGAAACTAACCTCGTGTACGCCGGCGACGGTGCCGCCGCGCAGCGAGTGCATTCCGATCTCCTTGGGGCCACGCGCGCCGCACATGCCCTCGCGGCCATAGACGGGGTGGTAGCCTGCCTCGGGTTCAGCTTCGACGACGGCGTCGAGCAGTAGCTTGGCGGTGCCGCTCGGGGCGTCGACCTTTTGGTTGTGGTGCGTCTCGACGATCTCGCAGTCAAAGCCGGGCAGCTCGCGTGTGGCCTGGGCCACTAGATGACGCAGGGCTGCGATGCCGATGGAGTAATTGCCCGAGTGCATAACGCGGGTGTTCTGGCCCAGCTCACGCAGGCGGTCCATCTGCTCAGGTGAATAGCCCGTGGTGCCGGAAACGAGTGCGGCGCCCGTGCGCTCGACATAGGCGACGACGGCATCGCAGGTCACGACGTTCGAGAAGTCGATAATCACATCGGCAGCCGGTGCGTTCTCGAGCTCGCTCAAATCGAAGCCAATCTGGGCCACGATATCAAAAACGGGTTGACCGGCGGCGTCGACAACGCCCTCGGCGGTGGTGCGGATGAGCGAGCCCATGCGGCCCGTTCCCATAATGACGGTCTTAATCAAGCAGACCAGCTCCCTTCAGAGCATCGGTAAGTGCGGAGCGCGTGTCGTCTGCCATGGGGCACAGCGGCATGCGGTAGTTTGCCTCGATCATACCCATCTGGGCGAGCGCTTCCTTAACGGGGATGGGGTTGACCTCACTAAAAAGGGCGTTGATGAGCGGCTGACCGGCAATCTGGATATCGCGGGCGCGCTCCACGTCGCCGTCCAGATAGGCGCGGCACATGTCGTGCACGAGCTGCGGCTGAACGTCGGCCCACACGCTGATGGTGCCCGAAGCGCCCAGGCTCATGAGCGGCACGGTGAGCGCGTCCTCGCCCGAGTACATGCGGAAATCGTCGGACAGCAGGTGGGCGATCTTGGCAGCGTAGGCGACGTTGCCCGAGGCCTCCTTAATGCCCATGATGTTGGGGTGCGCGGCCAAGCGCTCTACGTTGCGCTCGCTGATGCCGCAGCCGCAGCGGCCGGGGATGTTGTACAGGATGCAGGGGATATCAACGGCATCGGCGACGGTCTTAAAGTGCTGGTAGATGCCCTCTTCGTTGGACTTGTTGTAGTAGGGGGTAATGAGCAGCAGGCCGTCGGCTCCCAAGCCCTGGTAAGTAAGCGACTTGGTGAGCATGGTCTGCGTGGAGTTGGAGCCCGAGCCGGCGATGACGGGGACGCGTCCTGCAACATGCTTGACCACGGCGGCGACGACGGAGTTGTCCTCGTCATCGGTCATCGTGGCGCTCTCGCCGGTGGTGCCCAGGGTGAGAATGGCGTCGGTGCCATTTTGCAAGTGGAAATCGATAAGGCGCTCGAGCGCGTCAAAGTCGACACTGCCGTCCTTTTTAAACGGCGTAACCAGGGCGACGATTGAGCCCTCGAGATTGCGGATGTCCATGTTCTTCTCCTTCGCCTCCGCGATCTGGATGCGTTTGTTCCATTGAGCTGCGACTGCCAGGCGCTCGTCTTCGGCGCGACGGCGGGCACTTTCGGCGCGCGACTTGGCCAGCAGCTCTCGGCCGCACGGCAGCACGTCGAGCGTGGCAAAGTAATCGCCCGGGCGCTCGGCACGGCGGATGAGGTCGGCCGCGCCATCGGGGCGCAGCAGGACCTCGGCCGAGCGCAGCCGTCCGTTGTAGTTGTAGCCCATGGAGTAGCCATGCGCACCGGTATCGTGGATTACAAGCAGGTCACCCATGTCGATATGCGGCAGCTTGCGATCGATAGCGAACTTGTCGTTGTTCTCGCATAGGTTGCCCGTGATGTCATAGGTGTTCGTGACGGGCGCCGTGGCCTTGTCGCCGCCGCCCGGCTGACCCATCACCGTAATGTGGTGGTAGGCGCCATACATGGCAGGGCGAATCAAATCGACGGCGCTTGCATCGACACCGATATAGTCCTTGTAGATCTGCTTCTCGTGGATGGCCTTGGTGACCAGACAGCCGTAGGGGCCCATCATAAAGCGGCCCATCTCGGTGCAGATGGTCACATCGCCCATGCCGGCGGGAACCAGGATCTCGTCGTATGCCGCGTGTACTCCCTCGCCGATGGCGTGAATGTCGTTGGCCTGCTGCTCGGGCAGATAGGGGATGCCGACGCCGCCGGACAGATTGATGAAGGCGACATGCGCGTCGGTCTCGCGCTCCAAGCGCACGGCAAGCTCAAAGAGGATACGCGCGAGCTTGGGGTAGTAGTCGTTGGTGACGGTGTTGCTGGCAAGGAATGCGTGGATGCCAAAGTTTTCGGCGCCCTTGGCCTTGAGCATGCGGAAGGCCTCGAAGAGCTGCTCGGTGGTCATGCCATATTTGGAGTCGCCCGGGTTGTCCATGATGCCGTTGGAGAGCTGGAACAGGCCGCCTGGATTAAAGCGGCAGCTGACTGTCTTGGGGATGGGCCCCGCAACACGCTCAAAGAACTCAATGTGGCTGATGTCGTCAAAGTTGACGATGGCACCCAGCTTGTCGGCGAGCTCAAAGTCGGCAGCCGGCGTGTCGTTGGACGAGAACATGATGTCGTGTCCCGTGATACCCAGCGATCGGGCGATCATGAGCTCGGTATAGCTCGAGCAATCGCAGCCGCAGCCGTATTCGTTGAGAATGGAGATGAGCGCCGGGTTGGGGTTGGCCTTGACGGCAAAGTATTCCTTAAAGCCCGGGTTCCATGCAAAGGCGTCGCGCACTTCTTGCATGTTGCGGCGGATGCCCGCCTCGTCGTATAGATGAAACGGCGTGGGGAACTGCTCGACGATATGCTCGAGTGTCTCCTTGTCCACAAACGGCTGCTTGGCCGCATATGCCTCGTTGGGGGTCAATGCCATGTCCCGTAAACCTCGCTATCCAGACGGCGCCATCTGCGCATCGAATCCGCATAGCGTGGACCCAATGTCCGGATAGCGCTCCCGCATTGCTGCAGACAGTCCTGCGGGTGTTTCCCGCAGGCCCACCAGGTTGTTCGTGCCTGAAAACCCAGTTCGGCGGGTTTCGCCTCCCCGCGGGGTCAAAGCCTGCCGGCTCGCCCGCGGCTCTTCGTGCCCGCGCCTCTATCAAGTGGTAACGACCCTACCACGTTGCACTTTACCAAACAAGAGTATTCGTATATAACGTTTAAAAAATGCAGGGATATGCTAGAAACAAGGGCGTCACAATTCTGCATCACAATATTGTGTGAATGGATATGCCCCATGAAAGGATCCTTTATGACCGAGCTCCAAGAACTTCGTCGCTATCGTCGCGACCTGCATCGCATTCCGGAGCTCGATTTCGATCTTCCTCAAACCATAGCCTATATCGAGGGCGTGCTCGCTTCGCTTGCCTGTGAAGTGACCCATCCCTGCCCCAGCTGTGTTTGTGCTTTCTTCGACGCTGGCACGGGCGCCGCGCATGCCACGGCGATTCGCGCCGATATGGACGCACTGCCCATCGCGGAGGCGACGGGTGCGGCCTTTGCCTCGACGCATCCCGGAAAGATGCACGCTTGCGGACACGATGGACACATGGCCATGGCACTTGCGGCGGCAACCTTTGTCGATCGCACGATTCGTGAGCAGCCAGGTGCCATCAAGCGCAACGTGCTCTTTGTGTTCCAGCCTGCCGAGGAGACGACTGGTGGCGCCAAGACAGTTTGCGAGAGCGGTGTGTTCGAGCGCTACGGGGTCGACCGCATTTTTGGCTTTCACGTGTGGCCCGATCTGACTGCGAACACATTGGCGAGCTGTTCCGGCCCGCTGCTGGCGCGTTCGAGCGAGACGCATATCCATATTCACGGTACGAGCATCCACATCGCTAAGACCTATGGTGTGCCGGTTGGGGAGTCGCACGATGCCGCATTGGCGGCAGCAAAGTTTTTGGTTGCCGAGCGCGAGCTGATGGACGAGCTGGGCACCGACGAGCCCTGTATCGGTAAGTTTGGTCTGCTGCAGGCCGGTACGGTTTGTAACACGGTGGCGGGGGAGGCCCATGTGGCCGGAAGCCTGCGTGTGTTTACGGACGACATGTTCGACCGTGCGCGCGAGGGCGTACGTCGCGTGCTCGATGAAGCGTGTGCTTCAACGGGTTGCACGTACGATCTTGACTTTGCCGAGGGCTATCCACCGGTCGATAACGACCCTGAGTTGTTTGCCCGAATCGCGCCCGCTCTGCCCGAATTGCAGCTCGTGGACGAGCCGCTGCTAATCGCCGAGGATTTCGCGTTCTATCAGCGCCATCTGCCGGGCGTGTTCTTCTTGCTGGGCACGGGCGTGCCAGAGGCGCAAGAAAACCCGATCGACGCAGACGGCTGCTCAGCTTATGCGATGAGCGCCCTTCACACCGATACCATGCTCTTTGACGAGGAAATCCTACTCAAAGGCCTCGATGTCTACAAACGATTGCTTTTGCTTGACTGAGGCACGAAGGACAATTTGTTCTAGAAAACACGAACAAACGTACGATATAATAGAGATGTAAGTCTATAGAAACGTTTGACGTTACTAACGTAAGGCGATACTATGATTGCATCGTATAAAGATGAGGATACCGAACGCTTTGCCATGGGTGTGCGGGTCAGGAGGTTCGTGCCCTTTGAGCGTGTTGCGTTGAGGAAGATTCGCCAACTGCAGGTCTGTGCTTCGCTTGATGATCTACGCGTTCCACCGGGCAACCGCCTGGAAGCTTTGAAGGGCGATCGTGCCGGTCAATATAGCATCCGTGTTAACGAGCGCTATCGGGTCTGTTTTGAGTGGAGACAGGAGATGGCTTGGAATGTCGAAATCGTCGATTATCACAAGTGATGAGACTTCGGCCGATTTGCTGTCGCCGGTGACTCCTGGTGAGCTTCTCAAAGAGGAGTTTCTTGTTCCCATGGGCATTTCTCAATATCGCCTTGCGAAAGAGACTGGGATTCCGGCTCAGCGTATCGGGCAGATTGTCTTGGGAAAACGTCGCGTGACGGCCGACACCGACCTTCGCCTTTGCCGCTACTTTGGCCTGACGGATGGTTATTGGCTGCGCGCTCAGGTGGCGTTTGACCTTGAGGCCGAGAAAAGGCGGATCGAACCGGAACTCGATAAGATCGTTCCTGTTCAGCAGGCCATTGCACTGTAGTGCTCAGAGATGATGGGGGTGGCGTGGCGATGAGGCGACGCCGACAGCCTGCCGTATATAGTCCGGGTGGATGCGGGTGCGGTTTGCTGCTGCTTCCGGTCATCGCTGTGAGCATTGGCGTTATGTTTGCGCTTGCCGGGCTGGCGGCGGCAGCACTTGTGCTGTTGATTGTGGCCATTGGTGTGACGATTTGGCTCTGCCACAATCGCGAGCGACGCCGTGCCGACGGTAAAACCAATGTCGGCTGGGTCGTATTCCTGGTCATTGCGTACCCGCTGAGTGTCAGCTACCTGGTGTTCTTTGTCCTGCTGATGATCAGTGCCTTTACCGGGGAATCCGTCACGGTGGGATAGACTTCGACGAGCTTCTTGAGGGCGAAGCGAGGGAGCAGAGTCTGAATGAACCGCGCCCCGCATCAACAAGTTTCATTTGTTGTGTAGCAATCCGAATGTGCAAGCGTTTGGCGTGAGAGTACCGCCGCCGGCAACGCAGGGATACAGGTCGCGATCGCCAGCTCCCGTTCCAGCTCATCGCAAAAGCGCGTCAACGTCGCGCCTGACCACGGCCATTTCCTGCTCGAGTTTGTAGGCTCGCTCGATTATTTTACATTGCAGCAGTTCTGTTTTTCATAGCGTCAGCTATTGGCTTTACGAGTGGAAATGAAAGTTCTATGGCTATAGCATGGCTATGTCTTGGTTCTTCATTTCTTTGCTTGGGTTCGACTCATAAGAAAAAGGAAAACAATACAGATGATAAATAATTCCCTGCTTGTATTGTTGAAAAATCGGAATTTCAGGAGGTGTTTTTATGCCACAAATGAATAAGGGAGGAAAATTTATTTTCGGGAAATCACTCATTCGG
>UQAU01000010.1 GCA_900539035.1 uncultured Collinsella sp. | reverse complement strand
CGAGGTAATGCGCTCCTGGAGGTCGCCCATCTCGGTTGCCAGCGTGGGCTGGTAACCAACGGCGGACGGCATACGGCCGAGCAGTGCGGACACCTCGGAACCTGCCTGGGAGAAGCGGAAGATGTTGTCGATGAACAGCAGAACGTCCTGGCCGCGATCACGGAAATACTCAGCGGTGGTAAGGCCGGCCAGACCGATGCGCAGACGCGCTCCGGGCGGCTCGTTCATCTGACCATAGACCAAGCAGGTCTTGTCGATAACGCCAGACTCGCTCATCTCGAGGAACAGGTCGGTGCCCTCACGGGTACGCTCGCCGACGCCGGTGAACACCGAGGTACCGCCGTGCTCCTGGGCGAGGTTGTTGATGAGCTCCTGAATCAGAACGGTCTTGCCGACGCCAGCGCCGCCGAACAGGCCCGTCTTGCCGCCACGGATGTAGGGCTCGAGCAGGTCGACGGCCTTGATGCCGGTCTCGAAGATCTCGGTCTTGGTGGTGAGCTCGTCGAAACGGGGCGCTGCATGGTGGATGGGGTAGAACTCCTCCACCTCGGGCATGGGCTTGCCGTCGACGGGCTTGCCCATGACGTTCCAAATGCGGCCGAGCGTCTTGGGGCCAACGGGCATCTTCATGGGCTCACCGGTATCGGTGGCGATGAGGCCGCGCTGCAGGCCGTCGGTCGAGGACATGGCGACCGTGCGGACGACGCCGCCCGGAAGCTGGCTCTCGACCTCGAGGATCGTGCTCAGATGACCGATCGGGGTCTCGGCCTCGACCGTGAGCGCGTTGTAGATCGGGGGCACCGCGCCGTCAAACTTGACGTCGACGACAGGGCCGATGATTCGCACGATGCGACCATCACCGGCAGTCGTCTTCTTGGTGGCTTCCTCGACCGCAAGCTTTACGGTGTTATTAGCCATTACTGTTCCTCCAATGCTGAGGCTCCGCCGACGATCTCGTTAATCTCGGTCGTGATCGAAGCCTGGCGCACGCGACTATACGTGCGGGTAAGGGTCGAGATGATCGCGGTGGCGTTTTCCGTCGCGGAGTGCATGGCCTTGCGGCGTGCACCCTGCTCGGCAGCCGCCGAATCGATCAGAGCCTGGTAGATGACCGTCAGGATATAAGACGGCACAAGCTTGCCGAGAACATGCTCGGGAGAGGGCACGAACTCGAACGTGGACGAGATGCGCTTAGGGGCGTCGGTCTCGTTCTTACGCGGACCGTGGGCCATAGCGATCATCTCGGGGTCGAGCGGCAACAGATGCTCGACGCGAAGCTCCTGATCCACGCGGTTCTTGGCGTGGTGGTAGACAAGCTCGACACGGTCAAGCTCACCGGCACGATACGCATCGCAGATATGAGAGGAGATCATGCGGGCCTGATTGAAATCGGGCTCAGAGGAGTTGCCCTCAAAGTGCATGACGACGTTTGCGCGGTCACGGAAATACGTGGCCGGCTTACGCCCACACGCGATGATCTCGCACTCGATGCCGTCGTTCGCCCAAGAAGCGGCGAGCTTTTCGGCCGTGCGCTCCACCGTCGTATTGAAACCGCCGGCAAGGCCGCGGTCCGAGGCAATAACGACAATCAGGCCATGCTTGACGCTCTCATGCTTCTGCAGCATGGGATCGGTGCCCGAACAGGAGGCGTCGCCGGCGACCGTCAACATGACGTCGGTCAGCGCCTCCTTATAGGGCTCGGCCTGCTTGGAGCGATCGAGGGCACGACGGATCTTGGCCGTAGAGACCATCTCCATCGTGCGCGTGATCTGCTTGGTCGTGGTAACCGAGGAGATTCGCTTCTTAATGTCGCGAAGGTTGGCCATGGGGCTTAGTTCTCCTCTGATCCAGAAACATCCGAATGGTGCTTGGCCATGAACTGCTGCTTGAAGTCGCCGATGACGCGCAAGAGCTCAGCCTTGGTGTCATCATCGATCTTCTTGGCGCGAACCTTGTCGAGCAGCGAGCCAAAGCCATTGTCCATGTACTCGATGAGCTCGGCACGGAAAGGCAGCACGTCGGCGATCTCCAGGTCATCCAGGAAGCCCTCGTTGCCAGCGAACAGCGTAACGATCTGCTCGCCAACCTCAAACGGCTTGTAGCGCGGCTGCTTCAGGAGCTCGGTCATGCGGGCACCATGGGTCAGCTGCTTCTGAGTAGCCTCGTCGAGGTCGGAGCCGAACTGCGTAAAGCCGGCGAGCTCCTGATAGGAAGCGAGGTCCAGACGGAGGTTGCCGGCGACCTGCTTCATAGCCTTGGTCTGCGCGTCGCCACCGACGCGGGACACGGAGATGCCCACGTCGACTGCCGGGCGCTGGCCCTGGAAGAAGAGCTCGGACTGCAGGTAGATCTGACCATCGGTAATGGAAATGACGTTGGTCGGAATGTAGGCCGAGACGTCGCCGTCCTGGGTCTCGATGATCGGCAGTGCCGTCATGGAGCCATAACCGTTCTTCTTGGACATCTTGACGGCACGCTCGAGCAGACGAGAGTGCAGGTAGAAGATGTCGCCAGGATAGGCCTCGCGTCCGGGCGGACGATGCAGCGTCAGCGACATCTGACGGTAGGCCACAGCCTGCTTGGACAGGTCGTCGTAGATGACGAGCACGTGGCCGCCGGGGTTGGTCTCGCTGGCGGGCTTGCCGTCCTCGCCGTTGTACATGAAGAACTCGCCGATAGCGGCACCGGCCATAGGCGCGATGTACTGCATAGGGGCGGAATCGGCAGCGGTGGCCGAAACGATGATGGTGTAGTCGAGCGCACCGTGCTGAGCGAGGGTCTCGCGGATGTTGGCAACCGTGGAGGCCTTCTGGCCGATGGCTACATAGATGCAGACCATGCCCTTGCCGCGCTGATTGAGGATAGCGTCGATGGCAATGGCGGTCTTACCGGTCTTACGGTCGCCGATGATGAGCTCACGCTGACCGCGGCCAATAGGCACCATGGAGTCGATAGCGAGCAGACCGGTCTGAACCGGCTCGCACACCGGGGTACGATCGATGACGCCGGGGGCCTTGAACTCGATGGGGCGACGATGCGTGGCGACGATGTCACCCAGGCCGTCGATAGGTTGGCCGAGCGGATTGACGACGCGGCCGAGCATGGCACGGCTCACGGGGATATCCATAATGCGGCCAGTGGTGCGGCACTCGTCGCCTTCCTTGATGGAGTCGACGGCACCAAACAGAACGGCGCCGACCTCGTCGCGGTCAAGGTTCTGGGCAAGGCCGAAGACGGTCTCACCGGTATCGGAGCTCTTGAACTCCAGAAGCTCGCCTGCCATGGCGCTCTTGAGGCCGGAGACGCGCGCGATGCCGTCGCCTACCTCGTCGACCGTTGAAACCTCATGCGTATCGACCGTCGCGGAGAGGCTCGTGAGCTGCTCCTGCAGTTTCTTGGCGATATCCTGGGCATTGAGGGTTTCGGACATTAGGCTTCACCTCCGTACGAATTAGCAGAGTTTGCGAGGGTCTCCTGCGCGATGCGCAGCTGCGTCTTGACGGAAATGTCACGACGCTCGCCGCGGGCCTCGAGCACCAGGCCGCCCACGATAGACGGGTCGACCTGCTCGATAAGGAATACCTTGCGGCCGAAGTCCTGCTCGCATTTCTTAGTGATGGTTTGACGCAGCTCGTCGTCGAGCGGGATCGCCGTGGTGACGGTCACGCCCACTACATCCTCGTCTTCCTCGGCAACATACTTAAAGGCAGCTGCCACCTTGGGAAGAAGGTCGAGCTGGTCGCGCTTGGACATGGTGTCGAGCACGGCGATGATCTCGGGGCTGGCAGAAGCCAAGCGCTCGATCATCTCGAGGTCCTCGAACACATGGTTCTCGGCCTTAGCGGCTTCCAGAAGGGAGCGCGCGTAGGTCTCGAGCACCTTGTCCTGATAGCGGCTAGTCGGCATTCAGGCTACCTGCTTCCTGGATGTAGCGCTCGATGAGCTTCTTCTGCTCGGCATCGTCCTCGAGTGCCTCGCCCACGATCTTGGTGGCGACGGCAACGGACAGGTCGGCGATGGAGCTCGCGGCACCGGCGTAAATGGACTTGCGCTCGTCCTCGACGGTCGTATGGGCCTTGGCGATGATCTCCTCGGCCTCCTTGTGAGCAGCCTCGATGATACGGGCGCGCTCGGACTCGGCGTCCTTACGGGCCTCGAGAACGATGTCGGCAGCCTGACGACGGGCGTCGGTGACGATCGAGTCGGACTCAGCGCGCTTGGCGATAGCCTCCTGCTTGGTCTTCTCGGCCTCGTCGAGGCTCTCCTCGATCTTCTTGCCGCGCTCCTCCATGGTTTTCATGATGCCCGGCAGGGCGACCTTGGCCAGCACGATCCAGATAATCAGGAAGGCGATAAGCGCCGGGATGAACTCCGCCATCTTAGGGATGAGGATGTCCGCACCGGCGGCGCCGTCCTCAGCGAACGCGGAAACCGGCATGAGCAGCGCGGCCGCGGACGCGGAGAGTGCGATCGCGCTCTTCTGGGATGAAAGATTCATACTTGACGCTCCGTGCTATTTAACGATCAGCGCGACAACGAAGCCGATCAGAGCCAGAGCCTCGCCGAAGGCGGAGCCCATGATGAAGACGGTGAACACGCGGCCCTGGACCTCAGGCTGACGGGCCATAGCACCCGTAGCACCCAGAGCAGACAGGCCGATAGCAAGACCAGCGCCGATAACACCGAGACCGTAACCGATAACTCCCACGATTCCTCCTTTGTCGTGCGTGTCTTATTTCACGCAGGATAACCTTTTTATAACTGCCGGGCTCCATGGGTACGGGCACCGGCGGTTTAACGAATTGCCTTACCTTTAAGGCGCGAACGGAAGACTACTCCTCCTCCGCGACCTCCTCTGCCTCGGAGACATACACGGCGGTAAGGACCGTGAAGACGTAAGCCTGGATGGCGCCGACCACAAGCTCGATCGCATAGATCAGGATGAGGATGGCAAGCCAGGCTAGCGAAGGCAGGGCGCCGACGGCGTGGGCCGCGGAAACCTGCTGAAGCAGCGGCTGCATGAACATGCTCGCCATGATGGCGAACGAGCCCATGACCACGTGTCCTGCGAACATGTTGCAGAACAGACGGACGGCGAGCGTGATGAGGCGCAGGAAGGTCGAGAAAAGCTCGACGACCCACACGAGCACGTTCATCGGGAAGCTCACGCCCTGCGGGGCGAGGCTCTTGATGTAGCCGATCACGCCGTGAGCCTTGCATCCGTAGTAGATGAAGTACACGAAGGCGAAGATGGCGAGCGCGGCGGTGGAGCCGATTGCGCCGGTGCCGGGCTTCATTCCCGGGATCAGGCCGATCATGTTGTTGATCAGGATGAACAGGAAAAGCGAGCACAGGAACGGGAAGTGCTTCTTCCAGTTCTCACCCACGACGCCCTTGCCGATATCGTTCTCGACGTACTCGATGATGTACTCGAAACCGTTGACGAAGAAGCCCTTGGGAACCAGGGTCTGCTTCTTCTTGAACACGGCCAGGACGATCAGGAGCACGATCGTGGAGACGATCAGCCAAAACGAGTACTGCGTGATGCCGCAGCTCAGATCGCCCACGACAGGGGTGGAGCTGAACTCGCTGACCAGATGATTAATCTCATCAGGCAGCTTTTCAAAAATTTCCACGACTTACCTTTCGACCTCATGAGGATCTCGCAGCGCCTTGGCGACGCGAACCGCGCAGGCGGCCATAAAGGCCACGAAGCCGATCGCCTCGCCCAGGAGGAACATGCGAAATGCCTCTCCGAACAACACAAACACAACCAAGGTAAAGACGAGCAGAGCGATTGCCGAGACCGCCAGACTCACCATACCCTTGAGCATGTCCGCATTCTGCTTATCGTCAAGAACCGGCTTGAGCGTAAAGACAAAGGGAAGAAAGGCGACCGCGCCCGCGATGGCGCCTGCAACGATAGCGAGCAGATCGGCTATCTGAAACATTGGCGTCCTCACTTTCCTTTTTTAACGCCTCACAGAACAGTTCCCGCCAAACATTGGTGACTATTGTACGAGCCAATCGCTAAAGTACAACCGAAAAAGCATCGGTTAATACGCACCTGTTCGTTTTCTTAAGACCTTCTTTATGCCGCAGGTACGGTAATACGTTTTTTCTCGAACCCTGCAGGGCAAAACGTCCATTAACTAAAGGTGCGCACAGGCGTCTTCTACTTGCCCGCGCGCACCATTTCTTCCTATTTGCAGCCGCGGCCGTCTTAGCCCAGCGACTAGAGCGTGCCGTAGATGCGATCGCCGGCGTCGCCCAGGCCGGGAACGATGTAGGCAGCCTCGTTGAGATGGTCGTCGATAGCGCAGGTATAGATATGCACATCAGGGTCCTTCTCAGTCAGCGACTTGAGGCCCTCGGGGGCCGCGACGATGCACAGCATGCGGATGTCCTTGACACCGCGCTCGCGCAGGTAGCTGATGGCCATCTCGGCCGAACCGCCCGTGGCAAGCATGGGGTCGACGACCAGGCAGATGCGCTGGTCGATATCCTTGGGCATCTTGCAGTAATACTCATGCGGCTCGTGGGTGACCTCGTCGCGTTCCATACCGATGTGGCCTACGCGAGCGGAGGGCACCAGGTCGAGAATGCCGTCGACCATGCCAAGGCCCGCACGCAGAATGGGCACGATGGCGAGTTTCTTGCCGGCGAGCTGTTTGAACGTGGCGGTAGTGATGGGGGTCTCGACCTCGACGTCTTCCATAGGCAGGTCGCGCATGGCCTCGTAGCCGTCAAAAAGCGCGAGTTCGCGCACGAGCTGGCGGAACTGGTTGGTGCCGGTGTTTTTGTCGCGCAGGATCGACAGCTTGTGCTGGACGAGCGGATGATCGACAAGCGTCACACGGGACGCATCGTAGGTGACGGTCATGGGTTGATTGCCCCTTTCGTTGCGGCCGCAAAACGGCCTTGCTGACAAGGCGCGCAGCAATGTTGCCGCCGCACGCCATGCATAAGTTTAGCGGTTTGTTGTATCGAGCAGCCCATCGCAGCCCTACTGTACGGTACTGAGCGAGCGCCTGACTGCATCACACCAGCCCGCAAGGTTTTGCTCGCGGCGCTCGGCGGACATGTGGGGAAGGAAGGTCCTAACGATCTGGGCATTTTGCTCCAGCTCCTCCAGGTCTTCCCAATAGCCGACGGCAAGACCCGCCAAGTACGCGGCACCGATTGCCGTGGTCTCCACCGTCTCGCATTGCAGCACGGGGATATCCAGCAGGTCGGCCTGGAATTGCATGATGAACTCGTTGCGCGAGGCACCGCCATCGACAGACAGGCGCTCGATCGAAAGCCCCACGTCCTGCTCCATGGCGCGCAGCACGTCGTAGCTCTGATATGCCATGGATTCGCAGGCGGCACGTACGATGGTCGCACGGCTCGAGGCGCCGGTCAGACCGCACACGATACCGCGGGCATGCGGATCCCACCAGGGAGCGCCCAAACCCGCAAAGGCGGGAACGAAGTAGCAGCCCTCGTTGTCGCTAATCGAAGCGGCGAGTTGTGCCGACTCGCTCACGCTCGAGATGATGCCCATGTTGTTGCGAAGCCAGTTCATGGTTGAACCGGCGGCAAAAATAGAGCCCTCGAGCGCATAGCTGACTTTGCCGTCCGCAGCGATACCGATGGTGGAGACCAGGCCATTCTTGGATTCGACGATCTCGTCGCCGGTGTTCATGAGCATAAAGCAGCCCGTGCCATAGGTGTTTTTGGTCTGGCCGGGACGGAAACAGCAGTGGCCGAACAGCGACGCCTGCTGGTCACCCGCCACGCCCATGATGGGCGGCATGTTGGTCATGATGTCGCTCGCGACGCGGCCGTAGTCGCCCGAGCTCCAGCGAACCTCGGGCATCATGGAACGTGGAACGTCAAAGAGCGCCAGCAGGTCGTCGTCCCAATCGAGCGTATGGATATTAAAGAGTGCCGTGCGGCTGGCATTGGTGTAGTCGGTGGCAAAGACCTGGCCGCCGGTGAGGTTGTAGATGAGCCAGGTGTCGATAGTGCCAAACATGAGGTCGCCCGCCGCCGCGCTCTCGCGTGCGCCGTCGACGTTGTCGAGAATCCACTGCACCTTGGAGGCCGAGAAATACGGGTCAAGCGTAAGTCCCGTGCGAGAGCGCACCAGCCCTTCTGCGCCCTGCTCGACCAGCTTATCGATCAGAGGTGCGGTGCGACGGCATTGCCACACGATGGCGTTATAGATGGGTTGGCCGCTTATGCGGTCCCACACCACCGTGGTCTCGCGCTGGTTGGAGATACCGATGGCGGCGATGCGGTCAGAATGGATGCCGCTCTTAAACTGAACCTCCATCATCACGCCGATCTGGCTGGCAAGCACCTCCGTGGGATCCTGCTCCACCCAACCGGGGCGCGGGAAGCTGGTTTTGACGCTACGACGCGCCTGCGCGACGATGCAGCCGTACTCGTCGACGATGGTCGCAAGTACCGAGGTGGTGCCGCAGTCGAGCGCCATGATGTAGGAACCGCCAAAGTTAAACGAGGCATCTTCCATGCCCAAGCTGCCCAGATTCAACGACATCGCTTACACCTTTCTATTGCATCGGGTCGGACAGGACCCGTTCGATCTCTGATGCGGGAAGCGCGCCTTGGCGCAGGATCTGGAGCTCGCCGTGCTGAAACGACACGATGGTTGAGGCGTCGCGACACGGGGTCTCACCGGCGTCGACGGCCACATCGACCCCCTCCAGGATGCGCTCCTCCACCGTGACAAAACTTGCCGGCGCGGGCGCGCCATGCGTGTTGGCGCTGGTGCAGGCAAGAGGGCTGCCGCAGGCGCGGATGAGCGCTTGCACCACGGGCGAGGCCGAAGCGCGAAGTGCCACCGTGTCGTCGGCGGCGCGCATAAAGGTCGGCACGCAGGGGGCCGCCTTGACCACGATAGTCAGGGCGCCCGGCCAGCATCGTCGGGCAAGCACGCGGGCCTCTTCCGGGATATCAACGCCATAGCGGTCGAGTGCCTCGACGCCATCGACCAGCCAAGCAACGGTTTGCGTGAGTTCACGTTGCTTGAGAGTGAAGATACGTCGATAGCCGGTACCGAGCGCAGGGACTGCGGCACCGTTGACGGCAACCTGCGGATCGCGCGGCCACGATGGGAATTCGCTTGTATCTTGGGGCACGGCGTCCGAGAAGGCGTTGACTGCCACGGCGACACCGTAGACGGTCTCGGTCGGGATCAAGGCCAGGCCGCCGCGGCCGAGCACCTCGGCCGTACGCTCGACGGCGAGCCGATGCGGCTCGCGCGTTCCCTCGTATACCCGATAGACCGTCTGCATGTGTATGCCAGCCCCTTACGCTCTGGTGAAAGTTTGTTTACTGAGGGGCATTCTCGCACGAAACGTTCAACCTATTTGCCCAGAGCGCATGTTGGTTTGGTGAGCGGCTCTAGTAGTCGGTGAAAGTGAGGGGTTATTGGACTGCGACAAACTTCTTTGGCCTGCCGGCGTGGCGCTCTTGGGCGGCGTAGCGCTCGATGCTGTCTATCGTTATCATCCGACGGCCGTCGACGAGTTCAACATCGAGCTTTCCGGCTTTGACCAGAGCGGTAATCCGCGGAGCGGAGACTTTGAGGTCCAGCGCTGCATCTTTAAATGTTCGGCACGCCGCTTCCCGAGCGTCCTCGTGGTCGATTTCGACTGAAAGGGCCACGACCTCGGCCGAGCGTTCGTACCCTGCCGGAGTCAAACCGTTGTTGAGGTCGTCGGCCAAAAACGCCATCAGCGCCTCAGCGGCATGGGCAATCGCTTCTTCGCGCGTATCGCCATCGGCAAAGGCGCCGGGAATCTGCGGGAAGCTGGCGCAGTAACCGTCGTCTTCTTTTATGAGAACGCAGTCATAGGTAAATCGCTGCCTCATTTTGCCTCCAACTACCATCCAGCTTGGCGACGAATACTTGCCCACGTGCCCTTCTTTGGTCGATCACCACCAGAGCCGTTCACGGTGACAACACGGTCACCAGAAACATACTTAGCATGACTACCGACTTGCGCGACCTTCACGAATCCATCGTGCTTGAGTAGGGCAATGATTTCCCGAAAGGTAGGAGGTTGCATGGGCCGACCTCTTTCAGCCGTCCTAATTATAAACTACTTTATAATTTTTGTTAACCAGTTAATAAATATTACTGGCGCTGTTTGGCCTCGGTGACGATGGCTCGGACGATGCGGGGGCGATCGGTGAGGTCGTGGACGATACGCACGTCCGAAAGGCCTGCCTGGCGACAGAGCTCGGCCGCGGCATCGAGGGCACCCTCGTAGAGCTCGCAGGCAAACAGGCCGCCGGCGCGCAGCATGTAAGGCGCCGCATTGAGCAGGCGGCGGAAGATATCGAGGCCGTCGGCGCCGCCCTCGAGCGCCAGGTCGGGCTCAAAGTCCTTGACCTCGTGCGGCAGCGAGCGCATGACGCCGGTCGGGATGTAAGGTGGGTTGGAGACGAGCACATCAAAGGTGCCCCACTCTTCGCGGGGAATGGAACTCACCAGGTTGGTGAGGCTAAAGGCAACCTCATCTGCCGTGAGGCCGAGGGCGTCGCGGTTTTTGGTGGCCAGATCGATGGCGCGCGGCTCGATATCGGTGGCGATGCAGGTAACGTGGCCGCGGCGCTCCCAGGCAAGGGAGAGCGAGATGCAGCCCGTGCCGCAGCCGACCTCGAGAACGCGGGCAGTGCAGGGCTCGGCTGGGGCAGGCGCAGCGGCATCCTGAGCTGAAGCCGTCTCCTGGCCGGCACCCTCGATGGCGATGCCGTATTCGTCGAGCTCGGACTCGGCGGCTTCCGCGGCTTCGGCTTCTGCTGCCTGCGCGGCGGCTTCCTCGGCCTCGCGGTCGGCCAGTTCCTCGGCATAGGCACGACTGCCCAGTACGTCGCCGCCTAGCGCCGCCTCATCGGCAGCCGTCAGGTTAGCGGCACGGCGCTCGGCGGTCGCCCGTTCGTCTGCCAGCGCGGCCTCGGCCTTGCGAGCCTGCTCGACCTCATCGTTCCAAGGCAGCTCAACACGCTGACGGGCAGCGGCCTCGGGGCTCAGTACCTCGGCATCCAGATAATTGAGGACTTCCTCGACGAGCATCTCGGTCTCGGGGCGCGGAATGAGCACACCGGGGGCGCACGCGACGTCGATCATGCGAAACTGCGTGCTGCCCGTGATGTATTGCAGCGGCTCGCCCTTAGCACGGCGGACAACGGCCGCATGCATGGTCTCGAGCTGGGCCGCGTTAAGCGTCTCGTCCATACGCATATATAGGTCAATGCGCGCCAGACCCGTAGCCGCACACAGCAGCCATTCGGCAGAAAGACGGGGATGTTCCTCGCCGCGCTCGGCCAGGTACTCCTTGGTCCACTCGAGACAACGCTTGATGGTCCAGATCTCGTTTGCCATGGGGCCCTCCCCTCTTAAGCGCCGGACGGCGCGCGAATGTCGGAGCAGATTGTAAGCGAGGCGAGCGCTTGGCAAGGGGCGATTGAAGGCGATTATCGAGAATCAGCCCAGAATTTTGCACCGGACTCGCTCAAAGTGCTCATTCACCGACGTCTAGATTTGCATCCGTCAAGCTTTTGGCAAGGTTGCCCCAAAACTGACCAATATCTAACCAAGAACTTGCCACATCGCTTGACGCGCGACGCACCAAAAAGGGCCCCGCGACTTCTTGGACGATTTTTCGAGCAATATTTTCAATAGCAGATGAAGACTGTTAATTACTTTAAGCAGGTAGGCAGCTTAATTTCTAACAAAGAAGATTAAATAAACTCGAAAAGTAATTTACCCAACCTAGTCATTTAAGAACGTCCCCAATGACTACCTCTAAGGCGCCGCAGGTTGAGCATGCCGCATCCGGAGCAAGGCAACGCCGCAGGTAGAGGGCGGACAGCGAAAACGCCCCTAAGCGAGCAAGGTGACGTGAAAGAGGAGGGAAGCGTACTTTGGTACGCGACCGACGATTGAACGTCAGATTGCCGCTTAGGGGCGTTTGCAGCGTCGAGCAGTTACGGCGTTTGGTAAAACGCCGTAACTTAAACGGCCTGCGCCAGCTTCTCGGCACGCTCGGCGGCGGCGAGCGCCTCGATGACGGTGCCGAGCTGGTCGCCCAGAAGGACGCCGTTGTAGGTGGAGTTGAAACCGATGCGGTGATCGGTCACGCGGTCCTGGGGCTGGTTGTAGGTGCGGATCTTCTCGGAACGGTTGCCGTGGCCGATCTGGCTCTGGCGCTCGGCACCGAGCTCTGCCTGCTGCTTCTCGAGCTCCATCTCGTACAGACGGGCACGCAGCATCTGCATGCAGACCTCGCGGTTCTGGATCTGGGAACGCTGCTCCTGTGACTGCACCACGGTGTTGGTGGGCAGGTGGGTGATGCGCACGGCGGAGTAGGTAGTGTTAACGCACTGACCGCCAGGGCCGGAGGCGCAGTAGGTGTCGATGCGCAGGTCGGACTGGTTGATCTGGACGTCGATCTCCTCGGCCTCGGGAAGTACGGCGACGGTAGCCGTGGAGGTCTGAATGCGACCCTGGGACTCGGTCTTGGGGACGCGCTGGACACGGTGCACGCCGGACTCGTACTTCATAACGGAGTAGACGCGGTCACCCTCGACCTTGAACTCAATGGACTTAAAGCCGCCGGCCTCGCTGGGGCTAGAGTCGAGCACGGTGGTCTTCCAGCCGCGCGACTCGCAGAAGCGCTGATACATCTTGTACAGGTCGCCGGCAAAGATGGCAGCCTCGTCGCCACCGGCGGCGGAGCGAATCTCGACGATGGTGTTCTTGTCGTCGTTGGGGTCGCTCGGGATGAGCATATACTTGATGTCTTCCTCGAGCTGGGGGAGCTTCTCCTCGTTCTCGGAGATGTCCATCTGGAGCATCTCCTTCTCGTCGGCGTCGGTCGTGTCGCGGAGCATTTCCTTGGCGGCCTCGATGTCATCGAGCGCGCCGATGTACTCGCGCGAGGCGGCAATGAGGTCGGACTGGTGCGCGTACTCTTTGTTGAGACGCGTGAACTCCTTGATATCGGAGGCGACGGCCGGATCAGAAAGCTTCTTCTCGAGCTCCTCGTAGGCCTTGATGATCTTTTCGAGCTTGTCGCGCATGACGGACTCCTTTATATGCGTGAAGGTGAAAATCGGCAGAATTGATGGGGCGCGGGGCGCCGCTGCGGAGGTAAGCCCAGCTAGAACATGTCGATCTTCAGATACATGCGCATCCCTTCGCGTATGGGGTACATAATTGCGGTCTAACCAATACATGATAGCGTGCGCAGGCAAACCTGCATATAACCCGCACGGAATGATTGGTGCAAACAAACCTGACTCCATTGCACCAAGGGCTTGCTTTTTGGCTAGAGAGTGTGGAGCAGGGCGATGAGGAAGCGCACGCCCTGGAGGTAGGCGCGGCGGGTGATGCGCTCGTTGGTGCCGTGGACGCCGCGGTCGCACTCGTCATCGTCGACCACAAACGCCGAAAAACGAATGCATTCGGGACAAATGCGCTGGTAGTTAGCAGCATCGGTCGCACCGATCACGGTCGAGGGGACAATCGCCAACGGCTCGGATGATCCGTTTTCCTCCGTACCCTTTGGATCACGGAAATAGCGGGCGGCGATGGAGCGAACCGCCTCGAGCCCCGGTCCGCCGATGCGCGGAGACGGCGAGGGTTCGGAGCTGCCAGGGCCGAGCTCGGCCTCGACACGGTCGGCGAGCCCCGCCTCGGCAACCGCCTCACGGCAGCGCGCCACAACGTCGGCCACGCTCGTGCCTTCGAGCATGCGGAAGTTGATATTGGCCCACATATCCTGCGGCATTACGTTGGCGCCGGTGCTGCCACCCTCGATCTGCGTGGGCGCGCAGGTGGTCGTCACCAGCGGATAGAGCTTTTTGCTGGCGAGGCAATCGCGGACAATGGCATCCCCGTTGGCGGCAATTTCATCGGCCGTGTAGAGCCCCAACTCGACGAGTTGGGCGGCAAGCAAGTCGGTTACGCACGTCGGCCATTCGATATCGCAGATTGCGACGATGGCACGGCTCAGCACCTCGAGCGAAGTGCCACCGTAGGGGTTGGAGGAATGCCCGCCCTCGCTACGCGTCCTCAACACGATATCGGCGTAGCCCTTCTCCGCGAGATCGGCATGTATAAGCCAACCCTCGCCCGCGCTGTACTCGGCAGCCGGAACGATGCGGTAGTCGCCCTCGTCGATCAGGAACTCAAGCTCAACACCGCGTTCCTCGAGCACGCGGCCGATGGCACCCGCACCGAACTGCGTGGTTTCCTCGTCCTGGCCAAAAGCCAGCAGCAGGGTGCGCTCGTGCTCCCAGCCGTGGGCCAGCGCATACTCAACCGCTTCGAGAATGCCTGCGACCTGGTCTTTCATGTCGACGGCGCCGCGGCCCCAAATGTAGGCGTCGTCCACATGTCCGCTAAAGGGGGCGTGCGTCCAATCGTCCTCGGTGCCCGGCACCACGGGGACCACGTCCATGTGACCCATGAGCATGACGGGCTTGAGTGCGGGGTCGGAGCCGGAAAGCGTCACCAGCAGCGAGTGGTCGATGAGCTCGACCTCGCCCGCCGCGAACACGCGCGGCCAGGCCTGCTGCATATAGGCGCGTAGGTCGTCGAACGGCTGCCAGTCCACCGCCTCGGCATCCATGCTCGAAATGGTCGGAAACGACAGCACGCGGCTCAGGCGCTCGCATGCGCCGGCCTTGTCCAAATCGGCAAAATCATCCTCATGCGCAAAGAAGCGCCAAACCTCGGCCATAGCATCCTTTCGATTGTGATGACGAGGGCCGCCCCACCGGAGCGGCCCTGCCACATAAGCGCTTGCGGTTGGTTATTTGTCCTCGAGATAACGCGAGAGAAACTCGCGGGTGCGCTGGTGCTTGGGGTTGCCGAAGAGCTCGGCCGGCGCGGCGTCCTCGAGCACCACGCCCTTGTCCATAAAGACCACGCGGTCGGACACCGTGCGGGCAAAGGCCATCTCGTGCGTGACGACGACCATGGTCATGCCGTCGGCAGCGAGCTTGCGCATAACCTCGAGCACCTCTCCCACAATCTCGGGATCGAGTGCGGAGGTCGGCTCGTCGAACAGCATGATCTGCGGGTTCATGCATAGGGCACGAGCGATGGCCACGCGCTGTTTTTGACCACCGGACAGGCGACCCACGGCGGCGTGCGCGAACTTTTCGAGTCCCACACTCGTCAGATGTTCCATCGCAATTTTTTCAGCCTCGGCTTTGCCCATCTTTTTGAGCGTGACGGGCGCGAGCGTGCAGTTGTCGAGCACGTCCATGTTGTTGAACAGGTTAAAGCCCTGGAACACCATGCCGATGTCCTCGCGCAGCTTGTTAATGTTGCAGCGCTCGGCCGTAAGGTCCTGGCCGTGGAACCAGATATGGCCCGCGTCCGGAGTCTCGAGCAGGTTGAGGCAGCGCAGAAAGGTCGATTTGCCCGAGCCCGAGGCGCCGATAATAGTGACGACCTCGCCGGGGTTAACGGACAGGTCGATGCCCTTGAGCACCTCGAGCGAGCCGAAGCTCTTGCGCAGGCCCTCGACGCGGATGAGCGGCTCATTGGTCTGTGCGGCGGCCGCGGTGCCGGTAGTGGCGGTATCTGCCATGATGATTCTCCTCGTCTTGAGCCTAGTTGGAGCTGGGCAGCGTGACCGGAGCCTCGGCGCCGAGCTTTTTGCCAAAGACCTCGAGCAGGCGGCTCGCCACGAGCGTCAGGATCAGGTAGACCACGAGCGCCACGCAGTAGACCTCCATCTGGCGGTAGTACACGCCGGCGACGGTGGTGGTGGCGTACATGAGGTCAAACACGCCGATGACCGAGAGCACCGACGAATCCTTGATGTTGATGATGAGCTCGTTGGTGAGCGCCGGGATCGCGTTTTTAATGCCCTGGGGGAACACGACTTTGCGCATGGCTTGCCACTGCGACAGGCCCAGCGAGCGTGCTGCCTCGGCCTGGCCGGGATCGATGGACTCGATGCCGCCGCGCAGGACCTCCATCATGTAGGCGGTGGAGTTGAGCGAGATGGTAACGAGGCCGGCGGTGAAGGTGCTCCAAATCTGGTTGGCCTGAGCGGTCTCGAAGCCCATGCCGCGCAAAACGGTAAAGCCCGCGTAATAGATGAGCAGACCCTGGACCATCATGGGCGTGCCGCGCACGATGGTGGAGTAGACGGTCGCAAAGCCGCGGCCGATACTCTTAAAGAAGCGCACCAGGTCGTTGTCCACGCGATCGAAGGTCTGAATGCGCAAAAACACGAAGAGCAGCGCCAGGAAGAATGCGATGACGGTGCCGAAGGTCGCAAGCGCGATGGTGATCTCGATACCGCGAATGAAGAAGTCCCCGCTCTTGTAGGTCATGTAGACCAGGCTCGACAAAAAGTCGCTGGGGTTGGAATCCGAGACAATGCTCACCTGCACCAGGTCGATAAACGACATGACGCAGCGGTCCACGAAAAAGATCGCCGCGATGGCGACCACGACGTAGCTGCCTAAGCGTGCGCCACGACGGAAACGCTCGGATGCGAACGGCGACTTTTCGCGATAGTCACTCCAGTGCATGAGCTTGGTGACCAGCGCCGCCGTCGACACGACGAGCCAGGCCCACAGGATCGCCCAAAGGCAATCTTGGAACACGCCCGTGGGGGCCAAGAAGCTCAGCGGCGTGGGGTTGCGCTGGCTAAACGCCAGGCCGAGCGCCGCGATAACGCTCGTGCCTAGGTATACATAACGGTGGTCGGCCTTGATAAAGGAGGCCAGGCGATTGATGGTTTTCATGCTGCCTCCCTATGCCGGCTGACGGTCGAGGCACGCGTCCCACATTTGGTCGCGCTCCTCTTGGCTAATGCCCTTGAGTGTCTTGTCGATGAGCTTAAGGAGTTTGTCCGAACCCTTGCGGCAGCCGACGTTTGCCGTAACCTCCTGCTTAAAGCCCTCGCCCTCGGCAAATTGAATCGGCACGATACCCGGGTTTTGGGCCATATAGCCCTTCTCATTCTCGGTGTTGTAGGTCACGGCGTCGCACGTGCCCTGCAGCAGGTTCGAAAACACCGTGGGAACCGAATCGACCGGGTTCTTGTGGACAACACCCGGGATCTCGTCGATGACGGTATCGAGCATGGTGTCCTTTTGGCCGAGCACCGTAGCGCCGCTAAAGTCGCTGAGCTTGGTGGCGTTCTGGTAAGGCGAGCCCTCTTTTACGAACAGGCCAAAGTAGCCAATAAAGTACGGGTCGGAGAAGCCGACGGACTCCTCGCGCTCGGGCGTGGCGCTCATGCCGGCGATGATGAGGTCGATCTGGCCGTTGTTGAGCGAATCGATAAGGCCCGAGAAGCTCTGCTTGACGGCAACGGGCTCGCCGCCGAGGGCCTTGCAGACGATCTTGGCGATCTGCACGTCGTAACCGTCGGCATAGGCGCCCTGCACGTTGTCGATGGGGATGGTGTACTCACTGGCTTCGGAAACCTGCCAGTTGTACGGGGCGTAGGCCGCCTCCATACCGATGCGGATCTTATCCTTGCCGATCACGGAATCGGACAGGTCGTCGCGACCGCCGCCCGTCGTGGGCTGAACCACCTTGAGCGTAGACGGGCGCTGACAGCCGGCGAGCGCACCGGCAACGACGGTAGCACTCGCAGCGAGGGCGCTACCCAAAAAGATGCGACGGCTGCATACCGGCTGGCGCTGCGCATCGCACTGTTGGGGAGAATGCATAATCTGCCTTCCCTGTTGAATCGTATGCTGACGACTTAACAGGATATACGCCAGCGACCAGCAGCGCAGCACAAGCTCGAAAAATTAATAGACACACGGTAATCATTGGGGACGCCGATGTTTTGGCAATGCCAGCGAGCGCCGCCCAGAGCGAACAAGTTGGCATGAAAAAGGCACGGCATAGACCTTCTGGTCATGCCGTGCCTTTTGAATGACAAATTGTCGCTTTGGGTGGCGCGCAGCGTCGACCGGCCCGCCGTTCGTCAGAACGGCGGAACCTCTAGAGCAGGGTGACGCTAAAGCTACGTTTATCGGTAGCGCCGGGAGCCAAGGTGATGGTGTTGACCTTATGCTCAAAGACATCGTCCTCGGTATCCATGGTGGTATGACCGGTCCAGGGCTCGAGCGCCACAAACGGGGCGTCATTGGCGGCAGACCACACGCCAATGTACTTAAAGCCCTCAAAGTCGATCTTGACGCCGTGGCCCGACTTGCGGCCGCGCAGTGTGAGCGTGGAGCCCGGGACATCGGTGAACATGATGGCATCGTTATCGAAGCTGCGGTGCGTGATGGGCAGCACGTCCGAGTTATCGGGAGCCTTGTAGCTACCCTCGAACGTCATAAGACCGTCGGGCGTGATGATGGGAGCCTCGTTGGTCCAAGCCTCGGTAAACGCCAGCTCGTAATCCTCGAATGCCTCGTCCTCGGCACCGGGAGCGGGCACGTTAAATGCGGGGTGGCCGCCCACCGAGAACGGCAGGTCCACGTCGCCGGTGTTGGTGACGGCAAAGGTCTGCGTGAGGGTGGCGTCGCCGGTCAAGGCATAGGTCATGTTGAGCTTAAAGTGAAACGGGAACGCCTTGAGCGACTCGGGCGTGTCGGTGATCTCGTACGTTACCGAGGAGCCGTCCTCCGAAACCTCGACCAGCTTGTGCTCGACGATGCGCGCGAGTCCGTGGCGCGGCATCTCGCAGGTGCCGGCCGCAGACGTTGCCGTGTTGTTGCGCAGCGAGCCCACGATGGGGAACAGGATAGGCGCGTGCTTGCCCCAAAATGCCGGGTCGCCCTGCCACAGATACTCGTTGCCGTTGAGGGCAAGGCTCGTGAGCTGGGCGCCCATGGAATCGATGGCCGCGATGAGGCCGCCGCGCTTGATGGTAGTGACGGTAGACATGCTACTTCCTCCAAAGGTAAACAATAGTGTCGAGGGCTATTGTCCCACTCTTGGCGGCGGGGTTGAGCGGCGGGCGAAGTTATTGAGCAATAGCGTAAAGGTCAAACCCGCCCTGCGGCGCGCTATCGACCGTGTCGGGCGCCTGTGAATTAAAACTCACCGGAACCATGCGCTTTGAGGCGCGGTAACGCGTGCCGTCGGTGGCGACGGGCGGCTCATCCACCGTGAGCTCGTAGTCGCCGGGCTTGAGCTCGATGCCGTCACCTTCGGAATTGACGTATTGATACTCGTCGATTGTTTGTCCCTTGAGCGTGCGGCCCACGATATGGACGAGCATCTGGCTATCGCCGCGCGCGGTGTCCCACGTCGCGCCGTCCTTGACCTCGACCGACACATGTACCGAGCGCGTGCGGCTGAGCGATTGCTCGACAGACATCTCGACCTTGGCGGCGTCTTTTCGCTGTTGTTCGACATGGCTCCAGACGTTTCCAATTACCGAGCATGCGATAACGCCGGCCATGAAGGCGATAAGGATGGGGCCAAGCGGCGAGCGACGTCCTGCATCTTCCTCGCGAGACAGATTGGGGCGACGTGCGGGCGCGGGCGCCTGAGCGCCCTGCGAGGGCACGTCGAGAATGCTGAAGGATGCCGTGCTGTCGGGGTCGATAGTGTGACGCGGCTGCGGGGTCTTTGCCGGCGAGATCGACATGTCGGCTGGCTCGCCGAGCGTGGCCGTAGCGTCGGCCTTGGCCTCGTCTGCCTCGGCCTGGGCCCAAGCTTGCTCGAAGGTCAGGGGCTCGACAGGGTCGAGGGCGACGTCCGAGTCGGCGGCGACGTCGTTGCCGGCCTCGTCCTCGTCACTCGACACGTCACGCGGCGTGGGCTCGTCCCACTCCTCGTCCGGAGCCTCGCCCTCGCTATACCACCATTCAAAGTTATCGATATCCATACGGGGCGCCCCTTAGGCCTCGCAAATAAACACTCGCTAGTCTTATACCCCCAGACGGCACCGAAGCTCACCCGCGCCGGACACGAAAACCATCACAACATTCGACGCTTTTCCTCGATTTCGAGATTTTCATCGAATGTTGTGACGGTTTGGATGCCACAAAGGGACTGTCTTTTTTACATAGCGAGGGCCGTACGGATGGATGGGTCGCTGAGGGCCTCGCGGAGCCAGGGGGCCAGCTGCTCGGGGTGACCCTGCAGATAGCCATCGAGCTCGGACGGGGTCACGCGGCGCACCTCCGAGACCTCCTCTCGGTTGATATGCAGCTCGCCCGGCTCAACATGGACGAGGTAGACCTCGCACCATTCGCACTCGCAGCGACCGTCGCCGTGGTCCTCGCGGTAGACCACGTGGCCGAGGCGCTCGAGCTGATCGGGCTCGCGCGTAATGCCGAGCTCTTCGTTGATGCGACGCGCCGTGGCGGCCGCGACGTCTTCCCCGGGGAGCGGATGGCCGGCACAGCTATCGGCCAGCACTCCGCCCCACAGTCGCTTGAGCGGACTGCGGCGACAGAGCAGCAGGCGCGCGTCTTCGCCCCGGCCCTCGACCAAAAGCGTCAGAAATGCCTGATGCAGGATGCCCTCGCCGGTATGGGCCTCGATGCGGTCGACGAGGCCAAGCGCCTCGCCGGTCGCTGCATCGACCGCCACGACCTCGGCGCCCGCGCCGCCCTCATCCCAGCCGGCGCGCAGGATGCGCGCGGCGGCTTCCTCAAGCGCGGCGATGAGCTCCTTGGTGGTATCGAGCACGCGCTGCAGATTGTCCCCGCTCGCCTGTTCAACATGAAAGCCCGTGCTTGCAACTACCGGCACGTCAAAGCGCGTGGCCAGCGCCGCCGCGATATCGTGCGCCGGGATCTCATCGCGATGGCACGGAACGGCCAGGATGCTCACCGTCGCCGTACGGCCAGGCTCGGGGCGCGGAATGGCCTGCGCCGTGGCGCCCAGGTGCGCGAACTCCGGCGAGCAGGCGTACACCGCCATGCCTCGCGGCGTCACCGTCAGCTGGGCCTCGAGCGCAAACTTGCCCTCGCCCACTGCAACCTTTGTCGTGTGCATACCCATGGGATCTCCTGTCGACCGCGATGTACCTGAGATCATCTTCGCCTGTATTGCGACTATACAGGCAAGCTCTCCATGTGACAAAGAGACTGTCCCTTTGTCGCATTCTGTTAGAGTTGCAGGGATTGAATCCCGCTTATTCATGCGACATTGGAGTGACAACCTTGACCGCCGCAACCACGCCAAAAAGTAAGTCAACCGCCGCCGCGCTCTCCCCCGCGCGCACCAAGCTCTGCCTGGCGCTACTCGTGCTGTTGGGATTCTCGCTCGGCTGCTCCGAGTTCGTGGTCATCGGCATCGAGAGTGACTTGGCGACGGAACTCGGCGTATCGCTTGCCACCGCAGGCCAACTTATTAGCGTGTTCGCACTGATCTACGCTATCGCGACGCCGGTGCTCGCGCTCAGCACGGGGCGTTTTCGCCGCTACCAGCTGCTCGTGTGCTATAGCATCGTCTTTGTGCTCGGCAACCTGGTCATGGCGTTGGCGCCCAACTTCCAGGTGCTGTTTATCTCGCGTATTGTCCTGGGCTCCGTCTCGGGTGCGCTGCTCGCCGTGGGCGTGACGTACATCCCCGAGCTGCTGTCCCCGCAGCAAACTTCGCTTGCCATCTCGGTGGTATATGGTGCGTTTTCCGTGGCAATGGTCTTTGTGACCTCGATTGGCAAATTTGTGGCCGACACGCTCGACTGGCACGTGGCCATGTACGGCACGCTGACCTTTGCCGTTCTGATTTGCGGAGCGCTCGTGGCGTTTATGCCGCGCGCTGGGCAAACCGACGAGCCCGCCACCTTTCGCGAGCAGGCGGGTCTGCTGCGCGAGCCGAGCATCATCACCGGCATGCTTATCTTTTTGTTTGGCGTGGGCTCGGTCTATGTGTTCTACGGCTACGTGACGCCTTATCTTGAGCAGGTGCTGGGCATGGGCACGGTCGAAGCCAGTACCACGCTCATGGCCTACGGCGTGTTCTGCCTGATCTCGAACATCTTGGGCGGATGGATCGACGCTCGCTTTGGCATGAAGGCACTGCTGGTTACGTTTGTGCTGCAGGCGGCGGCATTGTTTGGGCTGTTTGCCGTAGGCGCTGCCATGCCGTTCGCACTTGTCTTTGTCTTTAGCTTGGCGCTGCTCATGTACCTGTTCTCGGTGTCGTGCATCACGCACTTTATGGACGTGGCACGCAGCCGCCATCCCAAGTCGATGGTTCTCGCAAGTTCGGTTGAGCCCATGGCGTTTAACGTCGGCATCTCGTTTGGCACCGCAGTGGGCGGCACCGTGGTAAGCAGCGTTGACATTGCGTACGTAGGCGCAGTGGGCGCCGCGTTCTCGCTTGTGGCCTGGGCGCTCACACTGGTGACGATTAAGTTGGCTCGCTGGGAGCGTCGCCGTGGATAGCGCTCCTGCAGCCATGCAACACGTCGCCTGCCGCCTAAGTCAGCATCTTTCCCGGCGCTATTTAACCACGCAAAACACATCCTGTTAAGATTGTCGCTATCGTTTTTCGCAATCTGAAAATCGATAGAATCGCAGGTAAAGCTTTCGTAGTCTGAAGTGGTCAGTCCACACGAAAGGGGTTTACCACATGGACAAGAAAGCAGTTGTAATCGCCGGGGCCGGCAGCACCCACACTCCCGGCATCATCCAGAGCCTATTGCAGAAGAAAAACGAATTACCGCTGCGCAAACTCGCCCTGTACGACATCGACGAGAAGCGCATGCATCTCGTCTACGACATCATGAAGCAGTTCATCGAGCAGGAAGCTCCTGACATCGAAGTTGTCGTGACGACCGATCCCGAAAAGGCATTCACCGATGTCGACTTCGTCTTCGCGCAAATCCGCCAGGGTGGCCTTCAGATGCGTCGCCAGGACGAGCGCATCCCTCTCAAGTACGGTTGCGTGGGACAGGAAACCTGCGGCGCCGGCGGTTCTATCTCCTATGGCATCAGGTCCATCCCCGGCGTCTTCGACCTCGTACGCTACGCCAAAAAATACAGTCCAGACGCCTGGATCCTCAACTATTCCAACCCCGCCGCAGTTGTCGCCGAGGCCACACGTCGCGAGTTTGACAACGACCATATCCTTAACATCTGCGATATGCCCACGGCTATCTTGCTCTCGTACTCTAAGATGCTCGGACTTCCCAGCTGGCGCGATATCGACCCCATGTATTTTGGACTCAATCACTTTGGCTGGTTTACCAAAATCTACGACAAGCAGGGGCGCGATCGTCTGCCGGAGCTCCGTCAGATGATTCTCGAGCACGGCATGGCCGTGAGCGACAAGCATCACAAGGACAAGGACTGGATGCATACCTGGGGTCAATACGTCAAGATTGTGAGGGACTATCCCGAGTATCTGCCCAACAGCTACCTGCAGTACTACCTGTACTCCAAAGACATGGCAGATGACATGGACCCCAACTGGACGCGCGCCGACAACGTCATCAACGGACGCGAGAAGGAGATGTTTGCCGAGCACGACAAGTACCTGGCAGATCCCGCCAATTACAAGAGCCCCGTACAGAGCTTCACGGTCTTTGGCGACTTTATCGTCGACGCAGCCGCCTCTATCGCCTACAACAAGTGCGAACGCTATCTCGTAATCGTCGAGAATAACGGCGCCATCCCCAATCTGCCCGACGACGCCATGGTCGAGGTTCCTGCCTACCTGCGCTCTTGGGGCCCCGAACCCATCAGCCAGCCTGCTATCCCCACCTTTTACAAGGGGCTTATCGAAGAGCAGAATGCCAGTGAGAAGCTCGCCGTCGACGCATATTACGAGCATTCCTACCAGAAGGCGCTCGAAGCCATCGCAATCAACAAGACCGTCCCTTCGACTACCGTCGCGCGCCAAATCCTCGATGACCTAATCGAAGCGAACGGCGATTACTGGCCGACCCTGTCCTAACTCCCCGCGCATCGAAGGAACATCATGAAAGAAAGCAAGCTCTACAGCGAGTTCCAGAGACTCGGCAAGGTGCTCATGGCACCGGTTCTTCTCCTGCCCGTTTCCGGCATTTTGGTCGGCCTGGGCTCCGCCCTTTCCAATGCTAACCTCATCTCGCTCTGCCCGCTTTTGGGCACTGAGCCGATGGTGATCTTTAGCACACTCATCAAAGCAGCCGGCAACGTTATCAATGGTAACATCTCGGTTCTCTTTGCGATCTGCATCGCCTACGGTTACGCCAAGGCCGAGAAGGCGACAGCCGCACTCTCAGGCTTCATCGGCTACATGACCATGAACACGATCATGGGTCAGCTGCTTATCCTGCTGGGCATCATCGATCCCGCCAACCTGCAGACCGGTCAGAACGCCATCCTGGGCGTAACCACACTCGACACCGGCGTATTCGGCGGCATCATCATCGGCTTGGTAGTCGCGTGGATCCACAACCGATTCTATAAGGTGCAGCTTCCGCCGGTGCTCGGCATCTTCAACGGCACACGCTGCGTCCCCGCCCTCACCGTCGTTTTCGCGAGCCTGGTGGGCGTTGCGCTCGCCTTCGTGTTTCCGTTTGTGCAAACCGGCCTAAAGGCCGCCTCGACACTCATCGATTCCACCGGGGTGTTTGGCGCGTTCATCTATGGCTTCTCCGAGCGCATGCTTTTGCCCTTCGGCCTGCATCATTTCATCTACCTGCCGTTTTTCTTCACTTCTCTGGGCGGTAGCATCCAGGTTGACGGCCAGACCGTCGAGGGTGCTGTCAACATCTACAACGCCATGCTCAACACGCCTGGCATGATGTACGACATCGACATCTCAAAATACGTCATGAACGGCAAGGTGCTGTTCGCCATGTGCGGCCTGCCTGCGGCGGCGCTCGCCATCTACCACTGTGCCCGTCCCGAGAATAAAAAGAAGGTCGGCTCCCTCATGATCGCCGCCGTCATTCCGGCCGCCATCATGGGCATAACCGAACCGCTCGAGTACTCCTTCCTCTTTGTAGCGCCCGTACTCTATGTGGTCCACGCCCTGCTGTGCGGCATCGCGTATGTACTCACCTACCTGGTACAGTTCAATGTGCCCGGGCCTTCCGCCTTCGGCGGACCGCTCCTCTCGTGGATTTTCAACGGCATCATGAACGCCGACAAAGGCTCCAACTGGTTCTGGCTTATTCCGCTCGGCATCGCTTACTTCGGGATCTATTACGTGCTGTTCCGCACCTTTATCAAGAAATTTGACCTCAAAACCCCGGGCCGCGAGGATGATGACACGCAGGCAGCGGATGACACGTTGGCCATCGACTCCAAAGCACCTGTCCAGGTAAGCGAGCTCATCCCGCAGATCGTGGAAGCCGTGGGCGGCGCCGATAACATCTCGGGTGTCAACGCCTGCTTCACTCGCCTGAGGCTCAGCCTCAAAGACACCGCCCTAGTCAAGGACGATAGCGTCTTCACCAAAAACCTCGGCGCCAGCGCCATCGTGCACGTTGGCGGCGGTGTTCAGATCGTTTACGGCAATAAAGCTTCTGTCTACAAAGTCGAAATGAGAGAATACTTGGGCATGGAATAAATCCGTCCCATAGCTTCACCACAATGCTCCGGAGATGGCATATCCGCTCCGGGGCATTATTGTTTGGAGTGATTTGAATGTCGATGTACGAGGTCTATTCGAACCTCAGGTCTTGTATCGAAGACGTCGAGAAGGGCGGCAGCCTTGACGCCCACATCGCACTCTACGCCCTTTCCCATCACGACGAGATCCCAGAGCTCTCAATAGAAGAACTTGCCCGCGCGTGCAATACATCGCCCGCGACCATCTCGCGCTTCTGCAGGCGCGTAAACGGCTCGAGCTTTCGATCGTTCAAAGAGCAAGCTGACGACTTCAACGCTTGGCTCCAGCGTGAGACAACCGAGGCAAGGGCTCATAAGCAAATCGATATACCCTGGTATTTCGATATCGTAGAGACCTCTTTGCTTGAAACAAAACGCCTGCTCACTGAGGATCGACTCGAGCGGGCCGTTGACTGGCTTCTCGATGCGCAAAATGTCTACGTATACGGAAGCTCATTCTCCAATCTCGCCGCCCGCTCACTCTGCGAAAAGCTGAGCCGTGTAAACCGACTGTGCTTCTCATTTGGCTCCGTCAAGGGACAGGAGACGTCGCTCTGTATGCTCCAACCCGACGATCTAACCATCTTTGTATCGTTCTCAGGGAAAACGAGCCATATCTTCAATCTTTACGTTGAGGCCAAGCGGCGAGGTTGCCGCGTTATTTGGATATCGAGCAACATGGCATTCGATAACAACGGGGCGCGTGAGCTCTTGCTACCCGTGAGCGCGGAGTCACTCAACGAGTATTCGACTGCTTTGGTTGAGGGCATGAGCCTACAAAGCGCGGTTAACGCTCTGTATATCAGCTGTGCAAATCGACTTCGGGCGCAGCGCTAGCCGCAAACACGCTAGGACTGAAAAAACGCACCTCACCGTCGCAAGGCGTCCGAATACACGATAGGCAGCGCCAAAGGAGACAGCGAGCACTTTATGTACTTGCCCATTCGCCCCAAAACAGCACAGGTCGGCGCCCGATTGAAGAATCGGACGCCGACCTGTATTAATCTTGATCGTGTGTTTGAGTCGTTTACTCCATGCCCAGCAGCTCGCGCATCTGGGTTGCGTAGTTAGATGCCATATTACCGTAGACAATCTGGACGCCGCCGTTAACATGCACGATGCCACGCGCTTCGAGCTTTTCGGTAAACTCGGCGTCGTCAACCACCTTGTCACAGTCATTGAGCTGGATGCGCAGACGGGTGAAGCAGGCCTCGACAGACTTAATGTTGTTGTCGCCGCCCACTGCCTCAACGATGGCGGGAATGAGGTCGCTGATCACGGTCTTGGGAGCCTTTTCGGCCTCATCGTCGGACTCTTCCTCGCGGCCGGGGGTCTTAAGGCCCTTCTTAAGAATGATGAACTTGAAGACGAAGTAGTACACCACGAAGTAGATGGGGCCGAGGAACAGGATAACCTGCCAGTTGGAGCCCTTGGCTGCACCCATAATGCCGTTAAAGATCAACGACAGGAGCGGGCCGCCGAAGGACGCGGAACCGGCCACGTTGAACTGCAGGATATAGGTCAGCGCATAGGCAAGACCAGCCATGAGAGCGTGGAACACGTAGAGGATGGGCGCGATAAACAGGAAGGAGTACTCGAGCGGCTCGGTAATGCCGGAGAGGATGCAAGGCACCACGATGGCGATCATGAGCGCTGCGGTCTTCTTCTTGTTCTTGGGAAGTGCCGTCTTGTAGAAGGCGAGTGCAGCGCCGGGCAGGCCGAACATGGCGAAGATAACCTTGCCGTTCATGACAAAACGGCTGACCTCGATGTTAAACGGCGTGCTGGGAGAGCCCAGGATCGCGTTGTAGATATTGATAGCACCCTGAACGGTCTAGCCGTCGATGGTCTCGACGCCGCCGAGCGACGTGAAGAAGAACGGGAGATAGACAAAGTGATGCAGGCCAAAAGGCAGGAGCATGCGCTCGCCGGCGCCGTAGACAAATGCACCAAAGGCACCCGTAGTCTTGATGAACTCGGACAGCGCACCGAGAGCGTTCTGAATAAACGGGAAAACAAAGGACATGACCAATGCGAGGATGCTGCATGAGAGCAGCGTCACCGCCGGGATAAAGCGCGTGCCGTTGAAGATGGAGAACACGGCAGGCAGCTCAATCTTGTAGTAACGGTTATGCAACCATGCGACGATTGCACCCACCAGAAGACCGCCGATAACGCCAGTGTCGAGCGTGGTGATACCGAGGATCGTGCTCTGGCCCGTCGTAAGATTCGCGGGATCGATAACGCCAGTCGCCGTAAGGAACGTGCCCATCACGGAGTTCATGCACATGTAGCCCAAAAAGCCACAAAGCGCCGCGGTAGCCTTCTCGGACTTGGCGAAGCCATAGGCGAGACAAATCGAGAAGATAACCGGAATGTTGTTCATCACGATGCCGGCTGCGGCCTTAAGAATCGAAAAGAAAATCGCAAAGCCCGGAGCAGCAAGCCAGGGAACGGCTGCCGTAAGGGTGGGGCTGGTAAAGGCATTGCCAAAGCCCTGAAGGATGCCGGCGATTGGCAGGATCAAGACAGGCGTCATGAGGACTTTGCCCAGGCGCTGGAACTTTGCCAGCAGCTCATCTTTGTTCATGGGATACCCCTCTTAAAGAAACGGGGCGTGCAGCTCTACAGCCCACACGCCCCATAACAGTTATACAAGCGCTATGGAACTAGCTACTTAAGCTCCGGCCAGTAATCCTTATTGGCCTCGATGAGCTTGTCGAGCACTTTGCGAGCCTTCTTTGCGTCACCGACCAGACGATTAAGCGTGAGTGCCTGCAGGGCCTTCTCGTAGGAACCCTCCATCCAAGCCTCAACAGTCAGGCGCTCATAGGCGTACTGGTTCTCCATAAGACCGCGATAGAAGGTGCCGATCTTACCGACAGCGTAGGGATGCGGTCCATTGGAGCCAACGCTCGCCGCGACCTCGACCATGGCGTCATCGGGCATGCCCTCGATAATCCCGTTGTTGGGAACCATGACAATGAAGGTCTTGTTGGTGTTGCGATAAATGGCCGAGGTGATTTCCACGATCATATCGCCATGAGCATCGTTCTGCACAACCGAGGAGTTCTTTGCGGTACCGACTTCGGCAACGCGCTTGCACTCGGCGAACACGCGCTTCTCACGACCGTTGATAACCTCGTCGGAGCGAGTGTAGTCGGGGTCGAGGTGAGCGACCTTGTACTCGGGATACAGATAGTACTGCAGATAAGTGTTGGGCAGATAGTCGGGGAAGTCCTCGAGCATGTCCTTGACCATGGCGTAGGTGTCGAGCCAGGACTGGTCACGCTGCTCGGCATCGGCAGGAAGGAAGCCGTTCTTCTCCGTGTACTCCTTAATCTGCGGAACGAGGTCATGGCCCTCTTCATCGTAGATGTGCTTGAACCAACCGAAGTGATTGAGGCCAAAGTACACGGGCTCCGTCTTGCTCATATCGCGACCGAGCAGGCGACCGTAAGAACGCATGAGGTTGACGGGCTGGTCGCAGATGTTGAGGACGCGATGCTCATCGGGCAGGACGCGCTCGAGACCATATGCCACAATAGCAGCCGGGTTGGTGTAGTTGATAATCCACGCCTCCGGGCTATGAGCGCGAACGTCGTTGACGATCTCAACCATGTCATGCATGGAGCGCATACCGTAAGCCATGCCGCCAGGGCCCACCGTTTCCTGGCCGATGATTCCCATATGCAGCGGAATCTTCTCGTCCTTGCTACGCATCTCGTAGCCGCCGGTACGAATCTGGCAGAGCACAAAGTCGACGTCGGTGTAAGCCTCGTCCTTATCGGTGGTGTAACCAAACTCCACACCGGGCTCTTCCTCGGCGAAGAGGATCTTACCAAACTCGCCGATCGGACGCTGACGCTCGGCATCGATGTCATAGAGCATCACGCGGTTCAGCGGCAGAATGTCCATGTGCTTGGTCAGGGCTTTAAGAATGCCAGGGCACCACGTGGAGCCGCCGCCAACGATCACAATATTGAGCTTATCCTTCATGTTCCGTCCCTCCAGGGTTGGCTGATCGGTGTTCTCGAAGACCTTGGGCTCCGCGGTTGTCCTCGGCTTGCTTCGTTTCGATTGATATTTTGCGACATAAGGTCATTTGAGAGTCCCCGTCTGGGCCAATGCGAAACGGGGACACATGATTTCGCTCGCGACACAGATATGTGTAGGCAGACACACGCGTTTGCCCAGCTCATGGGCAATAGGCAATCTTGACCGATTACCGATTTCTCACTTGACTACACAAAGCGGTACCATATGTACGGCGAGATGCGAGGGGCTGAAACATCTTATGAAAGATCAAGAATCTTTTTATGATCATGTGCGAGCTGGCGAGAGCAAGCTCAACGACCTCGAAAGCGAGATCATGCGCTACATCATCGAGCTGCGTGATGATATTGACGATGTCACGCTTAAGAGCGTTGCTGAACGGTTCTTCGTCGCTCCCAATACAATCGTCAGGCTTGCCCACAAGCTTGGCTTCTCGGGGTTTACGGAGCTCAAGCAATCGTATTCCGCCTCGCTCGACCGCAATCGATTCACTATCGAGGCACTTCCTCTCGATACCCAGCTCGTACAGACCAAAGATTTGCTTAACGACCGGGTCATCGATTCGGTTGTGAGTCTTATCCAAGACGCCTCGCATATCGTGTTCTTCTGCTCGGGCTTTTCGAAGTACCCGTGCCTCGAAATGGCTGAAAAGCTCAAAATTATGGGCAAGAACACCGATACGCTCAGTGAACGCCACGTCATGAGGCATTACGCAGAACTCCTTGGCAAAAACGACCTGGTCTTCAGCGTTTCCGTAAGCGGCGAGACGCAGGTGTCTATTGACGCCACATCGATAGCCAAAACGCGCGGATGCAAGGTCGTCACGCTCACCGGCTTTTCTCGAAATTCTCTCTCGAAACTAGCCGACTACCCTATCTACACCGTGCAAAAAGAAATCCGCTTGGGCAGCATGGACCTCGACAGTCGATTGATGTTCTATTACGTTTTCGAATTGATATTTGAGCGCTACTTCAAACTGGCCAAGAAATAAAACTTGGCATGCGCCCGGCTTCGACTCTTTAGCAGCCTTCTATATGAAAGGTATCGTTCTATGCAACGCGTACTGTTTATCTGTCATGGGAACATCTGCCGATCGACGATGGCTGAGTCCGTGTTTACCGAGCTGGTGCGCCGCGCTGGACGCGCGGCGGAGTTTGTCATCGATTCCGCGGCGACCTCAACTGAGGAGATCGGCAACCCGCCGCACCACGGTACCGTTGCGAAGCTACGCGGGGTCGGGATTCCCGTCGTTGCGCACCGTGCCCGCCAGGTGCGTCGCGCGGAGTATGGCGACTGGGATCACATTGTCTATATGGATGCCGAGAACGCGCGTGGCCTGCGTCGCATCTTTGGCGACGACCCCGACAGCAAGATTACGCGCTTGCTCGATTGGACCGAGCGCCCCGGCGACGTGGCCGATCCTTGGTACACTGGCAACTTCGATGCCACCTACCGCGACGTGCTCGCCGGTTGCACCGCCATGCTCGAGCAGCTGTAGGCAAGCGAGGTCGCGGGCCACGCCATCGGCATAAAACGAGCGTGGATAATCTCCCACTTTGAGCGTTCAAGTGCGCTCTATACGGAAGAAAATCCACGCTCGTTATCTCGGTGGGAGAAAATCCACGCTCATGAATGTGGCAAAGGGACTGCCCCTTTGCCACATCCGGGACTGGCCCTAGACCGGCTTGACCTCCAGCTTTATCCCCTCGACGCAGGAGTCGCCCAAAACATCCGAAAGGGCCCAGGTCGCATATAGCGGCAAATAGAGAACCGCTCCGTTGCGCTCAACGTTGCCTCTCGAGAAAACAATCCCGAGCCTTACGCCATATTCAGCCGTATCAAGCACATGACCGAGCGCAGCGTGCGCGTGGTAATAGGAGCCCGATTTAACCTCGATCGGAACAGCCGTCCCATCCGGCCCATCGACCACAAAGTCCACTTCACCGCGCTTTTTTGTCTGATAGTAGTAAAGCTGGCGATTTTGGGCAGCCAGCTGCTGGGCCACCACGTTTTCGTAAATGCCGCCCAGATTGGGCTCCTTGCTATCAAGATACGCCGCTTGGGCGACTCCAACGGGGTAGCGCGCCATCAACATGCCCGTATCCGATTGATATAGCTTGAACTGCGATGGCCGTGCCGTCTTGAGCAGGGGCGATTTTGGCTCGGTTACGATATCGGCTTTGAGAGCAACGCCGGCATCGCCAAGCCATACAAAATCTCGCTGATACTTCTCGTAGTGAGCCTTGGGGTCAATGGAATTGAGCACGAAGCGCTTGTTTTCGCCCTCGAGCATAATAGGGAGCTGATCGTAAATGCTCTGCACCTGAAGGGCTCGCCCGCTTGCATACTTGGAGATATCCCGCCGGTACTGTTCGTTGAGCTCTGACTGTAGCTGACGAACAGAGGCAAGGTCACCCTGCGTGTCAAGGAAACGCTGCACGACCTCCGGCATTCCGCCGACAACGGTATAGGTCCTGAAGTTTGCCATCATCGCGTCATGAATGTAATCAGGAATGGGCCTCTCGCTGATACACGCGTCGCGTATCGTTTGGCGAGCCCCCTCGCTCACCCCGGTTGCCCAGCAAAACTCCTCAAAATCGAGCGGGAACATCCTAAGCTCGTGGACATACCCCACGGGATAGGACCTGACGCCCTTGAACTGGGTCCCAAGCATTGACCCCGAAAACGCCCAGCGGCACCTCCCGTCCTCAACAAGGAACTTTGCCATCGTCATGATGTCGGGGGCCTCTTGGACCTCATCGATAAACACGAGCGTTTTGCCTGGTGCAATCGACTTTCCCGAAAGAAGCGTCACCCTGCTGATGAAATCATCGGCATCCCGCGCCTCGAGAAGAGCATCTTTTGCCTGGCGGTTTTCCATGAGGTTAAGCTCAATGTAGGTTGCATGGTTGGCTTTGCCAAATGCGCGAATCGAATAGCTTTTGCCGATCTGGCGAGAACCCGTGATGAATAAGGCCTTTTGCTCGGCAGACTTCAGCCAACGCTCCAGCTCTGCCGCTATTTTCCTGCGCAGCATAGGCTCTCCCCTCAGTGTCATCAAATGAAATGCAAAGTTTTATACGCTTGATTATCGATGAAATGCAGAATTTTTAGAACCTAAAATCTGATGAAATGCAGAGATTTGAGATTACAAGCACAACAGAAGGGACGCCACCCGCGAATGTGACAAAGGAACTGTCCCTTTGTCACATTGCGCTCAGCTACTCGTCGACGATCTCGGCGAGCCAGACGTTCAGTGTATCGACCTCGGGGCAGCAGAACTTTGCCGTACCAGGCTCGTTACCAGGCACGGTTCCACCATAGCGCAGGATATCGATATAGGGAAAGCCCACATGGCAGGCCATGGCGCACATCTTGCCGCGGTCTCGGTCGAAGTCAAAAACGTCACCCGGCTTGTGACCATGGTGGCAGCGGCACGCACCCAGCTGGTCCACGCAGCTCACGCGGATACGCGGACGCTTGCCACGCGGCGCGCCGAGCGGCTTGTTCTCGCCCGCAGGCTTGACGCCGCCCTCGCCAGCATTACTCATGGTCGATCACATCCAGGCAGGCCTCGATGGGCAGGCCGGCCGACTTGTCCTCTTGGTCGGCATTGCGCTCGATAAGCTCAGCCACCACACGCATGGCATCGGACGTCGCGCGCTGCAGGCTCCAACCAGCCATTACGCGGCCGACGAGCACCGCCGAGAACGTGTCGCCCGTGCCCGGGAAGTAGACCGGAATCAGGTCGAAGGGGATCGTGAAGTACTCCCCCGCCACATGGTCGTAACCGATGACGACATTCGCACCGTCGACCACAGCGCTCGTAATGACCACCGACTTGGCGCCCAAGGCACGCACGGCATCCACGAGAGCGCTGCCCTCATCGGGCGTGATTTGCTCGGCAATGGGCGTATCGGTGAGCAGGCACGCCTCGGTGTAGTTTGGCACCGCATAGTCGGCGCACTCGAGCAGGCTACGCATGAGACCGATCGTGGACTCGGGCACGCCGGCGTAGAGCTTGCCGTTGTCGCCCATGATGGGGTCAACGAACACCTTGGTGCCCTTTTGCGCGCGACGGTGGCAGAAGTCCGAAATGATGCGCGTCTCTTCCTCGGTCACGATAAAGCCGGTCGAGATGGCGTCGAACTCAAAGCCGAGCTCCTCCCAGATGGCGAGGCTCTGGCGCACGTACTCGGTGGTGTCGTGGATGTAGAACTTGGGGTAGTTGAGCGTGTCGGAAACGAGCGCCGTCGGCAGGTTATGGATACGGTAGCCCATGTGCGACAGTACCGGCAGCATGGCGGAAAGCGCGACCTTGCCGTAGCCGCACATATCGTTGATCAGCAGCAGCTGAGTGTTCTTCATGAGGGTCTCCCTTGGTTTGGGCACGGCGCAGCAGCGCCACCGTGCGACTAAGTGTAGCGCAGGGAGCACGGCAGGCGGACGCTGGTGCCGCGGAGGCCACATTGTTGCGGAAAGGTTTCGGAAATGGGGGGCATAGGCCTTGTGGCCATGCCCGACGATTAAACGTCAGATTGCCGCTTAGGAGCGTTTGCAGCGTCGAGCCGTTACGCGGTTTGGTAAAACCGCGTAACCACTAGTTTGGTACCTTGACATTCATTTCTCATGCTCCTAGATTGGTTAGGCACAAAACAATTCCACTACCTAACTAAAGAAAGGAGCAACACTAATTCATGTGCGATGAACCTCTTAACCTTTGTTCGCACGAGCCCGACGGCGACCCGTCACAGCCGGCGGATGCACCCGAAGCGGTTAGCTCAGAAGACAAGCTTGCCAAGCGCATCCTCAATGGCCTGGGCTTTTGCGGCCATTACATGCATTTTCATGGCGGAGGCGTGTCCGGCAAGGCGCCCATCATCTGCCTGCTGGCCAAGCAACCCGGCGGCGAGATGTCGCAGCAGGAACTCGGCATGCACTTTGACCTCAAGCCGGGGTCGCTTTCCGAGATCCTGTCCAAGCTCGAACTCAACGGCCTCATCGAGCGCAGCCGTAACCCCAAGGATCGACGGCAGCTCACCATTCGCCTGACCGAAACCGGCCGGGAAAACGCCCGCATCGACCAGGCAGCCCGCATTCGCTTTAGAGAGCAGGCCTTTAGCGCGCTCACCCACGACGAGCGCGAGCAGCTCGCCGAAATGCTCGAGAAAATCCGTGTAACCTGGGAGGAACTGGATGATTAAAACCCTCATGGGCAGCATCCGCGACTATATAAAAGTCACCGTTGCCACGCCGTTGCTCGTGCTTGGCGAGGTGCTCTGCGAGATGCTGATTCCATTTATCACCGCCAACCTGATCGACGCCATCAAAGATGGCACCACCGTAGCCGAGATGCTTCCCACCGCGGGCTTTTTGGTGCTCATCGCGCTGACGTCGCTTGCTTTTGGCGCCGCTGCCGGCGTCACCTGCAGCCATGCGAGTTGCGGCTTCGCTAAGAACCTGCGTCACGACCTGTTCTACAAGATCCAGACGTTCAGCTTTGCCAACATCGATGAGTTCTCGAGCTCCTCACTCGTCACGCGCCTGACCACCGATATCAACAACGTTCAGCAGGCCTTTATGATGATCATCCGCATCGCCGTGCGTGCGCCGCTGGTATTGATTTTCGCCTTTACCATGGCGTTTATCATGGGCGGCAGCGTTGCCATGGTCTACCTGGTCATCATTCCGCTGCTGGGCTTTGGACTGTTCTTTATCATCTTTAAGGTGCGCCCCATCTTCTCGCGCGTGTTCCACAAGTACGACGCCCTTAACGAGTCCGTCGAGGAAAACGTCACCGGCATGCGCGTAGTTAAGAGCTATGTGCGCGAAGACTTTGAGAAGGAGAAGTTCGCGACCGCCGCACGCGACGTCCAGATGGACTTCACCCGCGCCGAGAAGCTGCTCGCCTTTAACAACCCCATGATGAACATCTGCGTCAACGGCGCGTTTGTCGTCATCATCTACCTGGGCTCTAAGCTCATCATCACGAGCCAGGGCACGCTGTTCGACGTGGGCCAGCTCTCCTCGATCTTTACCTATGGCTTCCAAATCCTCATGAGTCTGATGCAGCTGTCGATGATCTTTGTCATGGTGACCATGGCCGACGAATCGGCGCACCGCATCACCGAGGTGCTGGCCGCCGAGCCCACGATCGCCGATCCCGCCGAGCCCGTGCTCGAGGTCGCCGATGGCTCCATCGACTTTGACCACGTGAGCTTTAAGTATTCCGCGCATGCGAAGCGCCAGGCGCTCGACGATATCGACCTGCACATTAAGAGCGGCGAGACCATCGGCATCATCGGCGGCACCGGCTCGGCCAAGTCCACGCTTGTAAACCTCATCGCCCGCCTGTACGACGCCACCGAAGGCACCGTGCGCGTGGGCGGCGTGGATGTGCGCGACTACGACTTGGACGCTCTGCGCCACCAAGTGGCCATGGTATTGCAGAAAAACGTGCTGTTTAGCGGCACGATTGCCGAGAACCTGCGTTGGGGCGACCCGAACGCCACCGACGAAGAGGTCCGCGAGGCGGCACATCTGGCCTGCGCCGACGAGTTTGTCGACGGCTTCCCCAAGGGCTATGACACCTGGATCGAACAGGGCGGCTCCAATGTCTCGGGCGGTCAGAAGCAGCGCCTGTGCATTGCGCGTGCCCTGCTGCGTCGCCCCAAGATCTTGATCCTGGACGACTCCACCAGCGCCGTCGACACCAAGACCGACGCCAAGATCCGCGCAGGGCTGGCAAGCTATCTGCCCAACACGACCAAGCTCATCATCGCCCAGCGCATTAGTTCCGTGCAGGATGCAGACCGCATCATCGTCATGGAGGGCGGCCGCATCGCGCAGATCGGCAACCACGATGAGCTGCTCAAGACGAGCGAGATCTACCGCGAGACCTTTACCTCGCAGAACAAGATGTCTGCCGAGGGCGAAGAGGCCGTCGAAGCCGACACCGAGGCATCCGCAACACAAGCTCAGACCCAGGAAGGAGGCGAGGCACATGAGTAAGGCAACGACCGCCGAGCGCGCGCTCAACCGCAAGGGTGGCACCATGTCGCGCCTCATCAAGACGCTCTTTGGCTTCTACCCCGTGCTTTTGCCCCTCGTCGTCGTCGGCGTGGTGCTCTGCGCCATCATCAACTCCATCGGCGCGACCTTCCTTCAGAGCGCCCTGCAGATTATTAGCGAATCGTGGCAGTCGGGCGATTGGGAAGCTGCACAGCCCAAGATCGCACAGCTCGTGACCACCCTCGCCTGCATCTACGGCGTCGGCATCCTGTCCTCGCTGTTCTGGAACCGCGCCATGGCCATCGTCACGCAGGGCTCGCTCGAGAAGCTTCGCGAGAAGATGTTCAACCGCATGCAGGACCTGCCGATCCGCTACTTCGACACGCACCAGCGCGGCGACATCATGAGCCACTACACCAACGACATCGACACGCTGCGCCAGATGATCAGCCAGTCGCTGCCCAACCTGCTCATGACGACCATCGTCATCGTCACGGTGTTCTTTATCATGCTGTACTACAGCGTTTGGATGTGCCTGGTCATTGTGGCAGGCGTCGCCTTTATGACCTTTATGACCAAGCTGCTCGGCTCCAACTCCGCGCGCTTCTTTATTGCGCAGCAGACCGAGCTCGGCGTTGTCGAGGGCCATATCGAGGAGGTCATGAACGGTCAGAAGGTCGTCAAGGCGTTTTGCCACGAGTCCGCCGCCGAGGCCGATTTCGATGAGCGAAACGAAAAGCTCTTCGAGGTCTCGCAGAAGGCCAACATGTACGCCAACATCCTCATGCCCATCCTTATGAACCTGGGAAACTTGCTCTACGTGCTGGTCGCACTGGCAGGCGGCATTTTCCTGGCGCTGGGCGTGCCCAACCTGAGCATCTCGGGCATGGCGCTGTCCATCGCCGTCGTGGTGCCGTTCCTCAACATGACCAAGCAGTTCTGCGGACAGATCGGCCAGATCTCGCAGCAGATCAACGCCGTGGTCATGGGCCTCGCCGGCGCCGACCGCATCTTTGAACTCATCGACGAGAAGCCCGAAGCCGACGAAGGCTATGTGACGCTCGTCAACGCTCAGGTGAACCCCGACACCTGGCAGCTCGAGGAGGCCGACCACCACACCGGCATGTGGGCGTGGAAGCATCCGCACCGCGCGACCGGCGAAATCGAGTACGTGCCGCTGCGTGGCGATCTGGTCATGGACAACGTGGACTTTGGCTACACGCCCGACCACGAGGTGCTGCACGGCGTGTCCGTGTACGCCAAGCCGGGTCAGAAGGTCGCGTTTGTCGGTGCCACCGGTGCCGGTAAGACGACCATCACCAACCTCATCAACCGTTTCTATGACATCGCCGACGGCAAGATCCGCTACGACGGCATCAACGTCAACAAGATCCGCAAGGCCGATCTGCGCCGCTCGCTGGGTGTCGTACTGCAGGACGTAAACCTGTTCACCGGCACCGTGATGGACAACATCCGCTACGGCAACCTGGACGCCACCGACGAGGAGTGCATCGCGGCGGCCAAGCTCGCCGGTGCGGACGACTTTATCACCCGCCTGCCCGACGGCTACGACACCATGCTCACTGGCAACGGCGCGCAGCTGTCGCAGGGCCAGCGCCAGTTGATCTCGATCGCACGCGCCGCCGTCGCCGATCCGCCGGCGATGATTCTGGACGAGGCCACGTCGAGCATTGACACCCGCACCGAGGCCATCGTGCAGGCGGGCATGGACAAGCTCATGGAGGGCCGCACGACGTTTGTCATCGCGCACCGCCTGTCCACCGTGCGCAACTCCGACGCAATCATCTGTCTGGACCACGGCCGCATCATCGAGCGCGGCAACCACGACGAGCTGATCGCCAAGCGCGGGTATTACTATCAGCTCTATACCGGAGCGTTTGAGCTGGAGTAGTTCGGCTCGCCGAGATGGCCGATTTGCCGCTCATTCGTCGGGCATGACCCTAAGGTCAATGCCCTCCTCTTTCGGGGCAAATCGACTCATTTCAACGACCCAAACACAATGCGCCGCAACGAATAAAGCCTCCGCAGCCACACGAGCCGCGGAGGCTTTTCTATGCCCTTTGTTACAAGCTTACCGTTCCTCGCGTTGCGGCCCGGCTGCCTCAGCTGTCTTTACGCGGTTCTTGTCGATGTACATGTTTTTGTCGGCCTGGGAAAAGAGCTCGCGCATCGTAGGCGGTTCATCAAAATCACTGGAAAGCGCGTAGCCCACCGCATAGCTGATAGGCATGTCGGGATGAGCCTCGGAATACTCGTTCACGTTCGCGCGAACCCGAGCGAGACAGGACTCCACGGCAGCTCGATCGGCATCCCGCAGCACCGCGATAAACTCATCGCCACCGTCGCGGCCCACAAAGCAGGTCTCGGACGTCACGCACCCCAGCTGCTGGGCAAAAGAACGGATGTATTCGTCGCCCTTCTCGTGGCCAAAGGTGTTATTGACCGTATGCAGATTGTTAAGGTCGAAGACGCACACCGCAACGGGCGCCTCCGCGGAGACGGGCCGCTCCTGCCCCAAGATCTCCTCGCACTTGTTCTTGTTGGGCAGTCCCGTGGCTTCGTCGAGATAGACTTTGTTCTGCAGCTCGCGATTGAGCGCGGCAGTGCGCACCGCGCGAGCAAGTTCAACCGCAAAGGTCGCCACCAAACCAACGATATCGATGATCACCAAGCCCTCGAGATGATTGAGTGCCGTAGCCTTTCCTGGGAATAGTCCTCCGCGAGTCGTGTGGCATCGTCACAAATACCAAAGAACTCCTCGCTCATCGCGATGATATCGGTGTTCTCGTAGCCGACTTCGCGCACACGGGCAATCTCGGCGCAAAGCTCATCAAAATAATTTGCAAGCTCGGTCATCTTTGCCTGATACTCATCGTCGTCGAGACGGACGAGGTTGAGGTCGTCACTTCCGTAACGCAAACCGTTGATGTATGAATCCACGGCTTTGAGCAGGTCATCTTGAGGCAGGCCCGCGTCCTCGAGCTTAACGATTCGCTGCGTGGTACCGCGCACCAGACCGGCGTAGTTGACCACGCGCGCCGTGCCCTGGATATCGGAAACGAGCAGCATAACATTAATGAAGAAGAAGATGAGAACTGCCGTGAGCACCATCATGAGCAGGCGCATCGCCCGACTGGCTTTCTTGGCGACAGAAGTATTCACAAGCTCACTCCCCCAAATGACAAAAGCACAGGTGATACGCAGTGTGCTGAAATTCACGTGAGGTCAACTCTACCAGATGATTTTTCTAGGACGGGAATTAAAGAATCATCGACACGATAGCTACTTGAGGAGTTGGGCCATGGCGTTGACGAATTTTTGTACTTGGAGGGTTGGCTCGAGCGGATAGTGCAAAAAGACCGGCACCTCTCGCCCGCACAGGAACGGTACGCCCACAAAGGCCGGGTGCACGCCCGACCATGCGCCGCAGGTGAGCACCGCGTCGCCCTTTTCCTCTGCCTCGTTAAAGAGCGCAAAGTCAAAGCTATCCACATCGATCACGTCCACACCGCCGTCGGCCAAAAGGTCGATACGCAGACTGTCCATGGCGTCGTTGCCGTGGCGGAGCACGCGCAGGCGCATGCCCTCCAGGTCGGCAACCGTAATGCGTGCCTTGCGCGCCAGCGGGCTCGTGCGCGGCAGGTCGATATAAAACGGTACGTTGACGATGCGGAGCTTTTGGCAGGCATCACCCCAGCGCGGGGTCGAAAAACTCGACTGCACCACATCGACCTCGCGACCGAGGCTGCGCATGACGGATTCGCGCTCGTCATAGAGGTCGCTTACCGGCACGATCTCAAATCGCAGCGATGGTTCCAGATCGTGGATGCTCGACCACATCGACAGCGTTTGGCGCCCCGGGCACATCATCGACACGCCCAAGCGCACGGCACCGCCATCGCCCGCCGCGCGTCGGGCACGGCGCAGCGCGTCCTCGGACTGCCGCATGATCGAGCGCGCGTCGTCCACCAGCAGTGCGCCGGCCGGCGTCACCTTGACGCCCGAGTGCGAACGTTCGAACAGCGTGATGCCGAACTCGGCCTCGAAGCCCGACACCTGCTTGACGAGTGCTGGGGTCGACACGCGCAATTTTGCCGCCGCACGCGAGAAGCTTCCCAGCTCCGCGGCGGCCGATATGGCCTCGAGTCGTCGATCGTACACGTGAATCTCCTGTTTCCAGACGTATGGCAATGAGCTGCCAAAGGGGGTCGTTTTGGCAGGTCACACACTCAATGAAGGACACATCGTCTTGCGAGCTATAAACCTACGGTTAACGCCATTCTAACAAATATGCAATTCACCTGCGCAAACGCAAAGCATACGATAACCAGCGAAAACCACGTGGGTCGGTTAATGGGAGCGACCAACGGGGAGGCACAAGAAGGGAAGTTCCTATGAGCAATTGGCTTAAGCTCGAGGGCGATGTCTGCGCCGTGACCGGCGCGCTCGGCGGTATGGGCGCCGAGATCTGTCGCGAGTTCGCCCGCAATGGCGCCAACGTCGTCATGCTCGATCTGGACGAGGAGAAGGTCAAGGCCGCTGCCGCCGACCTCGCCGCCGAGTTTGACATCCACGCCGAGGGCTACAAGATGAACGCCACCGACGAGGCCGAGGTTCAGGCTGCCGTCGACGCCACCATCGCCGACTTCGGCCGCGTCGACGTCCTCGTCAACACCGCCGGCATCCTGCGCTTCGCAGCCATGGAAGACCTGCCGCTGAGCGACTGGGAGCAGGTGCTCAACGTCAACCTCACCGGTTACTTCATCACCTCGCAGCGCTTTGGTCGCGAGATGATCAAGGCCGGCCAGGGCCGCCTGGTGCACATCTCGACCGTTGCCAGCCACTCCCCCGAGACGTTCTCGGGCGTGTACAGCTCCACCAAGGCCGGCGTCAACATGATGTCCAAGATGCTCGCCGCCGAGTGGGGCCCCTACGGCGTGCGCTCCAACTGCGTCGAGCCCTGCTTCGTTAAGACCCCGATGTCGGCCAACTTCTACGCCGACCCCGAGGTCGAGAAGAGCCGCAGCCGCCTGATCGCCACGCGCCGCATCGGCGAGGTCAGCGATATCGCCAACGCCGTCATGTTCCTGGCGTCCAAGCGCTCGGACTTTACCACCGGCGACGCCATCAAAGTCGACGGCGGCTTCTCCAACATGATGGGCGACCTCACCGCCAAGCCCGGAGGCCGTCGCGCTTATGCCGACAACTACCTCAAGAACAAGGGTGTCGAGCTTTGGTCCGATGAGTCCGGCGTCGCCAAGCCGACTGACCAGTAAACCAACCCGACAGGGAGGACCCGCGGACACGCCTGTTCCTCCTCCGTATCGATTAGAAAGAGTCCAATGGCTTCCACCAACTCCAACAAGGGTCGCGCCGTCGTGCTTTCCGCCGCGTGCGTCACCATGTTCTTCATCAGCTCCATCGCGCTGTATTCCGTCGTGAGCAAGAACCTGCTCGCCGTCTATCCCGAGTGGTCCAGCGCCCTTACCTGGGCCTTCCCCGTCTTCCAGACCATCATGGCCGTGACGGGCATCTTCGCCGGCCGCATCTCCGATAAAATCGGCCCCCGCAACGTCGTGATCGCCGCCGCCGTGTGCTACGGCGTGGGCTGGTTCATGTCCGGCACCGTCACCGAACCGTGGCAATTCTACCTGTGGTTCTCGCTCGTCGCCGCCGTCGGCAACGGTCTGGGCTACAACCCGGCGCTCACCACCGGCCAAAAGTGGTTCATCGACAAGAAGGGCCTCGCCTCTGGCATCACCCTCGCTGCTTCGACCGCCGGCCCCGCCGTGCTGTCCCCGGTGCTCGCTTCGCTGCTCATCCCGAGCCTTGGCATCTTCGGTGCTCTTAAGGCACTCGGCGTCATCTTCTTTGTGATGATCGCCGCCTCTGCCCTGTTCCTGAAGGCTCCCGAGGCCGGTTGGCTGCCCGAGGGCTTCGAGGCCCCCAAGGGCGGCGCGCACGCCGGCACCTTCGGCGACCTCACCCCGGGCGAGATGGTCAAGACCCCGCGCTTCTGGGTCCTCATCATCACCTTCGCCTTTGCCGCCACCGCCGGCACCCTGCTCGTCGGCAAGGTTGCCTCCATCGCCGCCGTCCAGCTCTTCGTCGATCCCACGAGCGCCGCTGCCGTCGCCCTCGGCGGTGTGGTGGTCTCCGTCAACACCTGCGCCAACCTGGTTGGCCGTCTGTCCTTTGGCCAGATCATCGACAAGCTCGGCGCCTACAAGTCGCTGCTCATCAGCCTTGTCGTCACCATCGTCGCGCTTGTCATCATGTCGATGAGCTTTACGCAGAGCATGTTCTTTGTGGCGCTCGCCCTGCTCGGCTTTAGCTTTGGCGCCCTGCTCGTCATCTACCCGCCGCTCACCGGTGGCGCCTTTGGTACCAGCAACATCGGCGTCAACTACGGCATCATGTTTTTGGGTTATGCCGCTTCCACCTGGATCAGCCAGCCCATCACCGCCGTGCTGTATCACGCCGAGGCCGGCAGCGCCGCCTACCAGCAGTCCTTCTACGGCGCCATTGTGATCGCCGCCATCGCCGTCGTGCTCACCGTCTACATGATGGTCTCCGACAGCAAGAAGAAGTCCGCCTAGTTTTACCGATGCGACAAAGGGACAGCCCCTTTGTCGCATTCCACCGGTCACCAGTATTAAGGAGTCGAAATGTCTGAGCTCAACCCCGTCCGCATTGCCGTTATCGGCGCCGGCGCCATGGGCCGCAACCACATCCGCTTTGTCACCGAGGAGCCCGAGGCCGAGCTCGTCGCCATCGCCGACGCCTTTGAGGGCGCCCGCGCCACGGCCGAGGCCGCCGGCGCGCCGTTCTTCACCGATCCCGCCCAGATGATGGACGAGGTCAAGCCCGAGGCCGTCATTATCGCCACCCCCAACGACCTGCACCTGGGCGTTGCCCGCGAGGCTGTGAAGCGCAACATCGTGCCGTTGGTCGAAAAGCCGATCTCCAACGACCTGGAGGATGCCCAGGCCTTCGCCGCCGAGGCCGAGACCGCCGGCGTGCCCGTGCTCGTGGGTCAGCACCGTCGCCACAACCCCTTCGTCAACAAGGCCAAGGAGATCATCGAGTCTGGCGAGCTGGGCAAGCTCACCGTGTCGAGCTTCCACTACATGATCTATAAGAACGACGAGTATTTCGACGTCGAGTGGCGCCGCAAGAAGGGTGCCGGCCCGATCCTGGTCAACCTGGTGCACGACGTCGACCTGCTCCGCTACCTGCTGGGCGAGCCCGTTGCCGTCCAGGGCATGCAGTCCAGCGCCGCCCGCGGTTTTGAGACCGAGGACTCCGCCGTGGTCAACGTCCGTTTTGCCGATGGCGCGCTCGCAAGCATGACCATCTCCGACGCCACCGCCAGCCCCTGGAACTGGGAGGCAACCGCTCGCGAGGACCCGCAGTATCGTCCCTTCGACGCCGACGCCTACTTTATCGGCGGCACCAAGGGCGCCCTTTCGCTGCCCCGCCTGCACCAATTCTCCTATGACGGCGCCTCCAACTGGCACAAGCCGCTGCAGATGGAGATCCCGGCCGTGGACCCGGCGCTGCCGCACAAGATGCAGCTCAAGCACTTTGTGAAGGTTGTCCGCCGCGAGGTCGAGCCCGTCGTGACCCCCGCCGATAACGTTAAGACGCTCACGCTGCTTAACGCTATCAAGGAGGCCGCCGAGACCGGCCAGCTCGTCGAGCTGTAATGCCTTAAGAGCGGGCCGCGGCAAACTCCCCGCCGAGCGCCTTGGTCCGCCACAAATAAGCCCCTCTTCTTTGCCCCGCGAGTAGCCTCCTGCCCGCGGGGCCTTTTGCTACCTTGCCGACGATTTTTCTGGAGCGGGGGCTATTTTGCACCTCAGTCTGATTCGTTCGCCACGAAATGGGCCTATCTACTACGTTTAACCGATCGCCCCTAACCATGCCAAATTTCGCGAAATAAAAACCGCAGGTAGACGGCTTGTCGATTTTCGGAAAACCCAGGTATGGTCAGCCTCTACGGGCAAGACGTAGTAGATAGGTCGTTTTCGTGGCGCGGCCCCAAAACAGTCTTTTGGGACGGGTGGTATCCTTGGTAGCCCCATGCCGCAAACGCACCTTAAACGCAAGGAGTCCCATGGATCTTATCGCCCAGCTCGCCCACGAGCTCAACCTTAAAGCCGCCAACATCGAGGCAGCCGTCAAGCTCATCGACGAGGGCAGCACCATCCCCTTTATCTCGCGCTACCGCAAGGAAGCCACGGGCGGCATGGACGACGTCGCCCTGCGCGCACTCGACGAGCGCCTGTCTTACCTGCGCAATCTTGAGCAGCGCAAAGAGGACGTCATTCTGCTCATCGACGCCCAGGGCAAACTCACGCCCGAACTCGAGCAGCAGATTCGCGAGGCCACGCAGCTCCAGCGTGTCGAGGACCTCTACAAGCCCTACCGCAAAAAGCGCATGACCCGCGCGCAGAAGGCCCGCGAGGCCGGCCTGGAGCCGCTCGCCAACATGATCATCATGCAGGCCTCGGCCAAGGGCAGCGCACTCGACGCCGCCGCGGACTACGTCAATGAGGAGGCCGGCTTCGACACGCCCGAGAAGGCGCTCGCCGGCGCCGCCGACATCGTGGCCGAGACGGTGGCCGAGGACCCCGAGAACGTCGCCGACCTGCGCGCCTTTACGCAAAACACCGCCGACATCATCGTCGAGGCCACCGACCCCGCCGAGAAGACCCCCTACGAGCCGTACTACAGCTATGATGAGCCGCTGCGCCGTATACCCAACCACCGCGTGCTGGCTATCGACCGCGGTGAGCGCGAGGGCAAGCTACGCGTGCGCGTGAACGTCGACGGCGCCGCTGCCACGGCACGCCTCGGCAGCCGTTGGCCCCGACGCCAGAGCGTCTTCGCGCCCGTCTTCGATGCCGCCATCGCTGACGGCTACAAGCGCCTCATGGCCCCCTCGCTGGAGCGCGAGGCCCGCGCCAAGCTCACCGTTCGCGCCCAGACCGAGGCCATTAATGTCTTTGCCAAGAATCTCGAGGGCCTGCTCTCGGCGCGCCCCGTCCGTGGCGCCCGCGTGCTCGCGCTCGACCCGGGCTACCGCACCGGCTGCAAGGTCGCCGTCATGGACGAGACCGGCAAGCTGCTCGACCACGGCGTGGTCTACCCCACCAAACCGCGCCACGACGTCGCCGGCACCAAGCGCGAGCTCGCCCGCCTCGTCAAGAAGGACAGCGTCAACACCATCGTCATCGGCAACGGCACCGCCAGCCGCGAGACCGAGGAAGTCGTCTCGGAGTTCATCGCCGAGCAGGCGCCCGGGCTGCGATACACCATCGTGAACGAGGCCGGTGCGTCGGTGTACTCTGCCTCCGAGCTCGCGAGCCAGGAGTATCCCGACTTGGACGTCACCGTGCGCGGCGCCATGAGCCTGGGCCGCCGCCTGCAAGACCCGCTGGCCGAGCTCGTTAAGATCCCGCCCCAGTCTATCGGCGTTGGCCAGTACCAGCACGACCTTGACCAGGCTGAGCTTTCGCGCACCTTGGGCCACGTGGTGGAGGACGTCGTCAACCGCGTGGGCGTCGACGTGAACACCGCGAGCGCAAGCCTGCTGGGATACGTGTCGGGCATCACGCCGAGCGTGGCCAAGAACATCGTGGCCTACCGCGAGGAAAACGGCGCCTTTACCGATCGCCGCCAGCTCAAGAAGGTCCCCAAGCTGGGACCCAAGGCATACCTCAACGCCGCGGGCTTCCTGCGCATCAGCGGCGGCAAGAACCCGCTCGACGCGACAAGCGTCCACCCCGAGAGCTACGAGGTGGCCACGTCCGTCCTGGAGCGTGCCGGCGTTGCGGCAAGCGAGCTCAGCCGTGGCGGCGTGCCCGACATCGAGCGCCGCATCGGCAGCATCTCGGCGCTGGCAAACGACCTGGACTGTGGCACCCTGACGCTCATCGACATCGTCAACGAGCTCAAGAAGCCCGGCCGCGACCCACGCGACGACGCGCCCGAGGTGGTCTTTAGTCGCTCAGCGCTTTCCATCGACGACCTGGAACCCGGCATGGAGCTCAAGGGTACGGTGCGCAACGTCGTCGACTTTGGCGCCTTCGTCGACGTGGGCGTGCACCAGGACGGCCTCGTGCACATCTCCAAGCTGGCCAACCGCTTCGTCAAACACCCGAGCGATGTGGTGCGCGTCGGTGACACGGTCAAGGTGTGGGTCGAGAAGGTCGATCGCGACCGCAAGAAGATCTCGCTCACCATGGTACAGGGCAAGTAAACCGCCAAAGCAAGGGTCCCCCCTCACGCGACGTGCAAAATCGCGAGTATTCTGCAAATTCCACCGTTCCGGATGCCCCTCAGACACGAAAAAGCAAAAACCGGCCCCCGTTTTAGCGTCGTCAGAGCCAAAACGGGGGCCGTTCCATGCTTCGGTTAACTGATAAAGACCTTTACCTTGCTGAATACTCACGATTTTGCACGTCGCTACAGGGGGTACCCTTGCTTACGGCAGAATATGAAAGCCGAGCGAGGCGATATCCTTGGCAAAGCCGCGGACGGTGTCGAGCGAGACCTCGTACGGGTCGCGACCAATGTTCTTGCGCTTTGCCAGGATGCTGTTGGGCACCGTGATGATCTGGCAGCCGCAGGCCTCGGCCTGGTAGATGTTGATGAGCTCGCGCGTGGACGCCCACAGGACCTCGCAGTTGGGCTTGGCGGCGGCCTTCTGGACCGACTCCGTCATAAACGGAATGGGGTCGACGCCGGTATCGGCGATACGGCCGGCAAAGAGCGAGATGATGGACGGCGTCTCGGTGTCAACGGCCTCGACCATCTCATCGACCTGCGCAGGCGTAAAGATGGTAGTAACGTTGACCTTGATGCCGTCGGCGGAAAGCTTGCGGACCAGATCGGCGGTGGACTCGCCCTTGGTGGTCACGCACGGGATCTTAACGTAGACGTTCTCGGCCCAGGTAGCGATCTCGCGGGCCTCGACCTCCATGGTCTCGATGTCGTCGGCAAAGACCTCAAACGACACGGACACATCGGTGATGTGAGCCAGGACCTCTTTGGCAAACGCGCGGTAATCCGTCACGCCGCCCTTCTTCATAAGGGACGGGTTGGTCGTGAAACCCTGAACGTTGCCGTTCTCGTACATGTCGAGCATGCCCTCGAGATTTGCACCGTCAGCGAACACCTTGATTGCCATCTGCCTGATTCCTTTCGCTTGCACATGGGCGTTAAACTGCTAAACACTTTACCTACGTTTATCAAGGCGTGAGCTGCGGTTTTTTATCTTCTCGGCGAACGGTATAAACACCTCAGTGTTTGGATTGATAAATCGATTGAGCATGTAAAAGCAAAGAGTCGCAGTTTGGGCAAACATCAGAACGCGGGATTCATTAGATGAGGCCGAAATGCTGCATCGCTGTGACGGTACCGTCGTGTGCGACATCGTCGGTCACGTAGTCGGCGACCGCCTTGACCTCAGGCATGGCGTTGCCCATGGCGACAGCCGTCTCGACCGCAGCGAGCATGCCCAGGTCGTTACCCGAATCGCCGAAGCCAAAGGTGCGTGCGTTGCCGGTGCGACCCAGGTATTCCAGCGCTCGCGCCACGCCCACGCCCTTGTCGATGCCCTTGGGACTCAGCTCGCGATTCTGACCACCGGTGTTGCACAGCTCAAACTCGCGATCGATAAAGCCATCATCGTTGGCTACGCGAGCCAGGTCGCTCGCGACGATGCACACCTTGCCTACGCGCAGACGACCGTCGACGCGCATCTCCTCGGCGCTGTGCACCACAGAGGTACCGATTAAAGACGAGCACTCAACGCCCACAGGCTCCAGCGCAAAAGTCGCAGCGTTGGACTCGAAAAAAACCTCGATGCCGGCATCCACAACGCGACGCGCAAGCTCCTCAACAATGTCTTCGTCAAAGCAGTCCTCGTGTACCACGCGTCCCTCGACTTCGAGCGTCGCCCCCGCCATGGCAACGATGCCCGCCGGGTTCAGCGCGCGTAAGCCATCGGCAATCAGCCACAAGGGACGACCCGTGCAGATAAATGCCTGGTGACCCGCGTTGCGCAGGCGACCAAATGCATCGACAACAGCCTTCGACGGATGGATTGCATTGAAGTCTTTGTCGGTCATATCGTCGGGATCGAACGACGTCAGCGTGCCGTCCACGTCAAAAAAGAGCACGGCGGAATCGGGGCACGCATCAATCATATGGGTTCCTTTCGGGGGCGAGAGTAAACGAAGTATCCATCATATAATGGAGCGACGCAACCAGAGAGGTCACCCATGGAATTTTACGCAAGCTGCCCCGAGGGCTTTGAGTCCGCACTCGCCGACGAGCTTAAACGCCTCGGGCTTTCGCATGTTCGCCGGCTGAAGGGCCGCGCTACATTTGAGGGCGAGCTCGAAGAAGGCTACCGCGCCTGTCTGTGGTCACGCCTGGCGAGCCGTGTGTTCGTGGTACTCGGGCGCTTTGAGGCGCAGGATGCCGATGAACTGTACGACAGCGTGTACGACATCGCCTGGGAGACCATCATCCGCCCCGGCGCCACCATTGCCATCACCGCCCGCGGCGTGACCGAGCAGCTGCGCAACACGCGTTTCTCGGCCCTGCGCGCCAAGGACGCATTATGCGACCGCTTGGCCGAAACCACGGGCCGTCGCGCCGATGTCGACGCCGCCGATCCCGATGTTCACCTGCTGCTTTCGCTGCGTCAGCGTCGCGCGAGCATCAGCCTGGACCTTTCGGGCGACCCGCTGTTCAAACGCCTGCCGCCTGCCGCGACCCGCGCCGGCGAGGGTACGCACGTGCTGCGCCCCGACTACGCCGCCCTGGTGCTGGCGCAGGTCGGCTGGACCGCACTGTGCGAGTGCGAGTTGACGGCCGACGATTACGAGAATGAAGCCCTTCCCACGCTAATCGATGCCTCGTGCGCCGGCGGCGGCCTGTTGCTGGAAGCCGTGAACATTCTGACCGACCGCGCCCCGGGCGCCGCACGCGAGCGCTGGGGCTTTGAGGGCTGGCAACTGCACGACGCCGCCCTGTGGGAGCAGCTGCTTGCCGAGGCGCGCGAGCGCGAGGCGGCAGCACGCGAGCGCCAGGCGCGCATCGTGGCCGTAGACATCGACCCCGCCGCCCGCAAGACTGCCGAGCGCATGGTCAAGTGCGCCGGCTACAAGCGTTTTGTCGACTTTTGTGCCGCCAAGCCCGCCACCGTGCTGGACCGTGCGGGCGCCGTCGCCGGTGCCGCCCTGGTCGCGGACACGACCGAGACCCCGCTTTCGCTCATGCACGATGCCATGACGCTCATCGGCGAGCTGCGCCGCGCCCCCGAGCTCGCTTCGGCGCCGGTCGCCGCGCTCACCCGCGACGGATTGCTGGCCCGCGCGCTCCATGCCGAGCCCGAGCGCTCGATCGCCGTCATGCCCAATAACGAGGAGGCGGCTATTGAGGTTTGGCCCTCGCTCGACCACGCCGCCGCGGCATTCGAAGCTGCGACCAGCGCAAACACCGAGGAGCAAACCGCGGACGCCGAAGACGAAGCCGCCGACACCCCCATGTCCGAACCTGCTGCCACGCTCGACTTGGGCGACGGCAAGCCGCTGCCCGTACTCATCCCGGAGTCCGAGCAGTTCGCCAACCGCCTGCGCAAGAACGCCCGTCTGCGCCGCAAGTGGGCCAAGCGCGAGGGCGTGAGCTGCTACCGCGTCTACGATGCCGACCTGCCCGACTACTCCGCCGCCATCGACCTGTACGAGGGCTGCCCGCAGACGCCGGGCCGCTGGCTCGTCATCGCCGAATACGCCGCGCCCAAGACCATCGACCCCGCGCTGGCCCAGGCCCGCATGCTCGACATCTTGGCCATCGCGCCGCGCATCCTGGATGTTCCGGCCGAGCACGTGCACGCCAAGGCCCGCATGCGTTCGCGCGGCGGCTCGCAGTACGGTAAGCAGGGCGCCGGCAAGGGCGGCTCGGGCGAGCGCGCCAACATCGCGCGCCGTCGCCTGCCGCTCATCGAAGAGGGTGGACTCACCTTTGCCGTCAACTTTGACGACTATTTGGATGTGGGCATTTTCCTGGACCACCGCGTCACCCGCAACCTGGTGCGCGAGCACGCCAAGCAGGCGCGCCGCTTCCTCAACCTGTTCGCCTACACCGGCACCGCCACCTGCTATGCGGCCGACGGCGGCGTCGAGGAAACCGTGACAGTCGACCTTTCCAACACCTACCTGGACTGGGCCGAGCGCAATATGCGCCAGAACGGCTTTGTGGGGCCTCAGCATCATTTTGTGCGCGACGACGTGCTCGCCTGGATTCGCGACCAGCGCCAGACGCGCAACCGCTGGGACCTGATTTTTGTCGATCCGCCCACGTTTTCGAACTCATCCAAGATGGGCCGCCGTACTTGGGATGTCCAGCGCGACCATGTTGAGCTTTTGGCCGGCGTATCGCGCCTGCTCGCACAGGGTGGCCACGCCATCTTTAGCTGCAACCTGCGCGGCTTCCGTCCCGAGACGCGCAAACTCGCGCGCGCGGGCGTCGTGCTGGAGGACATTACGGCGCAGACCATCCCCGAGGACTTCGCGCGCAACCAGAAGGTGCACCACTGCTATATCGTGCGCCGCTTGCCCATCGAGGACGCCATGGCCGAGGTCGGCTTTAGCGCCGAAGAGATTGCCGAGCGAACCGAGGAGCTGCGCAACCCCGAAGCGCGCAAGCCTCGTGCAGCAGCACCCGCACCCGCGCAGGCTGGCAACGGCAAGTCTAACTTTGCTGGCAAGCCCTCCCCCGCCGGCAAGCCCAAAAAGAAGAAGTTCTACGCCAGCAAGCCCAAGGGCAGATAACAAAGTTGCGGTGGAATACGAACTGTTTTGCCTGGAATTAGGCAAATTTAGACCGTATTTCACCGCAACTCATATTGGGATGGTGGTTGGCGATCTAGCCTTGGGTGACCAGGCGATAGCCGATACCCACGTGCGTCTGAATATAGCGCGGATGCGCGGGGTCGGACTCGATCTTCTTGCGCAGCGTGCCCATAAAGACACGCAGGCTCGCCAGGTCGCTCTTGGTTGCCGTGCCCCAAATCTCGTGCAGGATAAACTGGTGCGTCAGCACCTTGTCGGCGTTGTGCGCTAGCAGGCACAGGAGCTTGTACTCGATCGGCGTCAGGTGCAACTCCTCGCTATCCATCGTGGCAATGCCGGCATCAAAATCGATATGCAGCTCACCGGTATCGAACGAGCCCTCGGAGACAACGCCGCCCGTTTGCGCATACGAAAGGCGCCTGAGCGTCGTGCGAATGCGCGCGAGCAGTTCCTCGACCGAAAACGGCTTGGTCAGATAGTCGTCGGCACCGGCATCGAGCGCGCGGATTTTGTCCGCATCCTCGCTGCGCGCCGAGACCACGATGATCGGCATGCCCGACCATGCGCGCACCGACTCCACCACCTTGACGCCGTCCATATCGGGCAGGCCCAGATCGAGCAGCACGATGCTCGGTGCCTGCGATGAGGCGGCGGCGATGGCGGCATGGGCGGTCTCCACAGCCATATGGCGCAAGCCGTGCGCCTCGAGCGCGGCAACGATAAGATTGCGAACGGCGGGGTCGTCCTCAACGACCAAGATGAGCGGTTTTACGGCAGAGTTCGGCACAGCGTTACTCCTTATCAAACGAAACATCGGCGGCAGGAAGCTCAATCGTAAAGACCGAGCCGTGCGGGTCCGCCGCGGCAACCTCTATGCTACCGCCATGCGCCAGCGCAATAGAACGGCAGAGCGAAAGACCCAGGCCAACGCTGCGGTGGCTGTCTGCCAGACCATGGTTGGCGGTATAGAACGACTCAAAGATCCGCTCGCGGTCCTCGGGTGCGATGCCCGGGCCGTCATCGGCCACCGAGCACGCCACGCGTCCATCGTCGACGCTAATCGAAATCATGATATGCGAGCCCGCGGGCGTATAGGTGATGGCGTTGTTCACCAGATTGACCACCAGCTGCACCATCAGGCGCGCATCGACGTTGACGAGCGCCGGCTCATCGCACGCCACCACCTTAAGGTCGTGCTCGCGCACGGCAGGGTTCACGTGGCGCAGTGCCTCCTCGACGATATCGTCCATGAGCTCAAGCGTGGTCGACAGGCGCATACCGCCACCCTCGAGCTTGGTGATGGCGAGCAGATTCTCGACGGTGGCGTTGAGCCACAGCGCATCCGAGCGAATGGATAGAAGCAGGCCGCGGCGCGTCTGGGCATCGAGCACCGCGGTGCCGGTCGAGCCCTGATCGAGCAACACGTCAGCATTACCCGAAATACTGGTGAGCGGCGTGCGCAGGTCGTGTGAGATGGAGCGCAGCAGGTTGGCGCGCAGCTGCTCATTTTTGGCAAGCACCGCCGCCTCCTCGCGGGCCTCCATGGCGCGGGCGCGATCGAGCGCCAGCTCGCCTTCGCTCACGATGGCATCGGCAAGCGTCCGCTCCTCGTGCGTCAGCACGTCGGGCTCGGCAACGATAGCCAGCACGCCCACCACCGAGGCGGGGTCGCCCGAGCGCACGAAGCCGTCGCCCGTGCGAACCGTCAGGTAGATGCCATAAAACGCCGAGCCGCCAAACGTGGCGTCGAGCGGCGTTCCCACATAGGCGGACGCCGAGAGCCGCGGCGGCATCTGCGGCGCCAGCTCGTGCACCGGCGCGGCATCGCCCACGGCCGTGTACGTCGCACGCGGCAGCAGGTCATCGCCCTCGGCGTCAGCGCTGTACCACACGACCGGACAGCCCGAAAGACGCGCCAGCTGCGTTGCCATGGCATGGACAATCTGCTGCTGATCGGCGCACCGCTGCAGCATACGGTTGGTCTCGAGCACCATATGCGTACGGCGGTCGCTAGCGGCAGCCTGTGCCAAGGCGCGGCGCAGGGCCAACGCAATCGAGCTCGACACAAGCGAGACCACAAACATGATGAAGAACATGCCGGGATAGCCGCGGTCGATAAGCGACAGCGAGTAGCGCGGGTCGACAAACAAGAAGTTGTAGAGCGCCACGGCGGCAGCCGAGCTCAGCAAGCAATACAGGCGACTCCAGGTAAAGAATGCGCACAGCTGAACGGCGAACACATAGACGATCATGATGCTCGGCGCGAGACCCGGATGGTCGAGCAGCGCGCCCACAATCGTCGCCGCGACCAGCAGCCCCACCGACACGCAGGCGTCATACAGAGGAGTGCGGCGCGTCAGCGTTGTGCGCCGCCACCAAAAGCTATCGGCAATATCACCGTCCGTACGGACGTCCATCAGCGCCCCGCCCCTCTCTCGAAAACAAAAACCACCACAAAGGGACAGGCACCTTTGTGGTGGTTTCCCTTGTGGTGGTTCCAAGTGTAAAGCCTTCTACGACCGGCGGTCGCTAGACAAACAGCACGTGCGCGAGCAGCGCGCAAACGCACGCCGCGACAAGCACCGTCACCACGATCGAGATCACGCGGTCGGCCATATCCATGTTGGCACGATTCGTAAAGAACCGATCTTCGGCGGCATCGACGCGCGCCTCACGCACCAGCTCGGTCGCAAAATCGCAACCGTCAAGCACCTTTGCATCCATGGTTTCCTCTCAGGACTCAATCACTGTCATTGCAAGCCTGCCCGTTCGCAGCCAAACCTCAAGCGTCGACTACGGCCGCTCGTTGGGGGCCAAGCGCTGCATCTTGTTCACGGCCTTGAACTTGGTGAACAGCGGCACGTACTCAAAGCTCACGTTGGAGTTCTCCAGGCCGTACCAGCGTGCAGGCGTGCCGGCGGCGCGGCGGATGATGTACTTGAGCGTGATGGCCGTACGCTCGCTCGGCTCCACATCGCTTTCGGGCGCCAGAAGCTTACGTATCAGGACGAACTTGAACGTACCAATGTTGCCCGGATCCTTGTAGACCGAGTAGTCATGCGTCTGCGCCGGCAGCTCGCCGGTGGCAGCCAGGTCCTGAACGACCTGACGCAGGTAGGCATTGACACGCTGGTTGATCTTGTAGCCCAGGTACAGATGCACGCGGAACACGTAGTCGGTGCCGAACGTCTCGACCGAATAGGCAAAGGTATGCGGCTCGTCCATGGTCTCGACATTCACGAACCACCAGGCGCGAGCGCGCTTGGGATGCTTGTCCAAGATCGAGTAGACGATATCACGGTCGATGTAGTCGGTATGGGTGTCCTTGGTCAGGTACACGATGTTGTCGCTCAGACGCTCGTAGCGATCGTCATCGCGCAGGCGCTTGAGCTGCGGCAGATAGCTGCGCAGCGGCAGCAGCGTAAACTGGCGCTGCTCGACCGCCGTGCCGTTGTACCAGCACACCATAATGCCCATGATGAGCGCGGCCATGAGGATGGTGAAGTAGCCGCCGTGGAAGAACTTGGTGAGCGAGCTCACGAAGAAGAAGCCTTCGAGCAAAAGGAAGAAGGCCGCGAAGATCCACGGAGCAACCTTGAGCTTGCGCTCCTCGTGCAGGTAGAAGAAGAGCAGCAGCGTGGTGCACATCATAGTCAGCGTAATGGCAAGGCCGTAGGCGGCTTCCATATGCGCCGAGTTCTGGAACAGCAGCACCACGATGACGCAGCCGACAAGCATGACGTTGTTGACCATGGGGATGTAGAGCTGGCCCTTGGTCTCGGCAGGGTAGAAGACCTGCATGTGCGGCATGAGGTCCAGACGGCTGGCCTCGGACACCAGCGAAAACGCGCCGGTGATGAGCGCCTGCGAGGCAATGATGGCCGCGACGGTGGAAAGGCCGACGGCAAAGGGACGCAGACCCGGGGCGAGCATCTGGTAGAACGGGTTGAGGTCGGCAATGCCCATGAGCTCGGGGTTGGCGGCGTTGTTCATAAGCCAAGCGCCCTGGCCCATATAGGAAAGCAGCAGGCAGCACTTAACGAACGGCCAGGTAGCGTAGATGTTGCCGCGGCCGACGTGGCCCATGTCGGAGTAGAGCGCCTCGGCACCGGTGGTGGCGAGGAAGCAGCTGCCCAGAATCATGATGCCCGCGTGGTTGTTGGGGCTCAGCAAAAAGGCGATGCCGCGCACCGGGTTGAGGCACAGCAGCACGGCGGGGTGCTGGAAGACAAAGAACAGACCCGTGCCGCCCAGGAACAGGAACCACAGCGTCATGATGGGGCCAAAGGCGTGACCGATCTTGGCCGTACCGATGCGCTGTACCAAGAAGAGCACGATGATGATGGCGAGCGTAATGGCAACGACGCGACCCTGGTCATCGCCCAGCACGGCATGGACCGCCGGGATGGTGCGCAGGCCCTCGATGGCCGTGGTAACGGTAACGGCCGGCGTCAGGATACCGTCGGCGAGCAGCGCGGCGCCACCCAGCATGGCGGGGATGATAAGCCACTTGCCGCAGCGCTTGACCAGGCTGTACAGGGCAAAGATGCCGCCCTCACCATGGTTATCGGCGCGCAGCGAGATGAGCACATATTTGATGGTGGTCAGCAACGTGACCGTCCACACGACAAGGGAGAGCGCGCCGAGCACGAACTCCTCCGTGACGCTTCCGATGCCGCCGTTGCCGGCAACGAGCGCCTTGGTTACATACATAGGGCTGGTGCCGATATCGCCGTACACCACGCCCAGCGTGACGAGCATCGCCGAGATGCTCACAGGAATCGCAGCGTGCGAGGCTGCCTCCTTGGCCTTTTGTTCCATAAGCCGGTTTCCTCTCAACTTTAATGTTCGAAGGAATTATAGGTAATCGGCCCATGTTTGAATGGCACTGTTTTCCCAGCTAGATAAACATTTATACGGCCTTTAAGCCACCTCGGCGATATGGAATGTGACAGAGGGACTGTCCCTTTGTCACATTCGTCATTTTCCAAGCCAATTTTTGAACCACCACTCCATGGAGCGGCTCATCTCGGCCATAAAGGGACTCGTGTGCTTGCGGGTATAGATGTCCACGACGCGCTCCCCCACCTCGCGGGCATGCGGACGGAACATCGCGTCCATCTCGGCCACCTGCGCATCCATGGTCGCGGTATCGGCGCGGCGATAGCGCTCCTCGTGCACCAGGTTCACTACGGGATGCGCAATAGCCGGGCGCTCCTTGCGGGGCGTGCCGATGATGAGCATCGACAGCGGCATGGTATACGGAGGCAGGTCGAGCAGCTCGGCAACTTCCTCGGCATTCTCGACGATATCACCGATGTAGCAGCTCCCCAGCCCCAAGGCCTCGGCGGCAACCACGGCGTTTTGCGCGGCGATCACGGCATCCTGCGCCGCGATGGCAAAGTCGCCCAGACCTGGCGCGCGGCGGGGCGCCTTGCCCGTGCGCTCGACAAACTCGGGCTCAAAGCAACCCACATGCTCAAACAGATCGATCCACTTGGCATAGTCGACCACAAATATTAGTGCCCAGGGCGCCTTGGCGATCATGGGCTGGTGGTCGCACAGGTCGGCCAGGCGGTCGAGCGTAGCCTGCTCGCGAATGCTCACGATGGAATACATCATCATGGCGCCTGCCGACGGCGCACGGCTCGCCGCATGCAGAATCGCCGTCCGCTGCTCGTCGGTCACCGCCACGGGGCGGTCGTCGTCATCACGCGCGAAGGCACGCGTGGAGGAACGGTGCTCCAACGTGTCCAGCACCGCATTGCCCGTCGTCTCGACCGGATAGCCGCACGTATCCACAGCCTTGGTGCAAACCTGCTCGTTCATCGCCTCATCCTCGCTAATTCTTTAAGAAGCCTTTACGTTTCCGTGTAATTCCCGTCCATTATCGCGCAGGCCGCCACTACATTGCGCCACACCGCCGCACATGCGCGTTAATATGGCTGGTTGTTGTGCGCAGCCCGCAAATGCAGCGCATATTTAGGTAACAATCGGGTAAACCCCCGCTTTCGTAGGTTTTAAGTTTGTGAGGAGTCTCAGCATGTTCGCTGCCGCCATCTCGCTCGTCGGCCTTGCGGCGACCGTCTACCTTGTTTTGCGCGAGGCCAAGGCCATTCGCGCTCAGTCGGGCACCGTCACCAAGGGCGCCTTCGCCTGGAGCGTCGCCTTTGGCCTGTTCCAGCTCTTTTTGACCGTCTGGGGCGCTATTGGCCTCGTCGCGCAGAACGAGCCGCTCGCCTTCGTGATGCTCATCCTGACCAACGCCATCCTCACCGGCTGCGCTTGGGCCAGCATCGCCCGCGACCGCATCGCCCCGCGCGTCTTTGCGTTCGCCAAGCCCGACGCCCCCGCCCCCACCGGCAAGCTAGCCCGCCTGCGCGGCGCCTTTGTGGGCAAACCGCTCGTCGCCGCCGTCCTGTGCCTGCTGCTCGCCGGCGTTTTTGCGCTGCTGGGCATGGAGGTCTCGTCCAACCACGACTTTACCTGGGTCTACCCCCTGTGCATCCTGCTCGAGTGGGCCATCATCACCACGCTCATGGTCGGCCTGTTCTTCCTGTTCCAGCGCCACGGCGCAGCCCCCGCGGTCTTGGCCTTTGCCCTCTTTGTCCTGGGCATTGCCGAGTTCTTCGTCATCACGTTTAAATCCATGCCCATCCAGCCGGGCGACCTTTCGGCCATCTCCACCGCCGCTGCGGTCGCCGGCACCGGCTACACCTTCTCGATCTCGCTGTTCTGCGTGCTGTCCATGGGCTTTACCGCCATCGCCATGCTGCTATGCGAGTACGCCGGCCTGGTGGCACCGCACCGCCAGAAGGGCGCCGCCAACGCCAAGCGCATGCTGCTCACCAACCTGCTCGTCGCCGTGCTGTGCCTGGGCGGCGTGACCGCGCACGTCACGCTTATCGACTACTACAACACCCTCGGCATCACCGTCTACACCTGGCGCCCGCTCGAGAGCTACTGGCGCGAGGGCTACCTGCCCGCTTTCATTAGCGCGGCGCAGTCCATCAAGCCGCCCAAACCCGCCGACTACTCCGTCGACGATGCCAAGGCTACGCTCAAAAAGTACGCCAAGGCCTACGACAAGTCCGACGCGGCCAAGAGCGACGAGCGCGCCGCCGCAAAGGAGCAGTTCGACAGCGAGAAGCCCACGGTCATCGCCATCATGAACGAGACCTTCTCAGACCTTTCGATCTACCAGAACATGCGCGCCGGCTACGAGGGCCCGCAGTACTTTAAGAACCTGTCCAACTGCCTCAGCCGCGGCAAGCTCTATGTGAGCGCCTACGGCGGCGGTACCGCCAATACCGAGTTTGAGTTTATGACCGGCAACTCCATGGCCAACCTGGGCTCGGGCGTGTACCCCTACACCATCTACAACATGGAAACGACCGGGAACCTGGCAGAGCAGTTCAAGTCGCTCGGATATTCCACCACGGCCATGCACCCCAACCACGCCACCAACTGGAACCGCGAGAACGTCTACAAGGACTTTGGCTTTGACCGGTTCCTGTCTATCAACGACTTCCAGGGAGCCGACACCCTGCGCGACATGGTGACCGACCAAGCGACCTACGACAAGATTCTTGAGCTGCTCGACCAGAACGCCGACCCGCAGTTTATCTTCGACGTGACCATGCAAAACCACTCGGGCTACGATACGGGCCTGCTGCCGGTCGACAAGCAGATGCACCTGAATATCGACACGACCGATCTGGATGCCAAGACCGTCGAGGACGGCACGCTCTCCGATGTCGACGAGTATGTCTCGTGCATCGAGCAGTCCGACCAGGCGCTTCGCTACTTCCTCAACGCCTTGAGCAAGCTCGACCGCAAGGTGGTCGTGGTGTTCTGGGGTGACCATCAGCCGTTCTTCCCGTCCAAGTTCAACGACAAGTGGTTTACCGGCGAGGATGACGCCACCCACCAGGAACGTCTGTGGCAGACCGACTACATCATCTGGGCCAACTACGACGTTGCCGGCTGCGACCAGACGAGCGAGGTCGACGATCTGTCCACCAACTACCTGTCCACGCAGCTTATGCAGCTGATTGGCGCCCCGCTGACCGACTACCAGAAAGCGCACATGACGCTGCGCAAGTCGCTGCCCGCCATCAACTCCGTGGGCTACGAGGACGCCAGCCTGCGCTGGGCGCTCTCCTCCAACGTCACCGGCGACGACGCCGCTGCCGCTGCCGCCACCAAGGCGCGCGAGGATTACGCCAAGATGCAATACTACGAGATGTTCCGCGACGGCAAGAACGTGTACACCGAGCACTTCCAGACCGAGGCCAACGAGACCGACCCCAACCTGGCACCGGGCACGACCAAGATCAAGTAGCTGCCAGCTGCTGAGCCACAACTGAAACGTCTGTCCAGGCGGAGGCATATAAGGTTCCCTGCTCGGACAGTCCTGCGCAAGACGAAGGCCACATTAAGTGGCCTTCTTTGCGTGCGGAACTCGCGATGAACCTTATATGCCTCCGCCTGGACAGACGCCCTGTTGTTGGAGCGTGGCTTGTCTTGGGTGTATCGCCGAACATATATAAGTTGAAGGCCACGTTATGTGGCCTTCTTTGTTTGCGGAAAGTGTGTCCCGGAATTCTTGTCTGGAATGGGATGCAGTTTCCGCTTGGGACCCGATTGGGAAAGTGTGTCCCACTATTCAGCTGGATTCCGGGATGTATTTTCCGGTTGAGGCTCGTTGGGAAAGTGCGTCCCACTTTGGGGGCTGATTCTGGGACGTGGTTTCCGGTTGGCTCTCATTGGGAAAGTTCATCCCATTTCTCGGCCTAATTATGGGACGCAGTTTCCCGTTGAGGACCCTTTGGGAAAGTGCGTCCCGGTCTGGGCGCTCAAACTGGGATGGATTTTCCGGATGAGGGCTTGACGGAAAATGTGTCCCGTTCCGGGCGCTAATTGTGGGATGCAGTTTCCGCTTGCGGAGTCTCCACTCAACAGAAAACCCGGGTGGCCTGTTTTTTGGCTACCCGGGTTTTTGGGTTGTCGATATGTTCGACTGGCTACTAGTGGGTCTTGCGGCGCTTGATCAGCATGATGAGGGCTATCACTACGAGCGTTGCTCCCGCTGCTGCTGCGGTGGCGACTAGGGCGAATGTTTGGTCGCCGGTGTTTGCGAGGTTCTTCGCTGTGGTCGTAGTCTTGACCTTGGTGTCGGTCTTAGCTCCGTTGTCGGACTTGGGCTTGTCCGGGTTCGTCGGGGTCTCAGAAGTCTCGGGGTCCTTTGAGCCTTCGGAATCGGTTGGGCCGGCGGTGTTTACCAGCGTATGGTCCAGGAACTTCTTGGCGCCCGCACTTGCCTGTGAGAACAGGCGGCGCGTGCGGATCGGGGTGGCGTTCACCGTTGTGGGCGCCGTCTCCTCGGCCTCGATATTCACGAGCGTCGTGCCGGTGTCGAGGCCCACGTCGTTGTATCCCACGTGGCAGTAATACTGCGCACCGTCATCGTCTGCGGTCAGGTCAATCTCGAGCTTTGAGGCCGTTCCAGCCGCGAGGTTGCCATCGGCACCCACGAGCCTAAACTCTGTCTCGCCGCGGCCCTTGCGGTACCACATATAGGTCGGTGCCAGCCCTGTTTCGCTATCGTCGGCACCGAGTTGCTTCACATGGCCAATCGCCGAGAGCGTCAGGTGGCTTCCCGCCGTGCGCTCAACCGAAGAGTCGTATCCAAGATCCGACCCCTCCGCAGCATCCGCCGCAGGTCCGCTCACGGTCATCGTCATGCCATCGGGCATGGTCTTGACCGTGATGATTGCCGAGCGAATACCTGTTTCGGTCGTGGATCCATTCTTAACGGCGGCGATGGCGAATCGATACTCCGTATTGGGCTGCAGCCCATCCCACTTGAGCGAGGTCTGCGTGTTGTCGGCAATCTTCCAGCTATTGACGACCGCATCCGCCGCATTGCTCTGCAGCATGCCCACGCCGTAGCTAAAGCCACTCTTGTTTGCGAGTACATCGTCCCAGCTAAACGTAACGCTGGTCGAATCGACGGCGTTTGCCGTAAAGCCCGTCACGGCCGGCGCGTCGGGCATCTCGACGTCCTTAACGTCATAGCCCACGAGCCAGAACTGGTCGGTGTCCTTGGTGCCGAGCTTGTCGCCCGAGTCTGCCTCGAACTTGTCGACATCCACCGCGTTGACGCCCAGACGCCACACAAAACCGTACTTGCCCTGCGCGGCCTCGGGCAGGTTGTCGACGGTGCCGCCGTATTCGGTCGATTCACTCGAGGAGTTACCCGCAGTAAAGCCGGCGTTGGCACCAAAGCACAGGCCGCCAAACAACTCGTGCTTTGCAAGCTTCGCGCCCATGACAACGCTGCCGTTCAGCGTCAAGCCGAGCTCGAGCTCCTGCTCCTTGCCCTCCTCGACTTCGATGGTCTGCTCAATGCTCGCCCCCGACTGCGCGGCGGCGCCGTTAAACCCATCGTGCGTGTAGGCGCGCGTTACGCCAGGCTTGCCCAGGCCAAAGGAATCCCCAACGGGAGTCTCGCCGTTGAGCGTCGTTTGATAGGTTCCGGGTTCTCCCGACCGGTTGGTCAAAAAGTAGCTGAGCGGCGTCATATTGTGCTGTTTGGCAATGCGGTCATAGGCCTCGACATTAACGACCGAGGTCTGCGCGCCGAGCGACACGGGCGCCGCCATCACGCCCTTGCCACCAGTTTCCTCATTTTCGATCTCATACTCGTAATAGACCATCGGAATCGTGTAGAGCACGGCCTTGTCACCCTCGCCGGCATGCGACTCATAGCTTACGCTTGCGCTGACCGTGCGCTCGCTCCGGTAGTCATAGCATCCCTCGGCGGCAAAATCGACTGAAGCATTCATCGCGACCAGGGGCGGACCGGTCTGCACCTCGACGGCAACGCCCAACTCGGCGCCAATGGTATAGCCCTGGGATGTCCCCGTGCCCTTTTCCTCTCCGTATGACGTGCCGCCCAACACCAGATAGCCGTATGCCTGCTCCAGATCCTCAACATAGGGCGCATCCTGCAGCACGGCAAGCACGCGCGGGTTGGTATAGACCTTGTAGCGGTCCTTGTACGTGATCTTGACGCTGTCGTTGTCGACATCGGGCAGCGCGAGCGAGATAAATGTGCCGTAGGTAGTGCCGCGACGGTTGCTCTCGCTAATCACCTGCTCCTCGCCGCGGCGCACCTTTCCGTTCTCGTCGAGCGAAAAATGCGAGGCGGTCATCCAATAGTAGTCATCGTTCTTGCGCAGGTCCTCGTCGCGGTGCTTGCCCACCACGGCGATAAAGCTCTCGTTATAGCGGTCCGAACCCGAGACGCTGCCCGCCTTGACGTCGCTGATCCACACCTGCTCTATGCCCTTGTGGTCATGCTTGTTGCTGCTGTTGTATTGCTGACCGCTCATGCTCATGGTTCCGACCATGGACCCCAAGCCCTGAGCCCCGCTCTGTGCCGTGTTGCAGGCAAAGTCGCGGAACACATCGCCGCCCACGAGCACCTCGTCGACCGCCAGCTGCTCGGACAGGCCGTCAAGGTTGGCAGTGGCAAGGGCAATAGGCGCCAAGGTGCACGGATAGCGCTTATCCTGAGCGCTATCCTTCCATGCGCTGTTGGGCACATGCATCAGCCCATAGGAGGCGAGGAGCCCGTCTCTGTATTCCTTGCAATCGGAAAGCTTGAACTCGCCAGACTCCGAGTCAAAATACGCGTAGCGGTACAGCGCGCCGTACAGCCCCTTGCTGCCGTCAGAAGCGCCGTAATCAAAAGCGCTGCGTTGCCAGTCATAGCCCGCAAGAATAAGGCCCGTGACGGTTTCACCCGTCTTCTTTCCTTCTTCATCGTAGGCGGCAAACGTGCCGAACGTCGCATTCGCAGCGACCATGGTCTTGCCGTTCGCGGAGAGGGAGATTGCGCCCGCGTCGCCCAGAGCATCGACATGGACGAGCGCACCCTTGGATGCATCCCACGAAAACAGCTCGCAATGCGTCGACTTATCAATATTCTTCTTGCCGTAGGGTGCCGAGACCACGATGGCGAGGTCATCGCAAAAATCGCGATCGAGGTCGCCGGCCGCTAGCGAAACGACAGGAGCTGACTGAAGCTGCGTCCAGGAGTCGTTCCCGCCCTTGTTGTGCGTGGTGTAGTCCGCGGCGTTACCGGCATCGATCTTGACGACGCTTTGCTTCCAGTTGCCGCCCTCCAAGTCATACATGTCGACTACAGCCCTGCGCACGCCGTTCTCGTCGACATAGCAGCCCGCGTAGACAAAAAGCTCGTCGACGCCGTCGCCATCGACATCGCCCGCCTCGACATCAAAGACGGCGTCGTGCTCTTGCAGGTAACCGGCATCCAGGTACTTAAAACGGCCTTCGTACATCATATTAGTGTTGACCGTCACCGGCAGGTGTGTGTCGAGAGTGCGCGTACGCCCGTTGCTAAACGAGTAGAGGACCAGCTCAACCTTTCCGGCGTATGACTTGCCGTCAATCGTCGTGGAGGAACTGTCGCCGTAGGCACGGAGCTCGGCAACGCGGCTCTTTTTGCCCGTGCTGGCGTCGCTGCAGAACTCAACACTCGTGGCGTGAATGCCCGAGAAACCGTTGTTGTCGTTGGCGAGTACTGTTGAGGACTCATTGTTGCTTAGGTACGACCAGGTGCCGCCACCGTAGTCGCTATGCTTGTAGAGATCGCTGTTCGTATCGAAGTTGTTGACGTTTTGCCAGAACTTTGCGGCGCCCCACACACTTCCATAGCCATCGGTGAGTTTGCTGCTGCCGCCAATGTCACCGCGCTCGACGTTCTCGAGCTTGTCGCGCAGAGTGTAGCGATTGCCATGGCTACCGTTAGCTGCCATATAGACCTCGCTGCGCGTGGCAAACGTCGTGGGGGTATCAGTGGAATAGGGGCCAACGGTATCGGCCGGAATGTCCTCGCTCGTGCCCAGACCCAGGGCTTGATAATCCTGCTCGGTCATATCGGTGATTGCGGGCGCGTCTGCCGCCTGGGCAACCTGGGGCGTGGCCGTGAAGCAGGCGACGCTCGTGGCGATCAACGCAGCAAGCGCCGCCGTCCCAACAAGCGGGATTTTCGACAGCCTACGGATACGGGGGTGTGGAACGTACATGAGGGACCTCGCTTTACTCGAGTGGAGTGGACTCATTTTAGCAAATGATACGTCCGATGCCCGATATCACGTGTCTCATTTTCGCCAACGGCGTGTCTCATTTTTGAGAATCCGAGATGCCGCGGAAATCTTATCCCAGCTCAAAGGCCATTTCTGGGATGTATTTTCCGTCGAGTGCCTCATCGGGAAACTGCATCCCATTTCAAGCGTCGATTCTAGGACGCACTTTCCCCTTAGACCCTCAACCGGAAACCGCATCCCACTTTGAGCGCAAATTCCGGGATGCATTTTCCGCTTGAGCCTCATTGGGAGATCGCGTCGAAAATGTTGGTGTAAGGGTGACACCCTAGCGCCCGTTTAACGAAAAACGGCCTTCGTCCTAGAATCT
>UQAU01000009.1 GCA_900539035.1 uncultured Collinsella sp. | reverse complement strand
CCCCCCCCCCTTCCCCCCCACCCCCCCCCCCCCCCCCCCGCCCCCCACCCCCCCCCCCCCCCGGGGGCCCCCCCCCCCCCCAAAACCCCCCCCCCCCCCCCCCCCACGGGAAACCTGCCAATAAGGTACAGGTTTATTTTGGTCGGCTTTATCTGGGGAAATGCTGTTGGATCTATCTACAGATCCGAAATCTGACTACTGAATAGGCTGTCTAACTAAATTTCGAGCGGCACTAACCAGCCCTTTTGCTTGCGCCCGGGAGGGGCGCATATGAAGTTTATCGCGAGTTCCGCACGCAAAGGAAAGCACTTAATGTGCTTTCCGTCTTGCGCAGGACTGTAGAGCAGGAAACTTCATATGCGGCCCTCCCGGGCGCAAGCAAAAGGGCGACCCCTGTCCGGAGTCGCCCTTGTTGAGCTGCTTATGTTTAGCTGTTACTCGGCGTCGTGGTGACGGCGGGGCTTGCGGCCTCCGTTGTCGCCGGGACGGCGCGGGCGGTCGCTGCGCTCGGAGCGCTCGCGACGCGGACGCTCACGGCGCTGGAAGTGCTCGCCGTCGCCCTCGGAAGCACCCTCGGCGCGAGCCGGGGCCTCGGGCTTGTCAAGACGATCGAGCGAGATCTTGCCGCGATCGTCGACCTCGATGACGACGACCTTGACCTCGTCGCCAACGTTGAGGACGTCCTCGACCTTCTCCACGCGACCCTTGGCAACGCGGGAGATGTGCAGCAGGCCGTCCTTGCCGGGCAGCAGGTTGACGAAGGCGCCGAAGGGCTGGATGGAGACCACGCGACCGGTGTACTCCTCGCCCGGCTCGGGAACCTTGATGATGAGCTTGATGCGCTCGACGGCCTGGTCGACGGACTCGCCGGTGCCGCCGACAAAGACGGTACCATCCTCCTGGATGTCGACCGAAGCGCCGGTCTCGTCCTGGATGCCGCGGATAACCTTACCGCCGGAACCGATGACGTCGCGGATCTTGTCGGTCGGAACCTGGATGGAGACGATACGCGGGGCGGTGCTGCGTGTGGTGTGGCGCGGCTCGGGAATCACATCGAGCATCTTCTGCAGGATGAAGGCGCGACCCTCCTTGGCCTGCTGCAGGGCGCGGGCCAGGATGTCGAAGGTGAGGCCGGTGGCCTTGTTGTCCATCTGCAGGGCGGTGATGCCCTCGGTGGTGCCGGTGACCTTAAAGTCCATGTCGCCCAGGAAGTCCTCGAGACCCTGGATGTCGGACAGGACCACGGTCTTGCCCTCCTCCTGGATCAGGCCCATGGCGATACCGGAGACCGGGCGCTTAATGGGCACGCCGCCGTCCATAAGGGCGAGCGTGGAGCCGCAGGTCGAAGCCATCGAAGAGGAGCCGTTAGACTCCATGACCTCGGAGACGACGCGGATGGCGTAGGGGAACTCGTTCTCGTCGGGGAGCACCGGAAGCAGAGCGCGCTCGGCAAGGTTGCCGTGGCCGATCTCGCGGCGCTTGGGGCTGCCCATGCGGCCGGTCTCGCCGGTGCAGAACGGCGGGAAGTTGTAGTGGTGCATGTAGCGCTTGCCCTCGGTGGGCTCGATGGTATCCAGACGCTGGCCCTCGTTGAGCATGCCGAGCGAAAGAACCGAGAGCACCTGGGTCTGGCCACGCTGGAACAAACCGGAGCCGTGAACGAGCGGCAGGTAGTTGTCCTTCACCATGATGGGACGGATCTCGTCGGCGGCACGGCCGTCGACGCGCTCGCCGGTCTCGACGACCATGGTGCGCATGGCCTTCTTCTCGAGCTTCTTGAGCGCCACGGGGATCTCGCGCTCCCAAGCGGCCTGCTCCTCCTCGGTGAACTCGGCGCGGATGGACTCCTTCAGAGCCTCGACCTTACCGATACGGGAGAGCTTGTCGGCGTCGCGAAGGGCGGCAGCCATCTCGTCGTAGTGGGCGAAGATGCGCTCCTGGACCTCCTCGACGGGCTGGTCGAGCGGGTACTCCTTCTTGACGATGGGGCCGTTGACCTGCTCCCACTCGGCGACGAACTCGTCCTGAGCCTGGCAGAAAGCAGCAAGGGCCTCCTGGCCAAACTTCATAGCGGCGAGCATGTCGTCCTCGGAGATCTCCTCGGCGCCGGCCTCGACCATTGAGATGAAGTCGGCGGATCCGCCCAGCTCCAGGTCCAGATCGGAGTTCTCGCGCTCCTCGTAGGTGGGGTTGACGATAAACTCGCCGGTCTCCACGTTACGGCCGATGCGCACGCAGGCAAGCGGGCCCTCGAAGGGCACGCCGCCGAGCGTCATGGCCAGGGAGGCACCCATGACGTTGATGACGTCGAAGGGGTTGACCTGGTCGGCGACGAGCGAGGTAGCGACAATGTGTACCTCGTTGCGGAAGCCGTCCGGGAAGCTCGGGCGAATCGGACGGTCGATCATGCGCGCGGTGAGCGTGGCCTTCTCGCTGGGACGGCCCTCACGCTTGAGGTAACCACCCGGGATGCGGCCGGCAGCGTACATCTTCTCGTTGAAGTCGACGGTCAGCGGGAAGAAGTCATAGTTCTTGCGCTCCTTGGAGACGACCACGGTGTCGAGCATCGTGGTGTCGCCCTGCTTGACCAGGCAGGCGCCGGTGGCCTGCTTGGCAAGCTCGCCCGACTCAAAGGTGTAGGTCTTGCCGTACAGCTCAAAGGTCTTGGATACGAGTGTCATTGTTCTCCTTTACCCCACAGGCCCCTTGCCTGCGGGCTTCTCATGTGACGCGGGCCCCCTGCCCCCGCCACGCTTCAGAGCGTGATTGTTCGCGCCCTTACACAAAAAGAGCGCCCCGCTGCGCAGGACGCTCTTAGCATGTACAAATCCTACTGGATGTTGTCGCGGATGCCCAGAGCCTTGATGAGCTCACGGTACTCGACGATGTCGTTCTTCTTGATGTAGGAGAGAAGACGACGACGACGGCCGACGAGCATGAGCAGACCGCGACGGGTGTGGAAGTCCTTCTGGTGGGACTTCATGTGCTCGGTCAGCTCCTTGATGCGCTCGGACAGGATGGCGACCTGAACCTTGGGGTTGCCGGTGTCGACCGGGGTGTTACCGAACTGGGCAGTCAGCTCAGCCTTGCGCTCTTTGGAAACAGTCATTGTTTCACCTTTCGTTTTACGTCGCCCACGGGCGACTCAATTCGCCTCGGACTGGGAAGCCGCCGGTGGAGCGAGCATCCAAGGTCGAGGTACCAACAGGTCGGTATGTTACCACAAGCAGCCCGCGCCTGCGCATCATCACCGACCCAACATGAATTCCATCGCACGGAGGCGCTGATCGGTATGCGTCGCAGCCCAAACATGCGAAAGCCCCAGCAAAAAGGCAGCGGTATGGGGATCGACCCTCTCGGCCATGAGCGCATCGAAGGTCATGGACATGAGGGCGCGCAGCCACGCGACCTCACCGGTCGACACCAGCTCGGCACCCGGAACGCTCGACGCGCACGACCCGCACATGAGGCCGCCCGCCTGGGGCGAAAAATACGACAGCATGGGGTCTCCGCACAGCACGCAGGCCGAAAAATCTGGTCGATAGCCAACGTGCGACAGCAACTTAAAGACATATGCCGCCACAAGTAAATCCATATGCGCCGCGTCGAGCCCGCTGCCCACCAGGGCAAGCGCTCGCTGCGTTATGGCAAAGGTAAACGGGTCCTCGGCGTCCTCGAACGAGCACACGCGCGCGACCTCGGCGATCGCGCTTGCGGCGCAGGTCGTCTCGTAATCGGGTGCAGCGCCGAGCGGCGCCTCCATAAGCTCGGCCTGAGAAACCACGTCGAGTGACCGTCCATGTGCGAGCAGCATATCGACGGTACAGAACAGCTCGCAGCGCGCAGCCAGGCGTCCGCCGGGTTTGCGGGCGCCCTTTGCCACGGCACGAACCTGCTGGCCCCGCTCGTCAAGCATCGTCAAGATCAGGTCGGTCTCTTTGAGCTTAGTCTTATCGAGCACGAGCACTTTCGTGCGATATGTCCGGGAGCCTGCCATGCGCGCCGCGCGTCCTTAGTCTTCGGCGTTATAGCCAAAGCGGCGAATCTGGGCCTCGTCGTCGCGCCAGCCGGCCTTGACCTTCACGTCCAGCTCCAAAAAGACCTGCGTGCCAAAGATGCGCTCAAGATCGCGACGGGCGTCGATGCCGATATGCTTGATCATCTCGCCGCCCTTACCGATGATGATGCCCTTTTGGCCCTCGCGCTCGACGTAAATGGTGGCGTGCACGCGCAGCACCTTCTTGGTCTGCTCGAGCGCATCGCAGATCACGCCAACGGAGTGCGGAATCTCATCACGGGTGCGGCGCAAGACCTTCTCGCGCACAAACTCGGCAACGAGCGTCTCATCGGAAGCGTCGGTACCCATGTCCTCGGGGAACCAGCGCGGACCCTCGGGCAAAAAGTGCGCAACGGTCTCGATAAACGCATCGACGTTAAAGTTCTTGACCGACGACGTCACGATCTCATCGTCATATTCCATGAGCTCATGCGCTGCCTTAAGCTGCTCCATGACCTGTGCGGGGTCGGCCTCATCGGCCTTGGTGAGCACCAGAACCTTCTTGGAACGGGCGCTCTTGACGCGCTCGGCAACCCAAGCGTCTCCCCTGCCGATCGGCTTGGTGGCATCAATCAAAAACGCGACGACGTCGACATCGTTCAACTCGAACAGTGCGCTCTTGTTGAGCTCGGACCCCAGGCCGTCCTTGGGCTTATGAATACCCGGGGTATCGACAAAGACCAGCTGGTAGCCGGGACGGTTGACGACGGCGCGCATGCGGCGGCGGGTCGTCTGGGCCACCGGCGAGGTGATGGCGACCTTTTTGCCATAGCAGGCGTTGAGCAGCGTAGACTTGCCGGCGTTGGGACGACCGACCAGGGCCACAAAGCCGCTGCGGAAACCGGGCTCCACATCGCCAAAGCCCATGGACACCTCATCCTCATCACATAGGGCATCGAGCTCCTCGTCGCTCATACCCTCAAACGGGTCGAACTCCTCGATCTCCTCGGCGCCTTCGGACATCTCAAGGGACTCGTCGTTCAGTATTTCATCGGTAGGCTGCATAGTGTCAGACATAGCAATCCCTTTCTAAATAAAACCGAGCGCGTGGGCAAAGACCAGCAGGCCCACAATTGCGGCGGTGATGGAAAGAACGTATACAGAGGCGGCGGCGATGTCCTTCGCGCGCTTGGCCAGCGGATGGAGCTCTTGGGTCGCCAGGTCGACGATAGCCTCCATGGCGGTGTTACACAGCTCACCATGAATCACCAAGCCACAGCAGATGATAATCGTGGCCCACTCGGCAATGTCGAGTCCCACGATACAGCCGGCGATGACGGTACACACGCCTGCCACGAGCATGACCTTGATGTTGCGCTCGGTCTTGACGGCGGTGACGAAGCCCTCCATGGCATAGGAGAACGACTTTAAAAAGGATGGATGGTCCTTGTTCGATCCGGGAATCATAGACGGCTCCTAGTCGTGGGCATGGTTGGTGATGGGGCCGACGTGGACCAGTTTGGGGTCCTCGCCGCGCTCGAGCGCCAAATCGCGCAGAATGGCGTCCTCACGGGCCTCCATGACCTCGGCCTCGTCGTCCTCGATGTGGTCATACCCCAGCAGGTGCAGCATGCCATGCACGAGCATCAGACGGCACTCGTCGGCAGGGCTATTGCCAAAGCCGGGGGCCTGACGGGCAATGACCTGCGGGGCCAGGATGATATCGCCGAGCTCAAGCGTCTCATCGGCGGGAATGTCATCGTCAAAGGCCGAATCGCACTCAAACGAGAGCACATCGGTGGTGCGATCGATACCGCGCCACTCGTGGTTGAGCTCGTGCATCTCGTCCTCGTCGACATACGAAAGGGAAATCTCGACTTCACGTTCAACGCCCTCGGCGTCAAGCACGACCTCGCAGATGTGCTCCACCTCCTGCGCGTCGAGCGGCGTATCGAGCTCGGCATCGTTGCTGATCAATACACTCAACGGGACTCCTTTCGGTCGCGCGAGCGCTGCTCACGCACGTCATCATAAGCATCATATGCCTCGACGATACGACCCACCAGGGCATGGCGCACCACGTCGGCGCGCTCCAGGTGCGAAAATGCGACATCGTCGACACGGCCCAAAATCTTCTCGACGTCCGACAAGCCACCACGACGACCCACTAGGTCGCGCTGGCTCAGGTCGCCGGTAATCACGAACTTGGAGTTAAAGCCTAAGCGCGTCAGGAACATCTTCATCTGCTCGGGCGTGGTATTTTGCGCCTCGTCGAGCACCACGAAGGCATCGCTCAGCGTGCGGCCGCGCATGTAGGCAAGCGGGGCGATCTCGATCACGCCGCGCTCCATAAGCTCATCGGTGCGCTCGCGATCCATCATGTCAAAGAGGGCGTCGTAGAGTGGACGCATGTAGGGATCGATCTTTTCCTCGAGGGTACCGGGCAAAAAGCCCAGGTTCTCCCCCGCTTCGACAACCGGACGCGTCAAGATCAAACGGCCCACCTCGTGGCGCTTGAGCGCGGCAACGGCGAGCGCCATGGCCAGATAGGTCTTACCGGTACCGGCAGGACCCAAGGCAAAGGTGATGGTATGCAAGCGGATGGCATCAACATAGCGCTTTTGCCCGAGCGTCTTAGGACGAATGACGCGACCGCGGTATGAAAGCAGCACGTCATCGCGAAGCGATGTAGCCTCGTGCTCACCGTCGCGCAAGACGGCCAGACAGCGAGAGACATCGTCGGCAGACAGCGTGCGCTCGGCGGCCGCCTCGCGAAAAGCGTGTTCGAAAAAACGCGCCACGAGTTCGACCTCGTCCGGGTCACCGCTCACGGCGATGCTATCGCCACGGGCGACCACATGGGCGCGAACCAAGCTCTCGAGCGCACGAAGGACACCGTCGCCGGGACCCAAAACGCGCGAGGAATCAATTCCCTCGGGAACGGTAAGTCTAATCTTCGAGGCTTCCATGAACCTCCCTGCGCGCATGGACCAAGCCGGAATCATCGACTCCGATGATAGCAACATCGAGCAGGCACGGGGCTGTAAGTCCACAGGTATCGTCAAGACGGGCATGATGGAACGAGCCGAGCGTCAGGTTGTCACCATACTCGAGCACGGCACGCTCGACCGTGCCCACGCGACGACGAGCGTCGGCAATAGCGAGCTCCTGTGCAGCGGCCCGCATACGGCGGCTGCGCTCGGCCATAACCTCGGGCGGTACCTGGTCGGGCATGTCGGCAGCAAGGGTACCGGGACGCTTGCTATAGCGGAACACGTGCATACGCGAGAAACCCACACGACGGCACAGCGCCAGCGACTCCTCGAACTCATCGTCCGTCTCGCCGGGGAAGCCGACAATAACGTCGCAAGAAAGTGACGCCTGCGGCAGATTGGCGCGAATCATACGCACCGTGTCCTCAAAGGCCTCGGCGCTATAGGGACGGCCCATGCGATGCAGGGTCGCCGTGCAGCCGGACTGCACGGGCAGGTGCAAAAACGGGGCGATACGCTGCGGATAGCGCGCCATAACCTTAAGCAGGCGCTCAGAGATATCCATGGGCTCAACCGAGGAGATGCGCACATGTGGAATAGACGTGCGCTCCATGATGGCCTCGAGCAGCTCATCGATCTCAACGTGTTCGTCTGTCGCGCTCTTGCCATCGTAGGCACCCAGGTTCACACCGGTCAGCACCACCTCGGGCACGCCGGCCTCCTGGGCCTCGCGAACTTGCTCGAGCACGGACTCGACGGGCACGGAGCGCTCGGGGCCGCGTGCCTTCCACACAATGCAATAGGTGCAGCGATGGTTGCAGCCGTCCTGAATCTTCACGCCCAGGCGAGAGCGGCCGAGCGCATCGACCACCTCGCCATCGCTGCAGGCGGGAACGCTATCGGACTCAACGCCCAGCACCTCACAGACACGTTCGGCGACATCGATCTTGGACGGCTCGGCGATCACGCGATCCGAAAGATCCAACAGCTCCTCGGGATGCAAATTGACCACGCATCCGGTCACGACCACATAGGGCTCATTTGGATGGGCCAGCGCATGACGGACGGCCTTACGGGTCTTGGCCTCGGCCTCTCCCGTCACGGCACAGGTATTGATAACGATCAGATCAGCGTCCTGTGGCTCCACCATCGCAAAGCCCAGGCGCATAAGATCGGCAGTGATACGGTCGGACTCAACCCGGTTGACACGGCAACCGAGGTTGAGGACGGAAATATGGGGTGCGAGCACGCGGGCTCCTTAATCGAGGATATCGTCGAGGGCACTCTTGATACGGTCGGTCACCGACTTCTTACCGGAAGCGACGTCATCGCCCATCTCATCGGCAAAAGCACGGAGCAGCTCGCGCTGCTTATTGGAAAGATTGGTGGGAACAACCATGCGCAGCTGCACGATCAGGCGGCCACGCGAACCGCCACCGCCAATGCGCGGCATGCCGTAATTATTGACGCTCACGGTGTCACCGTACTGGGCGCCGGCGGGAACCGTCACCTTAACGACCTCGTCGGGCATAATGCCCTCGACCTCGATCTCGCAGCCGAGCGCAGCCTGCGCAATCGAGATATCGCTCACCAGGTACAGGTCGTCGCCGTTGCGCTTAAAGCGCTCGTGGTCGGCAACGCGCACGTTGACAATCAGGTCGCCCGAAGGCTCGCCGCGAAGGCCGGCCTCGCCAAAGCCGCTCACACGCAGCTGGCGACCAGTCGAAACGCCGGCGGGAATATCGATGTCGATCTTTTCGTGCGAAGGCGTGCGACCCTGACCGTCGCAGGTCTCGCAGGGATGGTCGATGACCGTGCCCTCGCCATGGCAGTCGGGGCAAGGCGAAGAGGACTGAACCTGGCCAAGGAACGAACGCTGAACCGTCGTGACGTAGCCCGTGCCGTGGCAGCGGCCGCACTGCTTTTCCTGTGCGCCCTCTGCCCTACCGGTGCCGTTGCAGTCCTCGCAAGGAGCAAGGCGGTCATAGCTGATCGTCTTTTTGCAGCCGAGCGCCGCCTCCTCGAGCGTCACCGAAAGCGAGATGGCCATATCACGTCCGCGACGACGCTCACGACGGCTGCGGGCGCCACCGCCGGCACCGCCGCCAAAGAACGACGAGAACAAGTCGTCCATGCCCATGCCACCAAAAATATCGTTGATATCGACGTAGCCCGAACCACCAGGGCCTTCGGCAGTGCCGTAACGGTCGTAGTTAGCACGCTTCTGCTCATCGGAAAGAACGGAATAGGCCTCGTTGAGCTCCTTGAACTTGGCCTCGGCCTCGGGGTCGTCCGAAACGTCCGGGTGTACGGTACGGGCCTTCTTTAGAAACGCGCGCTTAATCGTCCGCGCATCGGCATCCTTGTCGACGCCAAGTACCTCGTAGTAATCCCTATTTTCCGACACGACCGAATCCTTCCGACTTTCATTATTGTCACAGTGCGTCCTATACCCAAGCTGGGCCGGCCGCAAACAGAGGGCTAGATGTTATTGCATTGCGTAGGGCGAAAGCATGGCCCGTTGCGAGCAGCTCGCAAACCAAACCGACACGAGAGCGAACATGAAGCCGTTGGCAAAACCGTTGGCAAACTGCATCGCACCGCGCTTCCACCACAGCAGGCTGCGATGAAGCACACCGTCCGAAAGCACCATGAACAGGCCCATGGTAAACGGAATAAAGCACATCACGGCAAAGGCCGAGAACACACCCGAAATGGCCGAAAGCACCAAAAACGGCGCCACGATGCCCATCAGGTAAAAACCGGTACGAGCTTTGCCTTCCAAGCGCTCGGCCTCAACATGAGCGCGACCGACCAGGTCGCCGCCCGCGGCACCGTTGGTGCCAGCATGACCCATGCCGCCAATGCGGACCTCATCGCCATCGTGCGTGCCGGCAGGAAACTCAATCGTCTGCTCGGAGGTTACGCGAGTACGACCGCTGCCACCGCAATCAGGGCAGGGGTCGGCCACGACCTTACCGGAACCGCCGCACTCGGGGCAGACCGACTGGAACGTGCCCGCACCAAACAGGAAGGACAGGTCGACGTCGATGTGGCCGCGGCCACCGCAGCTCGGGCAGGTATGGGCATGCTCAGACGAAACGGAGCCCGAGCCGCCGCAATGTCCGCACGTATCGAAACGCGTATAGCGGACGGTCTTGCGGGCACCGCCCTTGGCCTCCTTGGCGTCCAGTTTGATATCGACGACCACGTTGGCGCCGTTCTCGGGATTGTAGGCAGCCTGGCCGCGACGCTGCTGGCCCCAGGCGCCACCAAAGGGAAAGCCGCCCTCAAAGGGATTGCCATAGCCCGTGTTGCCGGCGTAGCCGCCACCATAGGGCGAAGCCGTAGGAGCACCGGCAAAGGGATTGCCAGAACGCATGGCGTCGTAGCGCGCACGTTTTTGCTCATCCGAAAGCACGGCGTAGGCCTCGGAAACCTCTTTAAACTTTTCCTCGGCATCCGGCTCTTTGTTGACGTCCGGATGGAGCTTGCGGGCCTTTTGCTGAAAGGCCTTTTGAATATCACGCGAGGTGGCGTCCTTGGAGACACCCAGAATCTCGTAGTAATCTTTTTCGTTCATCGTCGCCATGCGCGGCAACCTCCTGCTCACAGCAGCGTATATATTCCGGTAATTCTACCCGAGCGGCCTAAGCTAGATCCCAAAACAGCTCGAACAGAACATTTCCATCGAGCCAGCCCAGGTGTGTCGGCGCTAAACGAGCTCGAACATGGCCCGCGATGACATCTGCCGAAGTGAAGGGTCCCTCATGGACTCCGAGCGTCTCGGGCACCCAAGTGGCAAGACCCAATTCGAGCGCGCGATCGCAGGCAGCTACCAGCTCATCGGCCGGGATGACACGAGCCGCGCGAACCAAAAGGTCGGACGCGACACCGCGCGTCATGCGACAAGCGAGCATCAGGTCTTCGGCCGCAGCCTCGCGCTGCGAGAGATATTCGGCCTCGAACGCCGTCGCGTCATCGTCACGTTGCACCAGACGCACGCGGTACGCATCGCCTCGAGAAGACACGCCGGGGAACAAACCTGCAAGACGGTCGAAATCCTCGGCGTCGAGCATGCCCGCGGCAGAACGACCCAGGCCCAGGTAGCCCCGTCCGGTCCAGTAGGCAATGTTATGGGCGCACTCATGGCCGTCGAGCGCGTAGCTCGCCACCTCATACGGGTGATAGCCGACGGCACCCAGGCGCTCACGCGCCGCGTCCATGCACGAAGCCTGAAAATCCTCGTCGGGCTCGAGCGACTCGTCGCGGCACGCCATGCGATAAAGGGGCGTCCCCTCCTCAAGCGTGAGCGGGTAGACCGACACATGATGCGGAGCCGCCGCCAGCACGCCATCGAGCGTGCGCTTCCAACTCACTGCGGTCTGCCCGGGAAGTCCGCACATAAGGTCGCACGACACGTCAAGCCCAGCGTTCTTGACCGTCGCGATGGCAGCGAGCGCCCGATCGGCATCGTGAATACGGCCGATGGCAGTAAGTTCGGTGTTATCGAGCGTTTGCACGCCCAGAGAGACGCGTGTGACACCAACCTCGGCAAGTGCAGTGGCAAGCTCGGCGGTCAGCGACTCGGGATTGGCCTCGCAGGTAAACTCAACGGGGGCGCACCACGCACGAATACGCCGCGCCAGCTCCACCAGGCGCTCCCCCGCCAGCGACGGCGTACCGCCGCCAACATAGACGGTGCGGATCTGGTCAAGGGCCCCAGCCTTGCCAAAAGCATCGAGGCGCGCGTACAACTGCTCAAAATAGGCATCGAGCGCGGCATCCAAATCACACGAAGCAAAGCTGCGCGAGTCGAAGTCGCAGTAGCGGCACTTTTGGGCACAGAACGGCACGTGCACGTACAGCGCGGTAACGGCCACCCTTAAGCCTCCAGCGGATGAGGAGGCACCGATTCGCCGGCGGCAAGGGCAGCCTCGCAGGCCACCACATCGCGCTCGATCTCATCGACCAGCGCCATAAACTCCTCGTAACTGGAACAGCGCACCACATGGGCACGCCAAGCGGCGGCATGGGGCATGCCTTTTAAGTACCAGCTTGCGTACGTGCGGGCACGCGACATGAGCGGCAGGAGCTCATGCGTCAGCGTTAGGTGCTCACGCAGGGCGTCCAGGCGCTCGACGGAGCTGCGCGCCGGCACCGACGTGCCATCGAGCGCAAGGGCGCGAGCATCGCCGAACACCCACGGATTGCCGTAGATGCCGCGCGCGATAAACACCGCGCTGGCACCCGAGCCTTGCAGATGCTCAGCAGCGTCCTCGGCCGAGAACACATCGCCCGAACCGATCACGGGAATCTCGACGGCATCGGCCACCTCATCGACGACCGACCAATCGGCCTGGCCCGTGTAGAGCTGCGTGGCGCAACGACCATGCACGGCGACTGCGGCGGCACCGGCGCCTTCGAGCATCTGGGCAAACGTCGCGGCATTACGGTCCTCGGCATAAAAGCCCTTGCGGATCTTTACGGTCACGGGCACGTGCGCCGCGCCCACCGTGGCCTCGACGATCTTCTCCGCCAGGTCGGGCGTGCGCATGAGCGCCGAGCCCTCGCCCTTGGTGACAACCTTGCGGGCAGGACAGGCCATGTTGATATCGATGAGCGACAGGCGATCGCCCACACGCTCCTCGACGGCGGCGACGGCACTCGCAAACTGATCGGGCTTGGAGCCAAAGAGCTGCACGCAAATCTGCTGCTCCTCGTCGGCCGGTAGCACCAGGCGCCAGGTCTTGTTGCTGGCATAGGCAAGGCCCGCCACGCTCACCATCTCGCTGTAGGCAAGGTTGGCACCGCGGCGGCGACACATGATGCGGTAGGCAGGGTCGGTCACACCCGCCATGGGAGCCATAAGGAACGGCTGCTCGGCATAGGCGCCCAGCAGCCGCTTGCTGTATTCGGAAAGCGCCATAGACCTACTCGTCCACCTTGAGGATCGCCATAAAGGCCTCCTGAGGGACCTCGACCGAGCCGATGGCCTTCATGCGCTTCTTGCCCTCTTTCTGCTTCTCGAGCAGCTTGCGCTTACGCGAGATATCGCCGCCGTAGCACTTGGCAAGCACGTCCTTGCGACGCGCCTTGACGGTGGAGCGGGCAATGATCTTGTTGCCGATAGCACCCTGGATGGGCACCTCGAACAGCTGACGCGGGATGATCTCCTTAAGCTTGTCGCATAGGCCACGGGCCAGACCATAGGCCTTGTCCTTGTGGACGATAAACGACAGCGCGTCCACCTCGTCGCCCGAAAGCAAGATATCGAGCTTAACGAGCTCGGAGGGACGGTACTCGTTGAACTCGTAGTCGAGCGAGGCATAGCCCTTGGTACGGCTCTTGAGCTGGTCAAAGAAGTCCAAGATGAGTTCGGCGAGCGGCATATCAAAGCGCATCTCGACCGATTTGCTCGTCAGGTGGATCATGTCGGTCGTGACGCCGCGGTGATCGATGGCGAGCTGCATGACGGCACCCGTATACTCGGGCGGGCAGATGATCTTAGCCTTGAGGTAGGGTTCCTCGATACGCTCGATGCGCGTGGCCTCAGGAAGATCCTGCGGGCTACGGACATCAATCATTTCGCCGTCGGTCTTGTAGACGTGATAGTCAACCGAGGGGCTCGTGGCAATGAGGTCCAGATTGAACTCGCGCTCCAGGCGTTCCTTGACGACTTCCATGTGCAGCAGGCCCAGGAAGCCCACACGGAAGCCAAAGCCGAGCGCCACCGAGGTCTCGGGCTCCCACACCAACGACGGGTCGTTGACGTGCAGCTTATCGAGCGCGTCACGCAGGTTCTCGTAGTCCTTGTTATCGATCGGGAACAGGCCCGTATAGACCATGGGCTTGGCCTCGCGGTAGCCGGGAAGCGGCTCGGGGCAGGGATTCGACGCCCACGTGAGGGTATCGCCCACGCGAACGGCTTCGGGGTCCTTCAGGCCCGTGACCACATATCCGACCTCGCCGACCGTCAGCGAGTCGACCGGGGTCTCGGCGGGACGCTTGACGCCCACGCCATCGACCAAAAAGTCGCCCTTTGCCTGCATCATGCGCAAGGTATCGCCCTTTTTGATGGAGCCGTCAAAGACGCGCACCGTGGCGACGACGCCACGATACTCGTCGAAGTACGAATCCAGGATGAGTGCCTTGAGCGGCGCGTTCGCATCGCCCTTGGGCGGAGAGATCAAAAAGACAATGGACTCCAGCAAATCGTGGATGCCCTCACCGGTCTTGCCCGATACGCATACGGCATCGTCGGCAGGGATCGCCAAGTCATCCTCTATCTCGGTCTTAACCTCGTCGGGATGGGCCGAGGGTAGGTCGATCTTGTTGATGGCCGGCACAATGTCCAGATTGGCGTTCATGGCGAGCGTCGCGTTGGAGACGGTCTGTGCCTCGACACCCTGGGTGGCATCGACGACGAGCACCGCGCCCTCGCAGGCGGCCAGCGAACGCGAGACCTCGTAGGTAAAGTCAACGTGGCCCGGCGTATCGATCAGGTTGAACTGATACGTCTCGCCATCATCGGCGTCATAGGACACGCGAACGGCATTGGACTTGATCGTGATGCCGCGCTCGCGCTCGATATCCATAGTGTCGAGCAGCTGCGACTCCATGTCGCGCTCGTCAACGGTATGGGTGAGCTCGAGGATACGGTCACTGATCGTGGACTTGCCATGGTCGATGTGCGCAACAATCGAGAAGTTGCGGATGTGGGAAATGTCAATTGAAGTATTCATGCGGACTATCTTACCCGAGCGGTACAAAAAATGGAGCCTGTTCCATAAAACAGGCTCCATTTATGCGCGTAATCTGTGTGGTGTGAAATTTACAACTTAGGCGTTGATGCTGTTCACGAGCTTGGCAAGACCGGACTTGCGGTTGGAAGCCTGGTTCTTGTGGATAACATGCTTGGCGGCAGCCATGTCGAGACGCTTGGTGACGGTCTTGAGGGCAGCCTGGGCCTTCTCGGCGTCGCCCTCGGCGACGGCGGACTGGACGTGCTTGGTCAGCGTCTTGAGCTCGGACTTGACAGCCTTGTTACGCATGCGAGCTGCCTCATTGGTGCGGATACGCTTCTTCTGAGACTTGATGTTTGCCACTTCTGGAGTTCCTTTCGAGTTCCTTGCAAAAAATGTATGACACCTCTGAGACACGGTGAGGTCATGCAAGCGCCTACTATAGCACGCTCCCCCTCAAAGGGATAGAACGAATTTGTCAAATAGGCAGGTATCATCACGATTTTCTCAAGATGTTCGTAATCCAGAGCAAAAGCGCGGTCTGAGAATCGGCCGAACCCTTCAGCGCGAGCTCCACATCGACCGCGCCCTCGAGCGCGGCAACGAGCTCTGCCATTGAAAAGCGACGTGCCCAAGTCAGGTGATTCTTGACCTGCCAGGACTGGAGCTTAAGTGTTGCGGCCAGTTCACGACCCTGTCCGCGCGCATCGAGCGCCTTGGCGACGATAAGCTCGCGGATGCGGCCGCACAGCAATGTGTAAGTCCACACATAGCTCTTGGCGGGCAGTAGATTGAAGAGCTCGAGCGAACGTCGCATGTCACGGGCCGAGACCGCATTGAGAAAGTCCCAGGGTTGAACCTCGGCCGTACGTACAATCCAGCGCTCAACGTCGGCAAGCTCAATCTGGGGCGCCTCGACCATCTGGGCAAGCTTAGCCAAGTCGTTATCGAGCATGCGAGTGTTTTCACCCGAACGCGAGACGAGCTCCTCGGCGGCCGCCGTCGAGATCGACTTGCCGTGCTGCGTCGCCATCTGCTGCACGCGGCGCGGTAGCTCCCAGCGCTTAGTGCCGGAGCAATCGATCACGGCCTTCTTGTCGATTTTGGCGATCGCCTTATACAGGCGCGTGTTCTTGGCAAGCGAGTCGGCGATGATGAGGCAGACCGTTGTGGGGTTGGGACTTGCCAGATACTCAACGAGCGGCTCCGAGACCGCCTTGGCGAGCTTTGAACAGCCGTCAAGGATTACCAGGCGAAACTCACTACCCATCGGAAAGGTGTTAAGCGATCCGATAATGGACTCGATATCGGGGTCCTTGGTCATGTCGCGCTCGTCGAGGTTGAACTCGACCATACCCGACTTTTCCAGACGCGCTTTCATACGCGAGACGGCGTGATCGCGCTTGACTCCGTCGGTACCGACGATCAGATATGCCGGCAGCAGACCGGTTTCGGACATTGCGCTCCCCTCCCGCAGGCCTTCGTATTCGCTCCGTGCCATTCTAGCCCAGGGGCCCACCACACGCCAACGACGTCGTCACGGTTGCTGGCATCGCATCGCAAAGCCATTCGCAGTCGGCGTGACGGTAATGTCGCCGTGTTCGATAGTGCACGCGAAAACGCCGCCCGCTTCCTTAACGGCATCGATGCAGGCATCGGACGGATGGCCGTATCGATTCCCCTCGCCCGCGCTCGCGAGGGAAAGCTCGGGCTTCAGGACGTCCAGCAACTCACCATCGACTGAAACCTTAGAGCCGTGATGGCCAAGTTTAAGGACATCGATATCCCCCACCTCCTGCACGAATTCCCGTTCTTGGTCGAGCTCGGCATCACCGGTGAGGAGCATACGCAGGCCCTTGCCTTCCTGAACATAAGAGAGCAGCAGGACAAGCGAATCCTCATTTCCCTCGCCATCCACGGACTCGAATGGCCACATCACGCGGGCGCAAAATGAGCCGATATCGACCGTATCCCCACGGCGCACCTGCCGATACTCCACGCCAGGTCGGTTCAATACCTCGGCAGGAGCATCCTCCAGCGCATCCGCCGCCACGGCAATCGTTCCGACCGAAAACTGTTCGAGCACGGCAGGCAGACCACCCCAGTGGTCCTCATCCCAATGCGTCACAAAGACGGCATCGATATGGTGCACGTTATTGCGGACCAACGCCGCCACCACGCGCTCGTCGAGTCCGCAGTCGACGAGCGCTACTGCGCCGCCCTGGCGAATAAGAATCGCATCGGCCTGGCCCACATCGAGCACCGTCACCGAAGGCGGAGCGAATCGATCCCAGTAGACGTACGGAATCGCAGCCAAGAGCACCAGGCATGCAAGCCCCACCGCCATAGGACGTGCACGGGGACGCGGCCACCAGACAAGCAGAACCGCCAGCAAACACGGCACTAGGTAAATCCACATGCTATCGGGCGGCACGCTCACGGATGCACCCGGCACGGCGGCAAACAGCTGCTCAAAGAACAGCGCGCAACGGGCGGCAATCATGGGCACAACGAGCGCCCAAGTCCGCAACGGTGCCACGAGCGAAAAGGGAACCAGCACGATGGACACAGCAAGCAGTACGCTCACCACCGGACCGATGACCGCATTTGCCAGCGGAGCAATGAGCGAGAACGTACCGAAGGCAGGAATGGTAATGGGGAGCGTCGCCAACTGCGAGCACAGTGTGACGGAAAGCACACTGGCAATACCCGATGGCACACCAAGCTCACCCAAAGCGTAGGTGGCGTACGGGCAAAAGCACAGGATGGCAAAGACGCTGGCACATGAAAGCTGAAAGCCCATCTCGAACAGCACCGTCGGCCGCAGTAGCACAAAGATGGACATGGTTGCGAAGAGTGCCGATGCGCCGTGCCGGCGACGCCCCGCGCCGTTTACGACAAGCGTCGTGAACACCATGCAGCACGCGCGCACGGCCGAGGGAGACGCGCCCGTAAAAGCAGCGTAGCCCACAAGCGTTATCGCCAATATCGCCCGCTGAAGACCACGTGAGCACCGAGTCTTTTGCAATACACCCTCGATTAAAAACCCCACGATAGCCAAATGGCTGCCCGAGACGGCGATAAGATGCGCCGTTCCCGTCACCGAAAACCAGTCGCCCGCCGGCTGGGCGCGCAGCTCGGCCGAACGACCGCAGACGACACCGGCTATGAGCGCACGCGCCGGGTCGGTCGCAGGCGCGATGGACGCAAGCAGCCCATTTCGAAGCCGAGGCAGCGGCCCCGGAGAGCCCTCATCGACCGACACAACTCGAACGGCTTTTACCTTGCGTACCTCGCCTCGGAGCACGCGCGATCGTCCATACGCATCGTTCTCAAAACGTGAAACGCGACCGATAACACGCACGTGCGCCCCAACATTGAGCTCGCTGTCACACGATAGGCGAACCGTTGCCAAGTTCTTACCGTCCGCGCGTGCCTCGCAGGTATAGGAATACACGTCGTCGTTTATGGATGGATCACCCTGCACGACAAACTCGAGGCTGCTTGCCGCTCGACCGTCAAGCGCCTTCGAGGCACTTAGCGCGTCCACAGCCCACCACGCCGAGACGAACGCTCCCGCCACGAGACCGACGGACGCGGCATACAGCCACCGCTTCCAACGGGCAAGCCGCGCACAAGATTGAGCCAGCACAACGAATACCGCCGCCGCAACGGGAATGGCCCATAGCGGCCCGACCGCCGAAGCCCGCCCCCACAGCAGCGCATCGGCGGCCACGTTGAGCACCAAGGCGCAGCTCATGCACATGCCGGCACACAGGGCCATCGTCCACGGCATCAGGGGCCGCGGAGGCATCACATGCTCGCGCTCGATCGCACTCATACGCAGATGTAATCTTTGATTTTGGCAAGCTTCTTCTCGCCGATTCCCGACACACGCATCAGATCGTCAACCGAGGCAAAAGCACCGTTCTTTGTCCGCTCATCGATAATCGACTGTGCCATGGAGGGGCCGATGCCAGAGAGCGTCTGCAGCTCCGCCGCACTTGCCGTATTGATATTTACTAGGCCTGTTGCGCCACTCACGCCCGATGATGCGGAAGTCCCACCATCAACACCGGCTTCCGCAATGGACGCCTGCTGCTCCCCTACCGTTGGAACGTGAATCTTCTGTCCATCGACGACCTTAGATGCCCGATTGAGACCCGTAACGTCTGCCTCGGGCGCCAGCCCGCCGGCGGCATCAATCGCCTGAGCCACCCGCGCGCCGTCCTTGAGACGATATACACCGGGCGACACAACGGCGCCATCGACATCGACATAGACCTCTGCTGCGGCAGAAGCCTTAGTCGAAGAATCTTCGGATGTCTTTCCGCTCGAGGCATCGCCGGATCCTGGCTCCGCCAACGAGCCCGAACCATCAGTGCGCTCAAACGACACGCCGCCGGTACCGCCGCCAAGGTTCGCCATCGCCAAGCCGCTCGCCATCGCAATGACGACCAGTATCGCCATCACCACTGCCTTATGACCGAACAGCTTGCCCGCCCAGCGGTCCATCTTTTTGACCCGTTCGTGTTGTTCGCGCTGTGCCATAGCAAAACCTCCCAACACCATCGTGTCAGGAAAGGAGTTCCGCAACAGCCACGCTCCAAAACCGGTTTTTGCGGTCAAACCAAAAGCTGACCAAAACCTTGCACAAATCTGTCCATTTATTCAGGGACACGTCAGCAAATGAACACTTAGCCGCAAAATGCCCAGATAGCAAAAGACCGACGATGCAGGCGCATCGTCGGTCTATGCACAAAATTACTCGTGATCTTGGTAAATCTCACGCGGAGCAAGCTCCGAATGTTTGCGTTTTAAGGTCTTAGGGGCCTTATACGTGTTGCTCTCAAAGTCGATGTACTCGGTCTGCTTGAGCAGGCGCTCGATCATCTCCTCGTGATCGAACAACTCCCAGGCCTCATGCACGGCATCGAGTTTAGCGTGCGTCTCGGGACGGCGCGGCATAAACAGCGTGCAGCAGTCGGGAGCGGCCTCAGTCGAGATATCGAACGTACCGATCTCCTCGGCACGCGCAATGATCTCCTGCTTGTCCGAACCGATGAGAGGGCGGAACACGGGGATCTTCACGGCCTCGTTGACGGCCATGATATTCTCAAGCGTTTGGGAGGCAACCTGCCCAAGCGATTCGCCCGTCACGATGGCCTTGGCGCCCTCGATGTGCGCAATGCGCTCGGCAACCGAATACATAATGCGGCGATACATGATCACGCGCAGGTTGCTGGGACAGATGACCGAAATCTCACGCTGGCAGTCGCCAAACGGCACCACGTACAGGCGGCCGATCTGGACACCCGGCTCAAGCGCACGGATGATGTCCTGCACCAAATACTCGCTCGTATCGGCTGTCTGAGGACGACCGGAGAAATGTACCGGCACGCACACCGCGCCGCGACGCGCGAGCATCCAGGTCGCCACCGGAGAATCGATACCCGACGACAGCAGCGTCACGACCTTGCCGGCAGAACCCACCGGCAGACCGCCCACGCCGCGCTCGGAGCGCGCATACACGTAGACGCTACCCTGGACCACCAGTACGTGCACCATAGCGTCAGGATCGTGCATCTGAACCTTTTTATCAGGAAACGCCTCGCACAACACCTCGCCCACCTGACGATTGATGTCAATCGAGGTGAGCTCATAGTCAGTATTGGAGCGCTTGGCGTGCACCTTAAACGAATCGAAGGAACCAAACTCGCGCAGCGCCTTCACGGCGGCGGCGCAGTACTCCTGCGGGTCGCGGTTGGTGTGATACGCCAAAGACACACGAGCAACGCCGGGAACGGTGCGAATGACACGCGCCGCCTCGTCGGCCTGATGCTCGTTAAAGGTCACGAGGATATAACCGGAAATTCGAGACACGGCATTCACGGAAAAGGCGGCCAAGGCCGCCTTGATGTTATCCATGAGGATATGCTCAAAATGTGCGCGGTTCTTGCCCTTCAGTCCAACCTCGTGATAGTGGACCAGGCAGACGCGAGCCGCCATTTAGGCTTCAGCAACCTTGTGGCCGAGCGCCTTCTCGTAACGGGCCTCATCGTAAGAGATGTCACCGTCGACAATCTCGTCCATAGCCATCGAGATGGTATCGGCACCGGAAAGCCCGATGGTGATGTCATCGACATCCTGGACGGCAAGCACGCGGTTGTGCTGGCCACGCAGCATGCTATTGATGTCGCAGGCGCGCTTGGAGGCAAGCGAAGCGAGCAGGAAGCGGTTGTGATCGGTCTTCTCCAGAAGATCGTCAATGCAAGGCTTTACAACGGACACGGACCTCAGATCCTTTCATGCATATCGAGAACGCGAACGAGCTCATCGGTCGCGCGGTCGAGATCGTCATTAACCACGACGTCGTCGTAGTGGTCGGCAAGGGCAAGCTCATCGGCGGCGTTTGCCATACGCAGCTCAATCGTCTCGGGCGTCTCGGTACCGCGACCGACTAGACGCTCGCGGAGCACCTCAAGCGAAGGCGGCTTGATAAAGATCAGCACGGCCTCGGGGAAACGCTCCTTCACCTGCAGGGCGCCCTGGACATCGATCTCCAAAATCAGAGACGAGCCCGAGGCAAGCTTGGATGTAACCTCGCTCACCAACGTGCCGTAGCAGTTACCGTGGACCTCGGCCCACTCAACAAACTCACCGTTTGCCACGCGGCGGTCGAACTCCTCGCGCGTCAGAAAAAAGTAGTTGACGCCGTCGACCTCACCTTTGCGTGGTGCTCGCGTGGTAGCCGAAACCGTCAGGCCCAGGTTCGAGCGGCGCTCGCGCACACGAGTGACGAGCGTACCCTTGCCTGCGCCTGACGGTCCAGAAATCACAAAGAGCTTGGAATCCTGAGCGCTCACTTATTTGGTCAGCTGCTCGAGGAGCTGCTCGCGCTGACGGACGCCGAGGCCCTGGACGCGACGGGTAGCGGAGATACCGAGCTCCTCCATGATCTTGGCGGCCTTGGCCTTGCCATAACCAGGGAGAGACTCGATGAGGGTGGAAACCTTCATGCGGGAAGCAATAGGGTCATCGGAGTTGAGCACGGACTCGAGGGACTTCTCGCCCTTCTTGATCTGCTCGCGAAGCTCAGCGCGGGCGTGACGTGCGGCAGCAGCCTTCTCAAGAGCCTGCTTGCGCTGCTCATCGGTAAGCTGAGGGAGTGCCATTCGTACCTCCAAAAAGTTGGGTTATATCTGATTCAATAATTGGCATTTTAGCACGTAGAACGTACAAAATGCCCAATCGCGGCTCCATAGGTTAGACGATACCCGCAAAAAGTGCAATATACTGCGCCCAAAGTTAAGCCCCTGACCTGCGATTCCACACAAAGGATGGGAAAGTTTACGCAGGCACAGGGGCTATTTTGTGCTAATGAGACCCAAAAGTGGTGACTTAGGGGAATCTTTTACGCGACGTTTTCGACCAGCTCGGCGACGATGGCGTCAAAGGCGGCAACCGGATCGTCGGCACCGGTGATGGGACGGCCCACCACAATGTGGCTTGCGCCACGCTCGATAGCCTGGGAAGGCGTCGCCACGCGGGATTGGTCGCCTAAGGCGGCACCCACCGGACGCACACCCGGAGTCACGATCAGGGCATCAGGACCCAGCAGCTCACGCATGTCGTGAGCCTCCATCGGCGAGCACACGATGCCATCGATGCCGTTGGCCTGAGCGAGCTTTGCCAGGCGGGCGGCCTCCTCGGCCACCGGCGATTCGATGCCAATCTCGCTCAAGGCATCCTGATTCATGCTCGTGAGCACGGTGATGGCGACGAGCTTGGCGCGGTCCTCGCGCGCTTCCTCGGCACCCTCGCGGCAGGCAGCGAGCATGGCGCCCGAACCCAAGCCGTGAACCGAGAGCAGGTCGGCACCGGCAAGCGAGGCCGAGCGGGCGGCACCGCGAACCTGATGCGGAATATCATGGAACTTAAGGTCAAGGAAGACCTTAAAGCCCAGGTCCTTAAAGGTCTTGACGATCTCGGGGCCCTCAGCGTAATAGAGCGTCATGCCAACCTTGAGCCAGGCGGCATGGCCCGAAAGCTCGTGGGCGAGCTCGAGCGCACGCTCACGATCGCAGTCGAGGGCGACGATTACGCGGTCGCGGGCATCGGTCTCTAGCATTCGAAAGCACCTACCAGCTCGTTGATGTCCTTTACGCCCTGGGACTCGGCCCAGGCCTCGAGCTCATGCGCGATCTTGAGCGAAGCGCACGGATCGACGAAGTTGGCCATGCCGACCGACACGCAGGTGGCACCGGCCAGGATAAACTCAGCCGCATCCTCGCCGGTCATGACACCGCCGACACCGTTGATGGGGATATCGACGGCCTGGGCAACCTCCCAGACCATGCGCACGGCGATGTGGTGGCACAGCGGGCCCGAAAGGCCGCCCTTGGGCTTGGCCACGCGGGACTTGTGGGTATGGACGTCGATAGCCATGCCCTGAATGGAGTTGATGACAGAAAGGCCGTCGGCGCCGGCAGCCTCGAGGGCCTTGGCGATCTCGGCGACGTTGACCGGCGCCATCTTCACGAACAGCGGCTTATCGGTCACCTTGCGGCAGGCAGCCATAACGGAAGAGGCGCCCTCGGGCGTGGAGCCCATGGCGGCACCACCGGCGGCGATATTGGGGCAGCTCACGTTGATCTCGTAGCCTGCAGCCCAGGGGCACAGCTCGACATACATCTCGAGTGCGCGGACAAACTCGTCAACGGAGTGGCCGGCAACCTGACAGATGACCTGGCAGCCGTCCTTGGACAGCTGTTCGAGCCACGGACCGGACTCGCGAGCAAAGGCGGCCACGCCGGGGTTCTGAAGGCCCACGGAGTTGATCATACCGCCGGGGATCTCGGCCATGCGGGGCGCGGGGTTGCCGGGCCAGGGCTCGGCAGCGCAACCCTTGGTGGTGATGGCGCCCAGCTGGGAAACATCAAAGAAGTTCTGGAACTGCCAACCGTAGCCAAAGGTACCGGCTGCGGTGTTGATGGGGTTCTGCATCTTGACGCCGCCGAAATCGACGGCCATGTTCACGGTACCCACTAGAAGACCACCACCTTGGAAGCATCGAACACGGGGCCGCACATGCAAGCACCCTTCATACCGTCGACCGTCTCGACATTGCAGGTGTTGCAGGCGCCAAAGCCACAGCTCATCATGCGCTCGAGCGACACCTCGCAGTACGCACCGGCCTCGGCGGCAGCGGTGGCGACTTTCTTCATCATGACGGCGGGACCGCAGCTGGCGACGTAGTCGTAGCCGCCCTCGCCGAGCAGCTCGGCTGCCGGGTCGGTGCAAAAACCGTGCGTGCCCAGCGTGCCATCGTCGGTGCACACGTTAACCGTGGCGCCCAGCGCGCGGAACTCGTCGATGCCCACGGCCTTGGAAGCGGTGCCAAAGCCCAGGCACACGTCCACATCAACACTCTGCTCGGCAAGCATACCGGCAAGACACAGCACAGGCGGAACGCCGATGCCACCGGCGACGAGCAGGGCCTTCCTGGTGCCCTCGGGTACCATCCAGCCACGGCCACCGGGGCCCAGCAGGTTAGAGGAGGAGCCAGGGCCCATCTGTGACAAACGACGGGTATCGTCGCCCACGACGGCGTACCACAGCTCGACGGTGCCGGCCTCGGCGTCGGCGCGGTAGTAGCTCAGGGGCACGCGAAGCAGCGAGGACGCATCACCGGGTACGGCGATGTTCACAAACTGACCGGGCTTGAGCGCACTTGCAAGCTTGGGGGCCGAGATGACGAGCGAGAAGACGCCGTCGGCAATCTCCCGGTTCGAGACGACCTCGAAGTCATGCATGCGTGCAGTGGAAGGTGTGGGCATAAACGCTCCAATCCCCCATGCGGTTGCATGGTCCAAACGAATAGAAAGCGCGGCACCGCAAGGGCGCCGCGCACAAAAGCGATAAGGCTATGCTAGCAGATGCAGCCGTCGGCAAGCGTCTGTTTACCGCCGACAAATACATCGGTGGCACGACCGGTGAGCGTGCGGCCGGCAAAACCGGAGTTCTCGGCGCGCGACTCGTAACCGTCCTCGCCAACCGTCCAGGTTGCGGAGGGGTCGAACACGGTCAGGTCGGCAACGGATCCCGCCTTGACCTGAACCTGGTCGAGACCCAGGATCTCACGCGGTTTGATGGCCATGAGCTCGACCATGCGGCCCATGCTCATCTTGCCCGTGTTGACCAGCTCGGTGAGCACGAGCGACAGCGAGGTCTCGAGGCCGATCATGCCAAAGGGCGCCAGCTCGAACTCGCGGGCCTTCTCCCACGGGGTGTGCGGAGCGTGATCGGTAACGATCACGTCGACGGTACCGTCGATGACGCCCTGACGAATGGCCTCGGCGTCCTCGTCGGTGCGCAGCGGCGGATTGACCTTGAGCGAGGTGTTGTAGGTCTCGTCCAAGTCGTTCTCGGTCAGGAACATGTGGTGCGGGGTGGCCTCGCAGGTCACCTGGACACCGGCGGCCTTACCGGCACGCACGAGCTCGAGACCGTGAGCGGTGGAGATGTGCTGGATGTGCAGCTTGGCACCGGTCAGCTTGGCGATCTCGATGTCGCGGGCGATCTGAAGCTCCTCGCCGGCGGCCGGCCAGCCCTCGAGGGCCAGACGGGTCGAGACCTTGCCCTCGTTGATCTGGCCGTGGCCGACCAGATCCTCGTCCTGGCAGTGGCTCATAAAGACCTTGCCGAACATCTTGCCGTAGTCCATGCAGCGACGGAGCATGCCCGCGCCCTGCACGCCGCGACCATCGTCGGTGAAGGCGACGGCGCCGTGGGCGACCATATCGCCCATCTCGGACATGGCCTCGCCCTTAAGACCGCGGGTCATAGCGCCCGACGGATAGACGCGGCAGTGACCGACCTCGGCAGCACGGGACTTAACGAACTCCACGACGGTACCGTTATCGGTAACGGGATCGGTGTTGGGCATGGAGCACACGCCGGTAAAGCCGCCCTTTGCAGCTGCGCGGGTGCCGCTCTCGATGTCCTCTTTGACCTCGTAGCCGGGCTCGCGAAGGTGAACGTGCATATCCACCAGGCCGGGGACGAGATACTTGCCGGAAAGGTCGCGGACCTCGGCTCCCTCGACGGCGAGATTCTCGCCGACCTCGGCGATCTTGTCGCCGTCAATCAGGACGTCAACGACACCGTCAAGCTCGACGGACGGGTCGACGACGTGGGCATTCTTAAGAAGCAAGGCCATTATCGGCACCTCCAAGCAGCAGATACAGGATAGCCATACGCACGCAGATACCGGCGTAGACCTGCTCCAGGATGACGGAGCGTTGCGGGTGGTCGGCCATATAGGAGTCGAACTCGACGCCGCGGTTGATGGGGCCCGGGTGGCAGATGATCGCGTCGGGCTTCATGAGCTTCTCGCGGTCCTTGGTCAGGCCGAAGAGCTTGTGGTACTCGCGAATGGTCGGGAACGGGGCACCCTCGAGGCGCTCCTGCTGCACGCGCAGCATGTAGACGACGTCCAGCTCGGGCAGGACGGAATCGAGGTCGCTCGTCACGTGGTCGCAGCCCAGGACCTCGGGCGCCGGCGGCAGCAGCGTGCCGGGGGCGACGGCGTAGGTCTCACAGCCCATGATCTTAAGGGCGGGGATCAGCGAGCCGCAAACGCGGGAGTGGGAGATGTCGCCGACGACGGCGACCTTCAGACCGTGGAAGTCACCCTTGTGCTCCCAGATGGTGTACAGGTCGAGCAGGGCCTGCGTGGGGTGGTTGTGCTTACCGTCACCGGCGCAGATAACACTCGCGGGCGAATTCTGCGTGACGATGTAGGGAGCGCCGGCGTGCTTGTCGCGCACGACGATGCAGTCGATCTTATAGGCGTTGAGGGTCTCGACGGTGTCGACGAGGCTCTCGCCCTTGACCGTGGAGGTCGAGGAGCCGCCAAAGTTAAGGCTGTCGGCCGAAAGACGCTTCTCGGCGAGCTCGAAGGAGCTGCGGGTGCGCGTCGAGGGCTCGTTGAACATGTTGACGATGGTCTTGCCCTTGAGCGTGGGGACCTTCTTGATCGCACGCTCGTTGACCTCGGAGAACGCCTTGGCGGTCTCGAGGATGAGCTTGATGTCCTCTTCGGAGTACTCGGTAATGTCGATCAGGTGTTTATGGTTGAACGCCACGGTACTACTCACCTCCCAGCGGCGCGGAGCCCACATGGGAACCCGGCGCGACGTCGTTAATCTCGACGGCGGTGTGGCCGTCGACTTCCTTCATATATAGGTGCACGTTCTCCTCATGCGACGAGGGAACATTCTTGCCGACAAAGTCCGGCGAGATGGGGAGCTCGCGGTGACCGCGGTCAACGAGAACTGCCAGCTCAATACGGCTCGGACGGCCCAAGTCCATGACGGCGTCCAGAGCGGCGCGGATGGTACGGCCCGTATACAGGATGTCGTCCACCAGCACGACGCGCTTGCCATCGACGCTGAAGGGAATGTTGGTAGCGTGGATCGCGGGAGCGAAATTGGTCGCATAGTCATCGCGATAGAAGCTGATGTCGAGGCTGCCGAGCGGAACGTCGACGCCCTCGATCTCCTTGATCTCCTCGGCGAGCTTCTTTGCCAGAAGGTCGCCGCGCGTGACGATGCCGACCAGAGCGAGGTCTTCACAGCCCTCGTTGCGCTCGAGAATCTCGTGCGCGATGCGGGTCATCGCTCGATTGACGGCGGTCTCGTCCATGATGACCGCCTTGGGGGAAGTCGTGCCCATCGATCTCCTTCCTCACATGTCTTGACTGCTGACACAGTCAAAAAAATAGATGCCCGACCGCTCAAAGCGGACCAGACACCCACAAGGAAGGGCTGCTCTTTGGCAGCTATGTAATTCCATGTGGGTATCTCGTACCCCTTTAATGGTCAAAGGATAGTGTAGCCAACCTCGAGCTTAATTGCGAGCATAAATACAGAGCAATCCGTAAACGGAGCCCAATGCTCCATAATCCTATATATATTTGTGGTACGAGCTTGAAAACGCACGCACGAGCTGGCATAATCCCCTCTGCTGCACGCAAATCGGATCTACGTCCAGGGCCGTGGCGTGAGCACTATCGCCAAAAGAGGAATATCTCTGTGTAGATTACGCACAGGGAGCTGCTTCTGTGCTATAGTTCAGGCTTGTTTGTTAACGCGACATGTTCGTTTGTCGCCCAAGGAGGGTCAGTTATGTCCAAAGTTTGCGAAGTTTGCGGTAAGCACCCCGTTGCCGGTCGCTCCATCAGCCACTCTCACCGCGTCACCAACCGTAAGTTCCGCCCCAACATCCAGCGCGTCTACGTCGTCGTCGATGGTCACCGTCGCAAGATGAACGTTTGCTCCACCTGCCTCAAGTCCGGCAAGGTTGCGCGCTCCTAAATAAGGTCTTACCAACAAGTACCTCGGACTCTCCGGGTCAAAGACCTCGCGTTCATATAGAACTTACCAAAGGCGCCCTCCCCTACGGAGGGCGCCTTTTTGCACTCATTGGGGACAGACTTACATGAGTGTTTTTACGCATTGGGGACAGACTTAGATGAGTGCTTTCCAAAGCTCACAGTGCATCGACGAACTCACGGCGCTTCGATCGTCACCAGTACGTGCCTCACGCCGCCTCGTTCCAGCCCGCGGTGGCCTTGGTTACGCTTGTAGCGCCGATGCCGGTGATACGGGCAATTTGCTTGACCGTGAGATGTGCCCGCCTGAGCCTCAGCAGACAGGCATCGCGTTCCGGGCGCGGCAGGACCTTGAGCAGCGCAGGATCTATGCTCGGCAGGACTTCGTGCGCAATGGAAAGGGCCTCCTCATCAGGGATCCGCCGGCGTGGAAGAACCTCCACTGACCAAGTGCGCCCGGAAACTTCCTCGAGATGCTCGCAATAGCAACGGGAGCCTCCGACGATATCGAGCATAGGAGCCGCGTCACAGATGTCAAAGGGATCATAGCCCAGCTGATATGCCTTGTAGCTTGACCAGCGGTACGCCTCGAGCGAGTCGAGCGCACCTTTCACGGGATTGAGATGGATATAATCGAGCAGCTGTACCGCCTGCGTGTCCGACTCAACCGCGACCCGTGAATAGCGATTGTCAAACAGATGGCCTGTTCTCCCCGTTTTCCCATTGAAATACTTGGCATACGCCGTCAGCGCACAATGCATCGCCTTTGAAAGATTGTCAAATGGGTCATCAACCATCAAATGGAAGTGGTTGTCCATAAGGCACCAAGCCAACACCGCCACTTTATGGCGCGCGAACCTGTCCGAGATGTCCGATAAGAAACGATATCGGTCAGAGTCATCTTCAAAAATAATCTGTTTAGAGTTACCACGGTCAAAGACGTGGTAATAACCGGTGAGCGAAACGGCGCGGGCACATCGAGGCATAATCTCTCCTTTCAAAAACTGAACAGGCAACACCTAAAAGGAGAGAAGGAACGCGAAATGCTGAGCCTGTGATCTATATATATCCAATGAACGGCAAAAACAGGCCCAGAACGGCAAAATGGCAAAACGATGTCTGTCCCAAATGAGTGAAAGCACTCATGTAAGTCTGTCCCCAATGAGCGGGGCGATGCAGCAGGCAGATAGTTTTAGTTAAAACGCTTCATTATGTTGAAGCGTTTTAGTGTGCCTTTTACGGGAATCTTGCCGTTCGCCGAATAATTTCTTGCTATCATGCAAGGCGTAGGGTAAATCTCCGATCGCAAGGAGACACAAATGGTGAAAAAGTCACCGGAAAACACTACTCCCGCAATTGTGGACAACGTAGAGGCGCTTGAGGCTAAGCTCGCTCAGATGCGAGAGGCCCAGGCGCTTTTTGCTACGTACACGCAGGAGCAGGTCGACAAGATCTTCTATGAGGCCGCCATGGCCGCCAACAAGGCTCGTATCCCGTTGGCGAAGTTGGCCATCGAGGAGACCGGCCGCGGCGTTCTTGAGGACAAGGTCATCAAGAACCACTACGCCGCAGAGTACATCTACAACGCTTACAAGAACACCAAGACCTGTGGTGTCCTGGAGCGCGACGAGGCTTACGGCATCACCAAGATCGCCGAGCCCATCGGCATCGTGGGCGCCGTCATCCCGACGACCAACCCCACCTCCACCGCGATCTTCAAGACGCTGATCTGCCTGAAGACCCGCAACGCCATCATCATCTCCCCGCACCCGGCAGCCGCCAAGTGCACCATCGCCGCCGCCAAGCTCGTGCTTGACGCTGCCGTCAAGGCCGGCGCCCCCGAGGGCATCATCGGCTGGGTCGATGTCCCCTCCATCGAGCTGACCAACATGGTCATGCGCGACGTCGACATCATCCTCGCCACCGGTGGCCCGGGCATGGTCAAGGCCGCTTACTCCTCGGGCAAGCCCGCCCTGGGCGTTGGCGCCGGTAACACCCCGGTCGTCATCGACGACACCGCCGACGTGCTGCTCGCCGTCAACTCCATCATCCACTCCAAGACCTTCGACAACGGCATGATCTGCGCTTCCGAGCAGTCCGTGACCGTCATCGACACCATCTATGACCAGGTCAAGGCCGAGTTCCAGAAGCGCGGCTGCTACTTCGTCAAGCAGGGTGCCGAGATGGAGGCCCTGCGTGCCGCCATGTTCAAGAACGGCGCTCTCGATCACCGCATCCCCGGCATGGCCGCCGCCAAGATCGCCGAGCTCGCCGGCATCGAGGTTCCCGCCAAGACCAAGATCCTGATCGCCGAGGTCACCTCCACCGACCCCGCCAAGGAGGAGTTCTCCCACGAGAAGCTCTCCCCGGTCCTGGCCATGTACCACGCCAAGGACTTCCAGGAGGCCGTCGACAAGGCCGAGCACCTGGTGCTCGCCGGTGGCCCGGGCCACACCGCCTCTCTGTACGTGCACCCCGCCCAGGCCGAGAAGATCAGCCTGTTCGAGCACGTCATGAAGGCCTGCCGTATCGTCATCAACACCCCGTCCTCGCACGGTGGCATCGGTGACCTGTACAACTTTGGCATGAAGCCGTCTCTGACCCTGGGCTGCGGCTCCTGGGGCGGCAACTCCGTCTCCGAGAACGTTGGGGTGAAGCACTTGATCAACGTTAAGACTGTGGCCGAGCGCCGTGAGAACATGCTGTGGTTCCGCGCTCCCGAGAAGGTCTACTTCAAGAAGGGTTCCACGCCCGTCGCCCTCGACGAGCTGGGCAACGTCATGGGCAAGAAGCGCGCCTTCATCGTCACCGACCAGTTCCTCTTCAAGAATGGCAACACCCGCGCCATCGAGGCCAAGCTCGACGAGATGGGCATCGCCCACGACTGCTTCTACGACGTCGAGCCCGATCCGTCGCTGCAGTGCGCACGTCGCGGCGCCAAGCAGATGGCTCTCTTTGAGCCGGACGTCATCATCGCCGTCGGCGGTGGCTCCGCTATGGACGCCGGCAAGATCATGTGGATGATGTACGAGCACCCCGAGTGCAAGTTTGAGGACATGGCCATGGACTTCATGGACATCCGCAAGCGTATCTTCACCTTCCCCGAGATGGGCAAGAAGGCCTACTTCGTCGCCGTCCCGACCTCTTCGGGTACCGGCTCCGAGTGCACGCCGTTCGCCATCATCACCGACAAGGAGACCGGCATCAAGTGGCCGCTCGCCGACTACGCGCTGCTCCCCAACATGGCTATCGTCGACGCCGACAACTGCATGACCGCCCCGCGCGGCCTGACCGCTGCATCCGGCATCGACGTCATGACCCACGCCATCGAGTCCTACGTCTCCATCATGGCTTCCGACTACACCAAGGGCCTCTCCGAGCGCGCTGCCAAGCTCGTCTTCGAGAACCTGCCCTCTAGCTTCACGAACGGCGCCAAGGACCCGCACGCCCGCGAGGAGATGCACAACGCCTCCTGCATGGCCGGTATGGCCTTCGCCAACGCCTTCCTGGGCCTCAACCACTCCATGGCCCACAAGCTCGGCGCTTTCCATCACCTGCCCCACGGCCTCGCAAACGCTGTCATCCTGACCCGCGTCATGCGCTACAACGCCGCCGAGGCTCCCGTCAAGATGGGTACTTTCTCCCAGTATCCTTACCCCAACGCGCTGCACAACTACGCCGAGATGGCCAAGTACTGCGGCATCGAGGGCAAGGACGACAAGGAGGTCTTCGAGAACTTCATCACGAAGCTCGAGGAGCTCAAGGACTTCATCGGCGTCAAGAAGACCATCGCCGACTACGGTGTTGACGAGCAGTACTTCCTCGACACCCTCGACGAGATGACCGAGCAGGCATTCAACGACCAGTGCACCGGCGCCAACCCGCGCTACCCGCTCATGAGCGAGATCAAGGAGCTCTACCTGGACGCCTACTACGGCCGCGAGCCCCAGGATTACGCCGTCTGCTAGTTTTAGCACGGTTTTTAACGGCGGGGGTGCACGGGTGTTTCACACACCCCCGCCGTCGCTTCTATCGCATCGTTGAAAGGATGCAACCATGCTGCTACCCGATTCCAAGACCGAGCTCGTCCGCCGTGGCAACAAGGTCGTTTACGACCTGGGCGACAAGATCGTCAAGGTCTTTAACGAGACCAAGCCTGTCTCCGACGTGTTCAACGAGGCTTTGAATCTTGCCCGCATCAATGAGTGCGGCATCCGCAGCCCCAAGGCTCTCGAGGTTTCTCAGCTCGAGAACGCCAACGGCTGGGCGCTCGTGACCGAGAAGGTTCCGGGCACCACCCTTGCCGAGAAGATGACTGCCGAGCCCCAGCGCTTTGGTGAGTACCTCGAGATGTTCGTCGACCTCCAGATCGAGATCCACGGCTACACCTCCCCGCTGCTCAACCGTCAGCGCGACAAGTTCGCCCGCATGATCGACAGCCTTGATCAGCTCAATGCCACCACGCGCTACAACCTTCAGGAGCGTCTGGACGGCATGACCAAGGAGTTCAAGGTCTGCCACGGCGACTTCAACCCCTCCAACGTCATCGTCGGCGACGACGGCCAGCTCTATGTGTGCGACTGGGCACACGCCACCCAGGGCTCCCCTGCTGCCGACGTTGCCACCACCTACCTGCTCTTCGCCCTCAACAGCAAGGACCAGGCCGAGGCCTACCTGGAGCTCTACTGCGACCGCGCCGACATGCCCATGCAGGTCGTGCGTCAGTGGACGAGCATCGTCGCCGCTTCCGAGCTCGCTCGTAAGCGCAACGTGAACGATGAGTTCCTGAAGAACTGGATCGACGTCGTCGATTATCAGTAATATCTGAGCGATTTATTTCGCATCGGAGGCACAATGGAAAACCCCGCAGTTCGCATGGACTGTGGGGTTTTCCTTTTAGATATCGAGGATGCTACAAGATAAAAGGACGGCCCCACATCTCCCCGATCTGGAGAAATGCGGGGCCGTCCCGTATATCGAACTACAAGCGAAATCGTCGATTAACGGCGGGCCGCCTTAACAAGCTCGGCAACCTTGGCGACAACCTCATCGATCGCCACGTCCTCGCGCTCGCCCGTGGCACGATCCTTGAGCTCCACCGTGCCATTCTTAAGGCCACGCTTACCCAGAACAACCTGATACGGGAAGCCCATAAGGTCGTTGTCGGCAAACTTAAAGCCGGGGCGCTCGTCGCGGTCATCGACGACAACCTCGATACCCTCAGCGCACAGGCCCTCGACGATCTGCTCGCAGACGGTAGCGCACTCCTCCTTCTTGGGATCGAGCGGAATCACCGCGACCTCGTACGGGGCAACGGAGACCGGCCAGACGATACCGTGCTCGTCGTTGTGCTGCTCCACGACGGCAGCGAGCGAGCGGGACACACCGACGCCGTAGCAACCCATGATGAGCGGCTTCTCCTTGCCGTCCTCATCCATAAAGGTGGCACCCATGGCCTCGGAATACTTAGTGCCCAGCTGGAAGACCTGGGAGACCTCGATGCCGCGAGCAGCAGAGAGCGGCTTGCCGCAGTGCGGGCAGGGATCGCCGGCAACGACGGTTACCAGGTCGGCCCACTCGTCGACGGTAAAGTCGCGCTCGGGGCAGGCACCGGTAAAGTGATAATCGACCTCGTTGGCACCGCAGGCCCACTGCTTGGACTCGCGCAGACTCTCGTCGCAGACCAGACGAATGCCCTCGGGCAAGTTAACCGGTCCGATAAAGCCCTTATGCAGACCGTAGGTCTGGAGCTCCTCATCGGTCATCATGCGATAACCCTTGCCAAAGACATGCTCGGCCTTGCAGTCATTGAGCTCATGATCGCCCGGAACAATGGCCACGACTGGCTTGCCCTCGGCATCGATGAGAGCCAAGGACTTGCGCGTGCCGTTCTCGGGGAAGCCGAAGAACTTTGCAACGGCCTCGATGGTGCCCATGCCCGGAGTCTCGACCTTGGTGAGTGTACCGTCGCCAGGACCCTCGGTCACAACGACCTTGGTGCTTGCGGCCTCATCGTCGGCAGCGAAGCCGCAATCGTCGCAGTAGACCAGCGAAGCCTCGCCGGCGTCGGCCAAAGCCATGTACTCGACGGAAGTGTCGCCACCGATCTCGCCGGAGTCAGCGACAACGGGCAGGGCCTTGATGTAGCAGCGCTCGCAAATGTTGGCATAGGCCTGCTTCATCTTGTCGTACTCCTCCTGCAGGCTCTCCTGCGTGGCGGAGAAGCTGTAGGCGTCCTTCATGATGAACTCGCGGCCGCGCATCAAGCCAAAGCGGGGACGGAACTCGTCGCGGAACTTGTCCTGAATGTGGTAAAGGTTGACGGGCAGCTGCTTATAGGAACGCAGCTCATTGCGAACCAGGGCGGTCACGGTCTCCTCGTGCGTGGGGCCCAGCACGAACTCGCGGCCGTGGCGGTCATCAAAGCGCACGAGTTCCTTGCCATAGGCGTCGATGCGGCCGGACTCGCGCCACAACTCGGCGTCGACCATGATAGGCATCATAAGCTCCTGGGCGCCGGCAGCGTCCATCTCGTCGCGCACGATGTTCTCGATCTTGTGGATCGAGCGCCAAGCAAGCGGCAGGTAGGAATACAGGCCGGCGGCCTCCTTGCGAATCATGCCGGCACGGAGCAGCAGGCGGTGGCTGGCGAGCTCAGCGTCCGCCGGATCCTCTTTAAGCGTCGGCGCATAGAGCTTAGACATATACATTGCTCGAGTCATTTACTTCTCCTCAATAAGTTTGTCGACCTCTGCCATAAGCGCGTCGACAATTTGATCCTCAGCTACTTTACCAATGATCTGGCCATGCGAAAAGAGCAGGCCCTGACCTCGTCCGCAGGCAACGCCCAAGTCGGCGTCAGAGGCCTCGCCGGGGCCATTGACCGCGCATCCCATAACGGCGATCGAAAGCGGCGCGGAATAGTTCTTAAGCCGCTCAGTGACCTCCTCGGCGATGGGAATGAGGTTAACCTGGCAGCGGGCGCATGTGGGGCACGAGACAATCTCGGGGCCACGGCGACGCAGGCCCAGCGACTGCAGAATACCCCAGGCAACCGGCGGCTCCTCAACCGGATCAGCCGTGAGCGACACACGCATGGTGTCGCCAATGCCTTCGGAAAGCAAGATACCCAAGCCTACAGAGCTCTTGATGGTGCCCTGGAGCTTGGTCCCCGCCTCCGTCACGCCCAGGTGAAGCGGAACGTGGGGAATCTCACGCGACAGGGCTCGATAGGTATCGAGCGTCGTTTGCACGCTATGGGCCTTAGCCGAAAGCACAATGTTCGTAAACCCGCGGTCCTCAAAATGCTTGACGAAACGCTCGCTCGACATCACGAGCTTTTCGGGCTGCGTGAGGTCGTCGCGCTCGGCGATATCCTGCTCAAGCGAACCGGCATTGACTCCGATACGAATCACACAGCCAGCAGCACCCGCAGCATCGATCACCGCGTCAACCTTGGCCCAATCGCCGATATTGCCGGGATTGATGCGCAGCTTGGCAGCACCAGCCTCAACGGCACCAATGGCGAGCTTATAGTTAAAGTGGATATCGGCGACAATCGGCACCGGAGACTCGTCACAGATGGTGCGGAAACCCTCAAGCGCGGCCTCCGTGGGCACGCTCACGCGCACGATATCGCAGCCAGCCTGCGCCAACGCACATACTTGCGCAAGCGTTGCCTGGGCATCAGCGGTATCGGTGCAGGTCATGGATTGGACCACCACCGGCGCGCCGCCACCGATCTGCACGCCGCCCACATGCACGGGGCGCGTCAACTCGCGAGGCAAAGGATGGGATAAAGACAATCCAAACACTCCCCTACAGAATAAATCGAAGGATGTCGGAACGAAGCATATAGACAAACAGCAGCGCAAAGAGCGCGATGCCCACATAGCTCACAATCGTCTGGACCTTGAGCGGAAGCTCGCGGCCCGCAATCTTTTGAATGATCTCGATGACCAGCTTGCCGCCATCGAGTGGTGGGATGGGCAGCAGGTTCATAAAGCCAAGCGAGAACGAAATGAGGGCGGCAAACGAAAGGAACGTGGCAGGGCCGGCAGCAGCAGCCTGTGAGGACATAACGCTAATACCCACGATCGAAGAAGACTGATCAAGAATCTCCATCGTATGCTGCGGCTGGAGCAGGCGCATCACGCCCTCCGCTGTCTGCACGACATAGGAGAACGACAGTCGAGCCGACGTGATGGGGTCTAAACGGACCACCTGCGTAGAGGCATACACACCTAGGCGCTCGTCCTCTTTGAGCGCAACCGTGGTCGAATGCTGCTTGCCGTCACGCTCGTACTCGATGGCGATATCGTCCTTACCGGCAGCCTTGCCGATGGCATCGTAAACGTCCATCCAGGTGGAGCACGATACTCCGTCAACCGAAAGGATCGCGTCGCCGCCCTCAATACCTGCCTTGGCGGCAATAGACCCCTCGTCAACCTGACCGATCACGTTGGTATCCATCGGCACGGTGACACCCGCAATGGAATAGATACTCATAAGGAGCAAAAAGCCCGTCAAGATATTGACAATAATGCCCGCGAGGAGCATAAAGGCGCGCTTGAGAAAGCCCTGGCCAAGATAGGTGTGCGAACGCTCTTGTGCAAGGAACTCGGCCTCGCCGCACGGCAGCTCCCACACATCGCCCTCGGCAGTTGAATGTTCGCGATCGAAACGGCGGCCGTCAAAGGTGGTGTAACCCGCCGCATCTCGCGGCAGCGTCTGATACTTGGTGGGATAGTAGCTCGGCGAGGGCTTCTCCCCTTCCTCATACCAGGGTGCGATGGAACCCCAGCCCAGCAACAAGGCGCATGCCTCGAGCACATCCTCCTCGGAAAGCTCAAGCTCGACAGCAAGGTCGGCCACGGTCACGCGACCATGACGATAGATAGCCGCGAGCACGCGATCGGCACACGAGACGTCGGTCGGATCCATACCGCAGATGGCAGCGTAGCCACCCAGCAGAAGCGGGGTCACGCCAAACTTGGTTCCAATGCGACGCGACGTGCAATGGATGTCAAAGCGACACGGCAAGCCCAAAAAGAACTCGGTCACGCGGACGCCGCAGGCACGCGCCGCCAAAAAGTGGCCGCCCTCGTGCAAAAACACGAGGACGGAAAGCATCAGCAGGCCCCAAAAGACCGATGAGAGAACGCTCAGAACAGTATCCATAAAACGAAAAAGCAATCCTTATGGGTTAGGAACGGGTTGCGGTGAGCACCTGCGCAGCCTTTTCACGCGCCCACGCATCGATGTCGCGAAGCTGCTCAAACGAATCGACCGTCTGCATATCGTGGGCATCCATGCAAGATTCCACAATGCGATCGATATCGGTAAAGCTGCAGCCATCGTGCAGGAAGGCATCAACGGCGACCTCGTTGGCGGCATTGAGCACGCACGGCATGGTGCCACCCGTCTTGCCGGCACGCTCGGCCAGTGCCAGACAGCGGAAGGTATCCATGTCGGCAGCATCAAACGTGAGCTGTCCCAGCTCACGAAAATCGATACGAGGCGCCGGGGTATCCCAACGCTCGGGATACGAGAACGCGAACTGGATGGGAATACGCATGTCGGAAGCACCGAGATGTGCCATCACGGAGCCGTCGGCAAACTCGACCATAGAGTGAATCTTGGACTGACGCTGCACGACCACGTTAATGAAATCAAGGTCGCAGTTAAACAGATGCATGGCCTCAATACGCTCCAGGCCCTTGTTCATGAGGGTGGCGGAGTCGATGGTGATCTTGGCACCCATGGCCCACGTGGGATGTGCGAGGGCATCGGCACGCGTCACGCGATTGAGCTCGTCGCGCGTGCGGCCAAAGAACGGACCGCCCGAGCAGGTGAGCCAAATACAATGAGCCTCGCGCGGGTTCTCCCCCAGATAGCACTGGTAGATGGCGGAGTGTTCAGAGTCGACTGGAATAAGCTGGCCCGGTTGCGCCAACGGCATAAGCAAGTCGCCACCGACGACGAGGGACTCCTTGTTGGCAAGGGCAAGGCGATTATTCGAGGTCAAGGCAGCATGGCTCGCCTCGAGACCGGCGGCACCCACAATAGCGACGAGCACGCAGTCGACATCGTCGCGACGCGCGAGCTCGCAAACCGCCTGCGCGCCAACGCCGAGCTTCGTTCCCTCGGGCAACTCCTGCAGCACGGCGTCATCGCCATGAGCGACATCGGCCACGGCAACCGCCGAAACCGAGAACTCGCGGGCAGCGGCAACGAGCTCGGAGGTACTGGAGTTAACGGACAGCGCCGTCACCTGCAGGCGATCGGCATGCTGGCGGCACACATCGAGTGCCTGGGTGCCGATGGAGCCCGTACAACCCAGGATGGCAACACGGAGGCGTCCATCGGGGCCATACGTCGTCTGGAATGACATTACAGCACGCCTCCGATCATCAAAAGCAGCTGCGCGGTGATGCAGCCGAAGATAAGCGAATCGCTACGATCGAGCATGCCGCCGTGGCCCGGGATAAGGTTACCGGAATCCTTAACGCCCACACCGCGCTTGATGCGCGACTCGATAAGGTCGCCGATAACGCCCAAAATGGACACGACCACGCCGCACAACAGCGCATAGGGCAGGCTGAGCTTGTAGAAGTGCGTCGCCCACAGGATGAGCCAAATCAAAACCGAGCCCAGAATGCCGCCAACAAACCCCTCCCAGCTCTTTTTGGGAGAGATCTTGGGAACCATCTTGTGTTTGCCGATACGGCTACCCACGATGTAGGCAAACGAATCGGAGACCCAAAGGGACGCGCAAACGCCCACCGAAAGCAGGGCGCCGGCAAAACCGGGCACGGCATCGCGCAGCAGCACGATAGCCGACAGCATAAAGCCAGTGTAGATGGGACCCATGAGCGTCACGGCCACATCAGAAATGCGGGTACGCGGCGACCAGACATACCAAATGCCCACAGCGAGCATCAGGGCAAAAAGCAGGGCATTCAGCAACATCGAATCGCCCAACGCCGACAGCGGAAAGAGTATGGCGGCAGCGATACCCATGCGCTCGTTAGCCATCTTGCCATCGAGCCTTGTCATACGGAAAAACTCATAGCAGCACAGACCGCTCATGACAGAAACAAAGATGGCCGTGGGCACGATACCCAAAACCAGGCACAGGATAAAGACAACGGCATAAACGATACCGGCGGCGGCACGGGTAATAAAGCCCGCAAGCCACGAACCGGTGCCATTCTTCGCTGCGGGCGCTCCCGCAGCGACAGCCTTGCGCTCAGATGTCTTGGGAGCAGTTGCCTTGGGACGATCGGACACGATTAAGCCTCCTCGGTCTTGCTCAGACCACCAAACCTACGGTCACGGCCCTGATAGGCCAAAATGGCGTCGACAAGGCCCCAACGATCAAAGTCGGGCCAATAGGTATCGGTGACGTAGAATTCGGAATAAGCCACCTGCCACAGCAGATAGTTCGAAAGGCGCAGCTCACCAGAAGTGCGAATCACAAGCTCAGGATCGGGAAGGCCGGCGGTATAGAGGTGGGAAGCCACCATGTCGTCATCAATTGCGCCAGGATCGATCTTACCGGCGGCAGCGTCGAGTGCGATCTGACGGACAGCGCGGGTAATCTCGGCACGCGCGCCGTAGTTGACGGCAAGCGCCAGCGTCATGCCGGTGTGATCGGCGCACTCGGCAAGACCGCGTTCAAAAACGTCGCGGGTCTTCTTGGGCAGCGCGGAAATGTCACCCAAAAAGACAACGCGCACGTTTTCGCGCTTCAGAAGCGGCAGCTCGTCGATAAACGTCTTGGCAAACAGGTGCATCAAGACGTTGACCTCGTGTTGCGGGCGGTTCCAGTTTTCGGTAGAAAACGCATAGGCCGAAAGCACGTCGACGCCCAGACGCACGCAGGCGGTAATAATCTCGCGAAGGGAGACGATACCCGCCTTGTGGCCCTCGGTGCGTGCAAGACCGCGCGACGTGGCCCAACGACCGTTACCGTCCATGATGCACGAGATATGGTGCGGAATGTTATTGAGGTCAAGGTCGGAAAAACCGACGCCCGCAGGGGCGTCGGCAAAGTACTCGACCAGTTTATGCTCGTCGTATTGCACCTTAGATCTCCATGACCTCGGCTTCTTTTTCCTTCAGAAGCTCCTCGACCTTGGCGACATACTCATCGGTGTGCTTCTGGACTTTGGCCTGCTCGCGACGGACATCGTCCTCGGTGAGCTCCTCATCGCGCTCGAGCTTGTTGTTGAAGTCGCGACGAATGTTACGGATAGACACCTTGGCCTGCTCGGCGTACTCGCGGCACTCCTTGACGAGCTCGCGACGACGCTCCTCGGTGGGAGCCGGAAACGGGAGACGAACGACGGTGCCATCGGAGTTGGGGGTAATACCCAGATCGGAAGCGCCGATGGCCTTGACGATAGCATTGATGAGTGCCTTGTCCCACGGCTCGATGAGCAGCATGTGGGCCTCGGGGGTCTTGACGGCGGCAACCTGCGTGACCGGCGTGGGAACACCGTAATAATCGACGGTGATGTCGGACAGAATGTTGGCATTGGCGCGGCCGGTACGAACCTTGGAGAAGTTATGCTTGAGGGACTCGAGCGACTTGTCCATATGGGCGGTGATGTTCTCTGCCATGCTTAATCCTCCTGATAGACGAGCGTGCCGACGGGCTCACCCGAAAGCGCGCACTTGACGGTGTCCTCGCCATCGATGTTGAGGACCAAAATCGGCATACGGTTGTCCTGGCACAGTGCCGTAGCCGTGGAATCCATAACCTGAAGACCGCGGACGAGCACCTCGTGATAGGTAATCTTGTCAAAACGGACGGCATCGGCGCACTTGACGGGATCCTTGTCGTAGATGCCGTCAACCTTGGTGGCTTTAATCAGAATCTCGGCGCCGATCTCGCACGCACGAAGAGCCGCGGCGGTGTCGGTCGTAAAGTACGGATTGCCCGAACCGGCGGCAAAGATAACGACGTTGCCCTTGGAAAGGTGGTTGATGGCGCGACGGCGAATATAGGGCTCGCAGATCTCGTTCATCTGGATAGCGCTCATAACGCGGCAGGGAACATCGTTGTGCTCGAAGGCATCCTGCAGGGCGAGCGCGTTCATAACGGTTGCCAGCATGCCCATGTAGTCGGCCTGAGCACGCTCCATGCCACCGGCAGCGCCGGCCATGCCGCGGAAAATATTGCCGCCGCCGACAACGACGCCGACCTCATGGCCAACGGCAAGCAGCTCCTTGACCTGCTTAGCAAGATGGTCGGTAACCTTGGGGTCGATGCCATATTGGCCGTCGCCCATCAGCGCTTCGCCGGAAAGCTTAAGAAGCACGCGTTTATATCGGATGTCGGACAAAGCGATCCTCCTTTAGATTGAACTCTCAACATTCTATCAAAGGCTCTACGAAGAGCCATGAAAAAGCAGGCTGTGAGTAAAACCCACAGCCTGCTCATTACCAGCTACAAGAGCTTATTTACTCGCCACGGACCAGACGGTCAAAGGCAACGACGGTAATGGTGTCGCCGAGCTCCTTGGAGACCTGCTCAGCGTACTTCTTGATGGTGAGGGAGCTGTCCTTGATGAACTCCTGCTCGGTGAGCACGGACTGCTTGTAGAACTTCTCCAGACGGCCGACAGCCATCTTCTCCTGGATAGCCTCGGGCTTACCGGACTCGGCAGCCTGAGCCATGTAGATCTGCTTCTCGTGCTCGACGGTCTCGGCCGGAACCTGATCGCGGGTAGCGCAGATCGGGGCGACGGCGGCAACCTGAAGGGCAACGTCGTGAGCGAAGGTCTTGAAGGATTCAGCCTGAGCGGTCTCAGCCTTCTCGAAGGCGAACTCGACGAGGACGCCGATCTTACCACCCATGTGGATGTAAGAAGCGAGCGCGCCGTTCTCAGCCTTGCGGGCAGCGAAGCGGGAGATCTTCATGTTCTCGCCCATGATGTGAATCATCTCGGTGAGCTCGGAGGAAACGGTCTCCTCGCCCATCGGCTTCTCGAGCAGAGCGTCGACGTCAGCAGGCTCGGTGGTAGCGACAACCTCAGCGACCTTGGAAGCAAAGCCGGTGAACTTGGCGTTAGAGCCAACGAAGTCGGTCTCGCAGGAGAGCTCGAGCAGAGCGCCGGTCTTGCCATCCTCGGAGACGAACGCGGCGACAGCGCCCTCGTTGGTCTCACGGCCAGCCTTCTTGGCAGCCTTGGCAAGGCCGTTCTTACGCAGAACGTCGACAGCGGCGTCCATGTCGCCGTCAGCCTCGACGAGAGCCTTCTTGCACTCCATCATCGGGGAGTCGGTCATCTCGCGGAGCTGCTTGACCATAGCGGCGGTAATCTGGGCCATTGTGGTTCCTTTCAAAGAGATGAAAAAGAATTAACTAAGACTGATTTACTCGGCCTTGGGCTCAGCGGCCATCTCGGCCTCGGAGACCTGCTCCTTACCAGAGCCAGCGAGGCAGGCGTCAGCCATGAGCTCGCACATAAGGGTGACAGCGGAGATAGCGTCATCGTTGCAGGGGATGCCGTACTCGACCTCGTCGGGATCGGAGTTGGTGTCGATCAGGGCGACGACGGGGATGTTCAGGCGCTGAGCCTCCTTGATGGCGTTCTCCTCGCGCTTGGTGTCGATGACGAAGAGAGCCTGGGGCAGACCCTTCATGTCGCGGGCGCCACCGAGGTTGGTCTGGAGCTTGGTGAGCTCCTTGCCGAGAACAGCCTGCTCCTTCTTGGGCAGAACAGCCATGCGGCCGTCCTCGACCATAGCCTCGAGCTCCTCCATGCGGTTGATGCGGGAGCGGATGGTGACGAAGTTGGTCAGCATACCGCCGAGCCAACGCTGGTTGATGTAAGGCATGTTGGCGCGCTCAGCAGCGTTCTTGACGGCCTCCTGAGCCTGCTTCTTGGTGCCGACGAACAGCACGTTGCCACCCTTGGCGACGTTCTTGACGAAGGTGTAGGCCTGGTCGGCGTCGAGGATGGTCTGCTTGAGGTCGAGGATGTAGATGCCGTTGCGCTCACCGAAGATGAACGGCTTCATCTTGGGGTTCCAGCGACGGGTCTGGTGACCGAAGTGGCAGCCGGCCTCGAGCAGGGTGCGGATATTAATCTTGGTAGCCATGTTAAACCTCCTGTGGTTTGCCTCCGCGCGGGGTCATCCTCCAAAACCAACCCGGACATGTGCTACCAAAGCCCGGGCACCACGGTATGAAGTAGCCGCGCGTGCGTGATAAAAACATGTTGCCGTGAAGCAACCCGATGAATGATAGCAGGAATGCCTCTTCCTGCCAACCCGCAATCAAAACCACACACCTGAGTGCGGCGCGGGACGTCCCAGCCACTATTCGCCGCGGGGATGGGCTTGAGCCACGGCACGTTTAAGCCGATCGGGTGTGAGATGCGTGTAGATCTGCGTCGTGGACAGGCTCGCATGACCTAGCAGCTCTTGAACCGAGCGCAGGTCCGCACCGCCCTCGAGCAAGTCGGTCGCAAAGGTATGGCGCATCGCATGCGGGGCGATGTCAGCCGGAATGCCGGCGAGCGTCGCCAGCGTATGGAACCGCCGCCGGAGCATCGCGGCGCTCATGCGATTGCCGCGCGCCGATATAAGCAGCGGATGTGGCCCGGTAGCGAGGTCGCGGCGCTTTGCCCGAGCGAGCAACTCCGGCCTCCCCTCTTCAATATAGAGACGCGTCACATCGAGCGCACGACGATACAGAGGGACGATACGCTCCTTGCTCCCCTTGCCCCACAGGCGCAGCGTGCGCTCGGACCATGAGATGGATTCCAGATTGAGCGCCGCAAGCTCTGAGATGCGGGCACCCGAGGCATAGAGCAACTCGAGCATCGCCGCATCGCGCAGTCCCGCGGGTGTTGAGGTATCAGGCGTCTTGAGCAGCGCCTCGACCTGCTGGGTCGTAAGGACGCCCGGCAGGTCACGCGGCAGCTTGGGCGACGCGATCGCCGAGACCGCATCGCCCTCGACAATCCCCTCGGCAGCCATCCAGCGATAGAGAGATCGGATAGCCGACAGGTGCGCCGCAAGCGTTCGGGGAGCCACCTGCTCACGCGAAAGCTCAGCAAGATAGCGACGAATGGTGCGCACGTCGGCAGCGAAAGCATCAATATCCTCGCGCTCGCACCAGGCAGCAAAGCGCTCCAGTCTCGAGCCATAGGCCGTCACCGTGTTGGGAGAAAGCCCCTCAACGCGTGCGATATAGGCGATAAAAGAGTCGACGGTGTCGTACAGGTCAAAGGCTATGACCGGTCGCCTCCAAACAAGTCGGAACGCGTGGCCAAGTAGGCATCGAGGGCCTCGAGCGCACGGTCCGCATAGGCCTGATAGCGGTCGCGCTTGCTGCGGCGCTTACCGTCCTCGAGCGGCGGCACCAGGCCAAAGTTGACATGCATGGGCTGATAGCCCACGGTGGCAGGATCGGTCGCATAGCCCACGAGCGCACCCAGGGCGCCCACGCGGGGCAACTCGACGGAATCGGCGCCGATAGCCTCTGCATAGGTGTTGAGCGCCGCGAGCAGACCGGTCGCCACGGCTTCCATGTACCCCTCGGTGCCGGTGATCTGACCGGCCAGGCGCACGCCGGTACCGGGCACGGCAAAGGTGCCATCGAGCACGTGCGGGGCGTCGACAAAGGTATTGCGGTGCATGACACCGTAGCGGAAGAACTCAGCGTTCTCCAGGCCCGGCACCATATGGAAGACGCGCTTCTGCTCGCCAAAGGTCAGGTTGGTCTGGAAGCCCACCAGGTTATAGGCGGTCTTCTCCTTGTTCTCGGCACGCAGCTGAATCGCCGCCCAAGGGCGACGTCCGGTACGCGGGTCGGTGAGGCCGACGGGCTTCATGGCGCCAAAGCGAATGGCGTCCTTGCCGGTGCGCGCAACCTCCTCGGCAGGCTGGCAGGCTTGGAACAGATCGCCGCCCTCAAAGTCCTTGAGCACCACGCGGTCGGCCGTGGTGAGCGCCTCGATAAAGGCCTCGTACTCCTCCTTGTTGAGCGGAGCGTTGAGATAGTCGCCGCTCCCCTGCTCCTCGTAGCGCGACTGCGAAAACAGCACGTCCATATCGAGCGTGGAGGCATCGACGATCGGCGCCGCGGCATCGAAGAACGCAAGGGCGTCGCCACCGACAAGCTTCATGACCTCTTCGCTCAGCGCCGGTGAACACAGCGGGCCCGCGGCAATGACCACGTGGCCCTCGGGGATCTGGGTGACCTCGCCGTGAACGACCTCGATATTGGGGCGGGCGGCAACCTCAGCCTCGACGAGCTCGGAGAATGTAACACGGTCGACCGCCAGGGCGCCACCAGCGGGAACAGCAGCGCGATGGGCGCAGTCGAGCAGGACTGAACCCATACGCTCAAGCTCGGCCTTCAGCAAACCAGCCGCGGAATCCGGACGGGTCGACTTAAACGAATTGGAGCAGACGAGCTCTGCCAGGTGATCGGTATGGTGAGCCGGGGAGCTCACCTGGGGGCGCATCTCGCACAGCTTTACGGCAAACCCGCGGTCTGCCAGCTGGATCGCGCATTCCGAACCCGCCAGACCGCCACCGATAACCGTCACCTGATCGAACTGCATCTGCAAACACCTTTCTAATTGACACGTTTTCCATTGTGACCGAAGGGCGTCTGGGCGTGAAGGGCAAACTTGGAGGGCGCATACCTTCCATCCATCATGCGCTCGATAAGGCCCTCGAGTTCAAGCGAACCCAAGAGTTTGAGTACGCCGACAGCATCGAGTGAGACGAGCGCCGCGATGTCGTCGACCTTGAGCGGAGAGGCGATGAGCGCATGCATCACGGTCTGCTGTGTTGGATTCAGGTCGGCAATGCCGGGAGCATCGGGGCGCGAGTAGCGCAGGGTGCCGTATATGCGAGAGATAGCCATCTCGATGGACTCCTCGTCGACAATGCAGCAGGCACCGTTCGCAATGAGATAATTCGTGCCACGCGACTCGGGCGATAGGATCGACCCCGGCACGGCAAGAAGTTCGCGCCCCAAATCCATAGCAGCCTCGGCTGTAGAAAACGTCCCGGAAGGCATACCCGCCTCGGATACAAAGAGGGCTTGCGACAGGGCCGCGATCACGCGATTGCGACGCGGAAAGGCAAACTTGCGCGGACCCATGCCCCACGGAGAGATCGACACGACCGCGCCGCCCGTATCGAGCGTGCGCGTAATAAGCCCCGCGCTCGAACGCGGGTAGACCACGTCGGCGCCCGTCCCCAGCACCACGACGTGTTTGCCGCCGGCGTTGACCGCAGCCCAACCCGAGGCCTGGTCACAACCGATCGCACCGCCCGAAACTACCGTCACTCCCGCCTCAACCGCCACCTTCGCCGCAAGCTCTGCCACGGCAAGACCATACGGCGAGGCCTTTCGCGCACCGATGATGGAGAGCGCGGGCGTCGAAAGCGCCTCGGGGTTGCCGCGCACATAGAGCGTCTGAGGTACATCAGAAAGCTCCAAAACGGTCTCGGGATACAACGCGTCACCTGGATGCAGCTCGAAGGTCCCCTCAGCCATCATTGGTCCCTCCTTCCCTGGTACATCGCCGCCTCGAGCACGTGGTCCTGCGTCACCTGCTCGCTCTCGGCGACATCTGCGATCGTGCGCGCAATGCGAACAAGGCGCACGATGCCACGCCCTGTGAGATGCGTGCGCTTCGACAGGCCGAGCACACACTTCTCCGCCGCATCATCGAGCTCAAAGGTCGAAACGACGCCGTCAATGGACCGAGTCTCGTCATCCTCGGCCTCGGCATCCGCATCGTCCATGCGGGATTCGCGCCAAGCGCGAAAGGCGCGACCGCGCACAACGTAGTCACGTAACTCGGCCGACGACATGCCCTCCGCACCCTCGATAATCACTTGAGGGTCGGGACGGGTCACATCGATCATCATGTCGATACGGTCGGCCAAAGGACCGCGCAGTTTAGACCGATAGCGCTCGACCATCGCCGCCGAGCAGCGACACGGCACCTCGCGATCGCCCAAAAAGCCGCAGGGGCAGGGATTGCTCGCAGCCAGCAGCTGAAAGCGCGACGGGAAGGTAAAAGCCCCGTCGACGCGTACGATCCTCACGTAGCCGCGCTCGATGGGCTGACGCAGCGTCTGCAGCACGCCAGTGGGAAACTCGGCAAGCTCGTCCAAAAAGAGCACGCCGCCATGAGCAAGGCTGATCTCACCCGGGTGCACCGGGCGCCCGCCGCCGATAAGGCCTGCGGTCGAAATACTGTGGTGGGGACTGCGGAAGGGGCGGTGCCCCGCCAACAAGCCATCAATGTTCTCACCCAAAACCGAATGGATGCACAGTGCCTCCTGCTGATCCTCAACGGAAAGCTCGGGCAGGATGCCGGTCATACGGCGTGCGAGCATCGTCTTGCCCGATCCCGGAGACCCGATCATGAGCAAGCCGAGTTCTCCTGCCGCCGCAAGCGCCATGCCGCGTTTAGCGACTTCCTGCCCCAGCACGTCTGCATAGTCGAGCTCGGGCTCAAAGGTCGCCTCGACACCCTCGGAATCCAAGTAGTGCCGTGCGGCATCGCCCATGCCGTGAGCAAGCTGAGACAGATGGTCGATAAAGCCGCAATCTACGCCCGCGAGTGGCACATGCTGGTCGGACCTGCCGGCGATAAAAGACAGCCCCATGTCGCGAGCCAATAGCTGAAACGCCACCTCGCCCTTGACGGGAAGCACCGTACCGTCCAGACCAAGCTCACCTGCGATAAGGCAGCGATCGAGGTTGTCACGGGGAATCTGCTCATCGGCCGCTAGAACCGCGATGGCGATGGGCAGGTCAAAGCCGCTACCGGTCTTGCGGATATCGCCGGGTGCCAGGTTAACGGTAATGCCCGAGCGCGGGATCTCGAACCCGGCGGAGCGCATCGCGCAGCGAATACGACCGCGTGACTCCATCACCTCCATACTCGGAATGCCGAGCATCTGGATGCCCGGAACGCCACCGGCAAGCGAGACCTCGACCGTGACGTGAATCGCCTCGACGCCGCGGATGCAGGCCGCGTGAACGGCAAACGTCTCGAACGCCATCACGACACCTGCCAATCGAACGCGTTGTACTGATGCTCGATCTCGGCGATATGCCCGCCGCGGATGGTGACACCCACAGCATCGAAGCGAATCGCCTTGAGCGGATAATGCTCCATGAGATAGCAACTTGCGATGCGGCGGTAGCGGCGTTGCTTTTGGGCGTCCACGGCCTCCTCGGGAAAGACCCGCGTGGTGCAATCCAGCGAAACGCGTCTGGTCTTGACCTCGGCCATCACCACGACATCGTCGAGCTCATCGAGCAGCACCAGATCGGCCTCGCCCTCGGTGCAACGATAGCCCTGCTCCAGCAAGGTGTAGCCGCGCTCGTTAAAGTAGTCGATGGTGATCAGCTCGCCCAGCATGCCTAGCTCGCGGGGACTGAGTCCCTTGATAAACTCGGGCGTCATCGCCCCGGAGTCGAGCTCGCCGTTTTCCCAACGCTCCTTGAGCTGCTGCGTCTTGCTCTTTTTGCTTGCGGCACTCATGGGGTCTCCTTTCCCGCACACTGCATTGCCCCGATGATGAGGGCACCTTTCATGCGGGTAAGTACCGGAAGCAAACCAAAAGCTGACCAAATGCCGTCAAAAAACGGGCCGTACGCAACAATGGTGTTGCATACGGCCCGCTACCAGCAGGTTTATAAAACCCCAGAGGTCCATGTCTCCACAATTGGCCTAGAAAAGGCGCTCAGTCTGCAGAAAGTTTCCGCAAAAGCTCACGCGGTGCAGCGGACAAAGTCCATGTTTGCGAATGGCCTCGATGTGCTCGGGGCTCGCATAGCCCTTCGACTCGGCCAGACGGTACTCGGGATACTCGGCGTCGTACTCGACCATCATCTCGTCACGCGTGACCTTGGCCACGATGGACGCCGCGGCGATGCAGGCGATCTTGGCATCGCCCTTCACCACATCGCGCTCGTTGGGAACGGCGCCCAGGGGGTTGCCGTCCATGAGGACGCAATCGGGCTCGAGCCCCGTATCGGCCACCGCACCCGCGACGGCAGCGCGGATGGCGCGGGCCATGCCCATATCATCGATATCCTTAGGCGCGATATGGCAAAAACCGATCGCCGTCGCCACCTCGGCAATCTTCACTGAGAGCAACTCGCGGCGCGCCGGCGTGAGCTTTTTGGAATCGTTGATGCCCCAGACGCGCGGCTCCATAGGAAGGCAGACGGCGCATACCGTCAAAGGACCAGCCACCGATCCGCGACCCACCTCGTCGACGCCAACGACCACCCCATCGCCGCCAAGCTCATGCATAAGCTCGTACATGTCATTGACGCGCTCGCGCTCGGCAAGTTCCTTGGCATGGCGCTTAAGGGCACGCTCGCAAGCCTTGATCACCTGCTGGCGCGGGTCCTCGCGATAATGCTCCACGAGGGCGGGGATCTCCTCAAACGTTGCGCTCGCCAGCTCTCCGGCAACCTGCGATGCCGAAACCGAGCTCGTCATATTGGCCATACCAGGCCCTCCTTGCATGCAAATCAGATAAAAAGAAGGGCCACCCGAAGGTGACCCTTGTGTCCAAACGAGTGGACAGACGCTGCGATCTTCTTAGCGCTTCTCGGGGATGCGAGCAGCCTTGCCCACCTTGTCGCGGAGGTAGTACAGCTTGGCGCGACGGACGCGACCATGACGAACGACCTCGAGCTTGGCGATCTTGGGGCTGTGAAGCGGGAAGGTACGCTCAACACCGACACCGAAGGACATCTTGCGGACGGTGAAGGTCTCGCGGGCACCGGCGCCGGCCATGCGGATGACGTCGCCCTGGAAGACCTGGATGCGCTCGCGGTCGCCTTCCTTAATGCGGTAGTGAACCTTGACGTTGTCGGCGACGCGAACCTGAGGAATGTCCTCGCGGATCTGCTGACGCTCGATTGCGCGGATGTAATCCATGTGCAATTCCTTACTCTTCTAGAGGTGCCGTACCACCCTGGCCGGCACGTAGTTGAACAAACGTATTCGAGTATACACGCGCGGGTTTCTGCTGCAAGAACAATTTTTTACGCAGACAAAAAGACAAAACCCGCACATGATAACCGCCCGCCTCACGAATGAGACGGGCGGCATGAAGGGGGGCTACGCTAGGCGTCTAAACCCAAAACGTTAGGCGGAACGCTTGGCCTCGAGCTTGGCCTGAGCGGCAGCCAGGCGTGCGAGGGGCACGCGGTAGGGCGAGCAGGACACGTAGTCCACGTCGGCCACGTTAAACAGGCCTTTGATGGACTTGGGGTCGCCGCCGTGCTCGCCGCACACGCCAAAGTGCATGTCGGGGTTGGTGGCGCGGCCCCTCTCGACAGCCATGCGCACCAGTTCGAGTACTGCCGTGTCGATGGTCTCGAAGGGATTGTCCTTCAAGATCTTCTTATGCATGTACAGCGGGATGAACTTAGCCTCGGCGTCATCACGCGAGAAACCGAAGGTCGTCTGGGTGAGGTCGTTGGTGCCAAAGCAGAAGAAGTCTGCGTGATGGGCGATCTCATCAGCGACCATGCAGGCGCGCGGCAGCTCGAGCATCGTGCCCACGGGAATATTGAGCTCGACGCGCTCCTCGGCGGAAACCTCAGCGATTACGCGCTCGATAACCTCGCGGGTCTGGACATGCTCGGCCGTGATGGAAACGAGCGGAACCATGATCTCGGGACGCGGATCGACGCCCTCCTTGATGAGGCGAGCGGCAGCCGTGGCGACGGCGCGGACCTGCATGAGCGGCAGATCGCTAAAGACGACGGACAGGCGCACGCCGCGTAGGCCGAGCATCGGGTTGGACTCGACCATGCCGTCGATGCGACGCAGGCGGGCACGCAGGGCGGCAAGCTCTTCCTCGCTGGCGCCAGCGGCCTCCTTCTTGGTGATGGCAACCTCGAACTCGCGAGGATTATCCAGGAACTCATGAAGCGGCGGATCGAGCAGGCGGACGACCACATCGCGACCGGACATGGTCTTGAACATCGCCAGGAAGTCCTCGGTCTGAACCTTGAGCAGGTCGGCCAGGGCCTGCTGCTTCACGGCCTCATCGTCAGACAGGATAAAGCTCTGGATGATGTTCTTGCGATCGCCCAGGAACATGTGCTCGGTGCGGCACAGGCCAATAGCCTCGGCGCCAAACTCGAGGGCGAGCATGGCATCCTCGGGATTGTCGGCGTTGACACGCACATGGTTGGCATGGCCGCTGGTCTCGTCCAAACGGATTTCGTCGGCCCAGGACAGGATGGTGTCCAGGTCGCCGGTGAGCTCGGCGGAGACCAGGTCGACGGGACCGTCGACGACGATACCCTGGGTACCGTCGATGGAGATAACGTCGCCTTCGTGCAGCACGCGGTCGCTGCCCTCGATGCGCACAACCTTCTCGGCGGCGTCGATGTGGAAGCGTTCGACGCCGCAGACGCAAGGCGTGCCCATACCGCGGGCGATAACGGCGGCATGGCTCGTCTTGCCACCGTGGCTGGTAAGGATACCTTCGGCGGCGACCATGCCCTTCAGGTCGTCGGGGTTGGTCTCCCAACGAACCAGAATGACCTTGTGACCCTCGGCGGAACGTGCGACGGCGTCGTCACTCGAGAACACGACCTCGCCCACGGCGGCACCAGGGCTGGCATTAAGACCGCTGGCCAGAGCCTCATACTTCTTGGAGGCGTCGAGCTGCGGGTGCAGGAGCTGGTCGAGCTGCGCGGGATCGATGCGGCTCACGGCCTCCTCGCGGGTGATCAGGCCTTCCTCGACCATTTCGATGGCGATGCGCAGGGCGGCGGTGGCGGTGCGCTTGCCCACGCGGGTCTGGAGCATCCAGAGCTTGCCCTGCTCAATGGTGAACTCGATATCGCACATATCGCGGTAATGATCCTCGAGCGTCAGGAACACGCGCTCGAGCTCCTCACCTGCGGACTCGAGGCCCGGGGTGGTCTTGAGGTCGGCGATGGGCTCGGTGTTGCGGATACCGGCGACGACGTCCTCGCCCTGGGCATTAACCAAAAAGTCACCGTAGAACTCCTTGGTGCCGTCGGCCGGATTACGCGTAAAGGCGACGCCCGTCGCAGAGGTCTCGCCCTTGTTGCCAAAGGCCATGGCCTGCACGTTGACGGCGGTGCCGAGGTCGTCGGAAATGCCATGCTGCTTGCGGTAGATGCAGGCGCGCTCGTTCATCCAGCTGCCAAAGACGGCCTGGATTGCAAGGCGTAGCTGAAGCTCCGGATCGTGCGGGAAAACGGGCTTGCCATCGGCGACCTCGAGCTCGGGATACAGGGAGGCATCGACATTCTCGGAGAAGATGCCCTTAAAGGTCTCGACGAGTTCCTGCAGGTCCTCGGCCGAAAGCTCGGAATCGACGCGAACGCCGGCGACCAGACGGGCCTGGGTCAGGGCGTTCTCGAACAGGTCGGCGTCAACGCCCATAACGACGTTGGAGAACATCTGGATAAAGCGGCGGTAGCTATCCCAGGCAAAACGCGGATTTTGCGTCTGGGCAATGAGACCCTGAACGGAGTCGTCGTTGAGGCCCAGGTTGAGGACCGTGTCCATCATGCCGGGCATGGAAAACGGAGCGCCCGAGCGCACCGACACGAGCAGCGGATCGGAGGCGTCGCCGAGCTTTTTGCCGCAGCGGGCCTCGAGGTCTGCCTCGGCGGCAACGATCTCATCGAGTGCGCCTTCGGGCCAGACGTTGCCGGCACCGGAGTACTCGACACAGGTCTGGCAGGTAATGGTAAAGCCACCGGGAACCGGCAGGCCGATACGGCTCATCTCGGCAAGGTTAGCGCCCTTGCCACCAAGCACGAAGTTCATGGACTTGTCGCCCTCGGTGACACAGGTGCCCTGGGCGTCGGTTCCAAAACGGTAAACCCTCTTGCAATCGCTCACGATACTTCCCCTTCCATGCGCTCTCGCGCACGACCGTGGTGACGAATCGACCCGCCTGATGCGGGCCGTGAGGGTACTATACGGCGGGCATTGAGCGGGCTTGCGTAGAGGGCGCGGGGTTTGGTAAACGTGGTAAATGTGGCGGTAAACGGTAGGTAAAGGTGGTTACCTTATGAAGATACCAATGCAAGGGAATTGCAGGTCAAATGCAAGTTCTTTGCTAAATCGCTTTACCAATATCGTGCATTATTTTTAGGTAGTCTTTTAGAGACAGTGCATTTTTAGCTACCGACATGAGTTAACTTTGCTGGGCACGGCGGGCGGCACGGCGGGCACGGGCTTCCCGGATTTCCTCCAAGTGGCTGATGATCTCGGAGGCGCTCTCCTCGATGGCTTTGCCGTCGGTGCGCACCACAAAGCAGCCCAGGCGCTTCATGAGGGCACGGGCTTCCTCGAGCTCGCTGCGCACGCTCTCGGGCTCGGCATAGGAGCCGGCAACGGCACGGGCGTAGTCATCGCCCAAGCGGCTATCGCGAATCTCAGAAATAACGTCGACGGTCGAAATCAGGCCGAACAGGCGCATCGGGTCGACCTCGTAAATCGACTTCGGCGGCTCCATGCCGTTGGCCAACGGAACATTGGCAACCTTGTAACCTTGATAAGCCAAATACATCGACAGCGGCGTCTTGGACGTGCGCGATACGCCCAGCAGCACGATATCGGCACCCAACAGATCGTCGCAACCGCGCCCATCATCGTGCTCAACGAAATACTCCATGGCCTCGATACGATGGAAATAACGGTCATCGGTCCTGTGAATCACGCCCGCGACGCCCTTGGGCGACACACCGATAAGCGACGACAGCACGGCAAGCGTCGGGCCGATCAGGTCGACCGAGCGAATATGCAGTATACCCAGGTAATCGAGCACACGGGCGCGAAGCGCCGGATCGACAATGGTGTGGAACACAGCGATATCGCGATGGTCCGCATCGACACGCAGACCCACAAACGACTTGACCTGCTCCACAGAGTTCACCTTGGGCAGGCGCAAGAGACGAAAAGCCCCTTCATCAAATTGCCCGGACGCCGCAAGCACCACCTCACAAGCGGTATCACCGAGCGAGTCGGAGATAACGATAACGGTGGGACGAGCGGTGACCGGGCAATCCATGCGGGGCTCCTTTTGCGCTTATGCGCAGGCTGGCTTACTTTTTGCGGGCAAGCTCACCGATGTTGGCGATGCCGGAGAAAACGGCCTCGAAGCGGTTGAGCAGCTTAAGGCGATTATCGCGGAGCTGCTCGTCCTTGTCCATGACCATAACCTCATCGAAGAAGCGGTCGATGGGAGCACGCAGGGCGGCGAGGGCGGCAAATGCGGCCGGGTAATCCTCGGCAGCGAGAGCAGCATCGACGGCGGTCTGAGCGGCCTCGGAGGCGTCGGCAAGCGCAAGCTCGACCTCGCCCATCAGGCTGCGGTCGTACTCCGCACCCAGCTCGGGCTTGGAGATGTGCGCGGCGCGGGCATAGGCGGTAGCCAGGTTGTCGAACGTCTCAGCGTCGTTCTTGCGGGCCTCGTCGAGGGCGGCGCAGCGGGCGAAGAAGACGGACGGAGCGATGATGTGCACCGCGGAGACGGCGGCAACGGTATCGGCCGGGATCTTTTCGTCACGGGCCATGCTCACCAGGCGGCCATGGAAGAAGTCGCGAACCTGCTGGGCGACCTCGGCGGCGTCGAACTCAATGCCCTGCTCACTGTAGAGCTCGAGGGCGAAGTCGATGAGCGACGTGGGGTCGATCGGCAGACGGTCGCGCAGGATGTTGATGATGCCGATAGCGGCACGACGCAGCGCGTAGGGGTCGGAGGAACCGGTCGGGGGCTCGCCGATGGCAAAGATACCGGCGATGGTATCGAGCTTGTCGGCGCAGGCCACGATGCAGCCAGCGGTGCCCTCGGGTAGCTCGTCGCCGGCAAAGCGGGGACGATAGTGATCGCGAATAGCATGAGCGACCTCGTCGTTCTCCCCCATCGCGGTGGCGTAGTAACCGCCCATCACGCCCTGCTGGCTCGTGAACTCGACGACGGCGTTAGACACCAGGTCGGCCTTGCACAGGTGCGCGGCGCGAGCAGCGTCGGCGGCAAGATGGGCGCCCAGGTGAGCCTCGCGGGCGATAGCGAGCGCGAGCTGCTCGATGCGCTCGGACTTGGCGAGCACGCTACCGAGCTTCTCCTGGAAGGCGACCTTGGCCAGACGCTCACGGAACTCGTCTAGGGAGATCTTCAGGTCCTCCTCGTAGAAGAACTTTGCGTCGTCCAGACGGGCGCGCACGACGCGCTCATTACCGTCGATCACGCGCTTGGCATTCTCGGGCTTGCTGTTGGAAACGACCACGAACTCACGCGTGAGCTTGCCCTCGCCGTCATAGATCGGGAAGTAGCGCTGGTTGGTGAGCATGGACTCGCAGATAATCTCGTGCGGGACCTTGAGGAACTCCTCATCGAAGGTACCGACGAGCACCGTCGGCCACTCGCAGAGGTTGATAACCTCCTCGAAGACCTTCTTAGGCGTATCGACATGGCAGCCGGGGCGAGCGGCCTCGACCTCGGCGATACCGGCGAGGATGGCCTCGCGACGGCGCTCGGCAGAGAGCACGCCGGCGTCCTCGAGCACCTGCTCGTAGGCGGCGGGGCTGGCGACAACGTGGTCACCGGGGCCAAGCACGCGATGGCCGCGAGTGGTGTTGCCGCTCGTCACGTCAGCAAACGACACGGGCACAACATCCTCGCCCAGAAGGCAGCAAATCCAGCGGACCGGACGCACGAACGTGGCGTGCTCATGGCCCCAGCGCTGACTACGGTAGTTGGGCCACTGCAGGCCGGCGATGGTCTTCTCGCACAGAGCGGTCAGAATAGGCGTAGCCGGTGCGGAAGGAATGTTCTTCTCGGCGAACACATACTCGCGACCGTCAGTGTCCTCGCGACGGACCAGATCCTCGGCAGTCACACCGCACTTGCGGGCAAAGCCCTGGGCGGCCTTGGTGGCGTTGCCGTCGGCATCGAAGGCAATGTTTGCCGCGGGGCCACGCTTGACCTCATGGACCTCATCGGTCGCAGTGGCGACGTCGGCAACGAGTGCAGCCAGGCGTCGCGGGCTCGAGATCACTCGGACCTCGCCATGGGCCAGACCGGCCTCATCGAGACCCTTGGCGATCATGGTACCAAGCTGCTTGACGGCATTGTTCAGCGGTGCGGAGGGCATCTCCTCCGTACCGATCTCAAACAGGAAATTCTTAGCGTCTGCCATGGCTTACGCCACCTCGCCTTCCTGGTCGGCATTCTCGTTGACTCCGGCGACCTCGGCCATGTAGGCCTCGCAGCACGCCTTGGCGACGGCGCGGACGCGCAGGATGTAGTTGGCACGCTCGACCGCGGACAACGCGCCGCGGGCATCGAGCAGGTTGAAAGCGTGGCTGCACTTCATGACGCAGTCATATGCCGGCAGCGGCAGCTTGCGCTCCAGGCAGGAGTGGCACTCGGCCTCGTAGTCGTCAAACTTCTGACGCATCATCTCCACGTTGGCGACCTCAAAGTTATAGGCACTGAACTCGCGCTCGTTCTCGAGGAACACGTCGCCATAGGTCATGGGCGTGCCGTCGGGCAGGTAGCTCCACACCAGGTCGTAGACGGAGTTGACGCCCTGCGCATACATGGCGATACGCTCCAGGCCATAGGTGATCTCGACGGGCACGGGGTCAACCTCGATGCCGCCCACCTGCTGGAAGTACGTAAACTGCGTGACCTCCATGCCGTTGAGCCAGACCTCCCAGCCAAGGCCCCATGCGCCGAGCGTCGGGCTCTCCCAGTCGTCCTCGACAAAGCGGACGTCATGGTCGTTGGGGTCCAGGCCAATGGCTGCCAGCGAACCCAGGTAGAGCTCCTGGGCGTTGACCGGCGAGGGCTTGATGAGCACCTGGAACTGATAGTAGTGCTGCATGCGGTTGGGGTTCTCGCCGTAGCGGCCGTCGGCGGGACGGCGGCAAGGCTGCGCATAGCAGGTGCGCCACTCGGCGGGACCGAGCGAGCGCAGCGTGGTCGCGGTATGGAAGGTACCGGCACCGACCTCGGAGTCATAGGGCTGCATAATGACGCAGCCCTGCTCGCCCCAGTACTGCTGGAGGCGCAGGATGATGTCTTGGAAGGAAAGCGATGAAGCGTTCATGCCTCTAATATCCCCTCGTCGAAACGATTACACGGTTAGGTACTGTACTATAGCGGTTTTTAGTCGATAGCGCCGATGCGGTTGAGCGGCCAGTAGCGAACGAGTGCCACAGCGATCAAATCAGAGCGATCGACGGGACCAAAGTAGCGTGAGTCGGCAGAGTTTTCGCGGTTGTCGCCCATCACCCACACGCACCCGTCGGGAACGGTGTAGGGATAGCTTACCTGAGCGCCGGGCGCTTGGACCGAAAGTGGCCAGCTCATGCCCGTCGTATAGTCCTCGTCGAGCGCTTGGCCGTCAACGACCACCTTGCCATCCTGCAGGTCGACCGTCTGGCCGGCCGTGGCAATAACGCGCTTGACAAGAACATCATGCTCGGAGGTGCCATCGGGGTTGTGAAACACAACGATATCGCCCTGCTTGACGGGCTGACCGAGCTCGAGGCTCACCTTTTGTGCCAAAATCTGGTCGCCAATCTCGATCGTGGACTCCATAGAGCCGGTGGGCACCACAAAGGGCTCGACCACAAACGAGCGAATCAGGAAGGTGGCGACCAGTGCGATCGCGATGACCGCGATCCACTCAAAAGCGCCCCTCAACGCGGAATGTTGCGTAGGAACCATACTCACTCCTCGCTCTGCGAATACGAAGCGTCAAGAATCTCCTGCGCGTAAGCGCGCTCCTCGGGCGTGAGCCGCGCCGTCTCGATCAAGTCGGGACGCCAGCGGCAGGTGCGCTCGATAGCGTTCTTGCGGCGCCAGGCATCGACCTTGGCGTGATCGCCACTCACGAGCACCGGCGGCACGCCCTCGCCGTTGAACTCGGCGGGGCGGGTGTACTGCGCGTACTCGAGCAGTCCTCCGTCCTCGGCGGTCGAGAACGACTCGTCGACGTTGCTCATCTCGTCGCCCAGGGCGCCGGGAATCAGGCGTACGACGGCATCGGCAACGACCATGGCGGGAAGCTCGCCGCCCGTAAGCACGTAGTCGCCGATCGACAGACGCTCATCGGCATACGCATACGCGCGCTCGTCGACGCCCTCGTAGCGACTGCACACAAACAGCAGGCGCTCACTTTTGAGCAGGCGCTCGGCCACATGCTGCGTAAAGGGCTCGCCACAGGGGGTAAAGAACACCACAGTGGGCTTGGGACCCTCTGCTCTAATGTCCTCGATGGCCTCGGCGATGGGCTCGACCTTCATGAGCATGCCCTGCCCGCCGCCGTACGGCTCGTCATCGACGGTACGATGGCGGTCGTGCGTCCAGTCGCGCAGGTTATACGCCTTAAAATCAAAAAGGCCGGCCTTGCGGGCGCGGCCCAAAATCGACGTGGACATGACGGGCTCAAACATCTCGGGAAAGACCGAAAGGGTCTCAATCAGCATGTTGTCCTCCCTACTTGTCCATATCGATCAGGCCGTCCATCACGTGGACGGAAATTGTTCCTGCATCGGGAAGATCGAGCACAACCTGCTCGATCACGGGAATCAGTACCTCGCCGTACCGATCGCCCTCGACAACCCAAACATCGTTAGCGGGCGTCGACATGATCTCGACGATCGTGCCGAGCGAACCGAAGCGCTCGTCGACCACCTCGCGACCCATCAGGTCGGTATAGGCAGCGTCGAGCGAATCGAGCTCAAAGTCGTCGCGATTTGCCAGCACATAGCATCCCGTGATGCCCTCGGCGGCCGTCAAGTCGTCAATGCCCTCAAACGAAACCAGATCGCCATCGCCCGTATCGGTGACGGACACGACCGTGCAAAAGCGGTCGCGCTTGAGCGCCGGCGGCGTCAGGGCGACGCGCATACCAGGCTCTAATACAGAAGGAAGCCCCCGCAGCGGCTGCGCGAGGACCTCCCCCTTTCTTCCGTGCGGCTTGACCACACGGGCGATGTTTTTGTACTGGGACCCCAAGGTCCTAGCCCAGAACCTCTACCTCGACAGCAGTGTCGAGGCGAGCGGCCAGTGCACGGGCGAGCGTGCGAATGGCCTTGATGGTACGGCCACGACGGCCGATGACCTTAGCGACGTCATCCTCGGCGACCGAAACCTCAATCGTAGAGGCGTCGTCACCATCGATGACCTCAAGGCTCACGGAATCCGGGTCGTCGACGATCTGAACAACGAGATATTCGACGAGATCGGCGATGCGATCTGAGAGCATTGCCTCACCCTCGAGCTGTGCAGCGTCAACCTCAGGCACGATTTACTCCTCGGCGCCCTCAGCGGCCTCAGCGGCAGCCTTAGCGGCCTCGGCCTCTTTGGCGAGCTGCTTCTTGGACTTCTTGACGACGGTCTCGGTCTTCTCGCCCTCGTTGGCGGCCTTGACCAGAGCGGCGACGGCGTCGGTGAGCTGAGCGCCCTTGGACTGCCAGTCGGCGATCTTCTCGAGGTCGAGGTTGATGGTCTTGGGGGCGGTCATCGGGTTGTAGCGGCCAACCTCCTCGATGATACGACCGTCACGCGGGGCGCGGGAATCGGCGACGACGACACGGTAGTACGGACGCTTCTTAGCGCCGTGACGAGCAAGGCGAATCTTGACTGCCAAAGGAAACTCCTCCAACCAAGCAGCTTTAGGCTGCAACTACAAACAAACAGTTGAACATAATACGCCATCGACGCGGGCAGGTGAAGTCCGTGAGACCAACTTCTTCGGTGTAGTCGAGGGCAAATCCATATCTTAGACAAGAATTCGGGATTTGCAAGCACATACACGCACCCCACATGAGCTGCGCGGTATACTCATGACATGGAAAGACGCGAACATACATACGGTTATGAGGATGCCATGGGCGTCACGCCGCCTCCCTGGACGGGTCCGGCGGTGGGTCTGATGGACCTCGATGCGTTTTTTGCGAGCGTGGAGATGCTCGATCATCCCGAATGGCGCGGAAAGCCGCTCATCGTGGGCGGAGACGCCGATTCGCGTGGCGTCGTGTCCACGTGTTCGTATGAGGCACGTCGCTTTGGCGTGCACTCTGCCATGGCCTCGGCCGAGGCGCGGCGCTTGTGCCCGCAAGCCATTTGGACGCACGGGCACTTTGATCGCTACCGCGAGGTGAGCGCACACGTTATGGCGATTCTCGCCGACGAGACCCCGCGCGTTGAGCGCGTATCCATCGACGAAGCCTTTATCGATATCACACCGGGTCGCTTTGCGCCCGAAGACCCGCTGCTGGTCGCGCGGCGTATAAGCGATCGCGTGGCAGGGCTGGGAGTGACCTGCTCCATTGGCGTGGGCTGCAACAAGACGGTCGCAAAGATCGCAAGCGAGCGGGATAAGCCGTTTGGGCTGACCATCGTGCGCCCCGGAACCGAGCAGCGCTTTTTGGCCGCGCTGCCAGTATCTGCCATGAGCGGCATCGGGCGCTCGGCCGAGGAGCGACTGCGCCGCATGCGCATCTACACCCTCGGAGAGCTATCACGTGCACCGGAATCCACCTTGGCCTCTATTTTTGGCGTCAACGGCGAGCGCATGCGCCAGCGTGCGCTGGGACTCGAAATCTCCGAAGTCACGAGTCTCGATGAGGAGCGCGAGGTCAAGTCGGTCAGCAATGAACGCACCTTTGCTAAAGATTTGACTGAGCGTGGGGATATTGAGGCGGCTATTGCCCTACTGGGTGAGTCCGTCGGACGACGCTTACGTCGCCAGGGACTGACGGGCGCCACGGTGACGCTCAAGCTTAAATATTCGTATGGCAGCGGACGCTCGGCGCAGCGGCGGCTTCCACACCCCACCGATGATGAGAATATCTTTGTTGCCGTAGCACTCGAGCTGCTCGACAATATCTGGCAGGAAGGCATGCATGTTCGCTTAGCGGGCATCGGCATGAGCGATTTCGATCACCAAGGCGGGATCCAAACCGACCTGTTCTGCGAGATCGATGACCGCGGAGCCCAATCCAGCGACCGCCGCGACCTCTCCGTCGCCATCGACGCCGTCCGAGACAAATTCGGCGACACCGCCCTATCCTTCGGCCGTCAATCCCGCTTCAACGATTAACCGCCTTTGGGTAAAAAGAAAGCCGGGCAGGTGCGGAAAACCGCAACTGCCCGGCGATATGCGTGAGGGTAGCTAAACCCCGTCTCAAATGAGCTACTAGAGGAGATTGAGAGGGAGCTGGGGGGCGTCTCCCCAGAGTTTCTCGAGGCGGTAGAAGTCGCGGGCTTCGGGAGTGAAGACGTGGACGACAACCGAACCGTAGTCCATGAGCATCCAAGTCTTCTGCTCGCGGCCCTCGATGGAGAACGGATGCTCGCCGCAAGCCTCGGCGACCTTCTCCTCGATCTCGTCGACAATTGAATCGACCTGGCGGTTGTTGGCACCGGTGGCAAGCACAAAGTAGTCGCACACATCGGAAAGCTCGGTCAGGTCGAGCACCTGAACGTCCTCGCCCTTCTTGTCGTAGGCGGCCTGCGCGGCGGCGCGGGCGACATCCTCGGCGGCGACACCGCTCGCGGACAGCGAGGCGGCAGTGCGGTCGGACGTGGCGGCGAAGCTCTTGTGCTCCACGCCTTCAAGAATCTGCTCGTCGGTCATGGTCTCGTCGGCCATGGAATACCTCTTTCTAGACAGCCCGAGCTAGCGCAGCTGGGCGTAATGGTTGTAAATCGTAATAGCCGTGGGATAAAGATAGCGCCCGGACTGGATCACATAGACCAGACCCTGCGCAAAACAGGAGAAGAACAACTCATCGAGCGACGACTCCCCCACCATCTTGCGCAGTGCATGGGCATAGTCGCCGTGGCGGTTGGGCTCGATGGCATCGGCCACAAAGACCACCATATCGAGCGGCGTCATATCGCAGGCACCCACGGTGTGACGGTCGACAGCCTGAAAGACCGCCGGCGACAGCTCGGGAAAAAGCTGCGGAAGCTCATAGGCGGCAACAGGGCCATGCAAAAGCGGCGTCGCGGCAGAAGGAGAGCCGGCAATCTTAATGCCGTAATGCAGAGCGCGCGTGACCAGCTCGTCATCGGAAAGCACCTTGTCCCAGTCGTGGATCAAGCCGGCGGCAGCGGCATCAAAGCGGTCGACGCCGTAGACCTCGGCCAGATGAAGTGCGGTCTCGGCAACACCCAGCGAATGCACATAGCGCTTGCGCTTATCCTTCATGCGAACATCGAGCAGCTCTTGAATGCGCTTGAGCAGCGCGCGCTCATCGCCCTCAAACTGATCCTCTACCGACAACGTAGACCCCCATCACTCAAAATCTTCTTGGCCCAAATCGGCATATAGCCTGCGCTTGCGAATGTAGCCGAGCACGGACTCGCTCGTAAGATAGCGCACGCTCATGCCGCGGGCAACTCGCTTACGAATGTTCGTCGAGCTGATCGCCAGCGCCGGAATCTGAATATAGCGCACGTCGAACGGCAGCCCCGACTCTTTGATTCGGGCACGCGCCGTATCGATATCAAAGCCCGGTCGCGTCGCCGCAATAAAGGTAGCAAGCTCAGCGATTCGTTCGGCATCATGCCAGGTCACGATATCGATAATCGCGTCGGCGCCCGTAATAAAGTAGAGCTTTACCTGCGGCGGATAAAAGTCGCGAAGGGCATGAAGCGTATCGGCCGTATAGGTTACGCCCGGGCGGTCGATCTCGAACCGGCTCGCCAAAAAAGCCGGGTTCGCGGCGGTGGCGAGGACCGTCATGGCATAACGGTCCTCGGCAGGCGTCACCGGCTTGTCAAGCTTAAAGGCAGGAGAACCCGCCGGCATAAAGAGCACAGCGTCCAAGTCGAGCGACTCGCGCGCCTGCTCGGCGGTCACCAGGTGCCCGTAATGGATGGGATCAAAGGTGCCACCCATAATGCCGAGCCTAAACTCCTGCCCGTCCTCTAGAGGAAGCTCGGGCAGACCGATTCCACCGCGCAGCGACATGGCTTACTCGCCCTCCGGTGTCTCGGTATCGCCCGCGGCATCCGCTGCATCCGTCGCATCGACAACCTCGACGCCCTCATCCGCAGCATCGGCCACGTCAATGGCTTCAACGGCAACGTCCTCGCCAGCATCCTCGAGCTCCTCGTACTCCGAGAAGTCCTCGGCGCCCTCAAAGTCAAAGGCGCGCTGGCAAATGCGGACCTCGTCGCCCGCACGGCAGCCGGCCTTCTCGAGCGCGTCGTCAACACCCATGCGCGCAAACTTATGCTGCAGGTAGATGACGGCCTCCTCGTTTTCCCAGTCGGTCTGGATGACCATACGCTCGATGGCGCGACCGACCACGCGGAAGGCATGGGGCTCTTCCTGAACAATGCGGAAACGCTTCTCACGCTGCAGGCGACGGCGCTCCCACTCATCATCGCGCAGATCGACCGGCTCATCGGAGACAGCCAACTCGGCGCGCAGCTTGGCCACCTGTTCGCCCACGGCAAGCATCAGCGTGTTGAGGCCGGCGCCCGTCACAGCAGACACGGCAAAGAACATATGTCCATCGTCGAGCGCAGCGCGTTTGAGGTCGGCAATCTTGTCAGCCGTGCCCGGCGCATCGCACTTGTTGGCGACGACGATCTGAGGGCGCTCCGAAAGCTCGGCGCCATACTGCTCGAGCTCGCGGTTGATGATGCGATAGTCCTCGATCGGATCGCGATCCTCAAAACCGCCCGTCATATCGACAACATGCATGATGAGTGCCGTGCGCTCGATGTGGCGCAGGAACTGATGGCCCAGGCCACGGCCCTCGCTCGCACCCTCGATAAGACCGGGGACGTCGGCAACGACATAGGAGTACTCGCCGGCACGCACCATACCCAGGTTGGGCACGAGCGTCGTGAACGGATAGTCGGCGATCTTGGGACGGGCGGCACTCATGCGCGCGATAAGCGAGGATTTGCCCACCGAGGGGAAGCCAACGAGTGCGGCATCGGCCATGAGCTTCATCTCGAGCTCAATCCAGTGCTCCTCAGCCGGCTCGCCCAACTGGGCGAACGCGGGAGCACGGCGCACCGATGTCACAAAGTGCGTATTGCCCAGACCACCGGCGCCACCAGGGGCCACGACAACGCGCTCGCCGTCGTGAACCAAGTCGGCAATCTCGAACATCGGGGTCTGCGTCTCGGGATCGAGCTCGCGCACCACGGTGCCCATGGGAACCTTAAGGATCAGGTCCTCGCCACTCTTGCCGTTGCGGCGGGCGCCCTGACCGTGCGTTCCGCGCTCGGCACGAAAGTGATGCTTAAAGCGGTAATCGATCAGCGAAGACAGCTGAGCATCGGCCTGGATGACGACATTGCCGCCACGACCGCCGTCGCCGCCATCGGGGCCGCCCTTGGGGACAAAGGCCTCGCGCCTAAACGACATGCATCCGGCACCGCCGTCGCCGCCGCACACGTTAATGCGGCTGATATCGGTGAACTGTGACAACAGAATCGCCTCCTACAAAAAGAGGGAGACCCTTGAATCCTAAAACTCAAGTGTCTCCCACATATGTGCTCTATGAAGGGTGAATTACGCGTTCGCGAGCGGGCGTACGCTGACCCTGTGCTTGATACCCTTGTGGAACTCAACGGTACCGTCGACCAGCGCGAACAGCGTGTCGTCCTTACCACGGCCAACGTTCTCACCCGGGTGGATGTGCGTGCCGTGCTGACGGACGAGAATCGTGCCCGTGGTTACCGTCTGGCCGGCGAAGCGCTTCGTGCCAAGGCGCTGACCGCGGGAGTCACGGCCATTACGGGAGGAACCGAGTCCTTTTTTGTGTGCCATTGTGTATACCTACTCTTTCGTTACGAGTGTAATCTACTCGGCGACGGGAGCCTCGGCAACAGCCTCAGCCTCTGCCTTGACAGCCTTCTTGGCGCGGGAGGTAGCCTGAACCTTCACGATCTTCAGCTTGGTCAGCTGCTGACGGTGACCCTTCAGACGACGATAGCGCTTGCGCTTGTGGAACTTGAAGACCAGCTGCTTCTCGCCCTTGAACTGCTCAACGATCTGAGCGGTAACCTTGGCCTTGGCCAGCTTGTCGGGATCGGTGACGATCTTCTTACCATCGTTGAGGAAGATAACCGGCAGGGTGACCTTGTCGCCCTCATTGCCCTCGATCTTCTCGACGGTGATGACATCGTCGGTGGCGACCTTGTACTGCTTGCCGCCCGTGTTAACGATTGCGTACATGTTTACTTGCCCTTCATGCATCAGTTAGTGCAACAGCCGAATATAGTAGCAGGCGAAAATACCCCCGTCAACGAGTATGTGGAGCAAATCCACAAGTTCGCACAGGTATGGGGCTGACGAGTCGGCCCTCGTCGTCCTCGCATGCTTGATTCTGACGCTCGACATCGTAGGAGCAGATGGTCACGAGGTCTTGCATACCGGTGGAAACAATAGGTGCATCCACGCCCGGGGTCAAGCCCTGCAACAAAACATCAGCAGCGGAAAGCAAAATTTCCGGACGCATGGAGCCTTCGTTGTCGGCATGGGTGTCGAGCATGAGCACCAAATGGTGCGGGCGCTCCCCCGCCGTGAGCTCATAGTCCACGAGCGTGTGATCCAAATCCAAGCGCTTGCTCTTTTTTCCGCGCGCGTAGTCGATGCCATGGTCCGCGCGCAGCGTGTCGATCGCACGACGTACCTCAGCGGCGCTTACGGGCGCCTCGGGATCCAAGTGCAGGTCGATGCGATACGACAGGCGCGTGAGCTGCGCCGTCAACGCCGGCGTGCGCACGTCGATGTACGCCGCCTCGATGGGCGCCAGATCGGCCGGAGACGCCGCAGCCAGGCGCCCAAACGCCTCGTCGAGCGCCACGAACTCGGTCATAAACAGGTCATACCACTCGCAGGTCGACGACGTACCAACCGGTAGCGCCGAAGAGAAGCCCACGCGCATGTGCGGAGAGAAGCCCTGCGTGACGGCATAGGGAAGTCCCGCACGGCGCACGATGCGCTCAATGGTATGGATCACTTCGAGATGGCCCAGGTACTTAAGGCGATCGCGCTTGCCATAACGAACACGAAGCCTAAAGAGCGAGGGGTTGTCGGTCAGGCGCTCACTCATGCGCGATCACCCATCAATACATTCTTGGCGTGGAGCGTGGGGCAGATCCCGCAGCCGGTGCACGACGTGCGGGTGCAGTCGGGAGTCGTGACGCCCTCGAGCGAGCGACGGTACTCGCGCTCGAGGAAGCCGCGCGTGCAGCCGGGGCTCACGTGCTCCCACGGCAGGCGCCAGTCCAACTCGTAGGGCAGGTGCACGAGCTCATTGAGGTCGATGCCGTTTTTGGCAGCAGCCTCCTTCCAGTTATCGAGCGAGAAATGCTCTACCCAGGCGTCAAAGCGAGAGCCCGAGCGCCAAGCGTCGATGATGACGGGCGTCATGTCACGACCGGCGCGGGACAGCGCGGCCTCGATGAGCGAGGTCTCGGCATCGTGGTAATGCACGCGGACGGCACGGTTGCGAACGCTCGTGATAAGCAACTTCTGGCGACGCTTGACGTCGTCGTAGTCGAGCTGCGGGCACCACTGGAACGGCGTGGCAGCCTTGGGGATAAAGACCGAAACCGAGATGGACACCGAGATCGAGCCGCGACGAGCCTTGGGCACCACGGAACGACCGAGCTCCAGCACATGATCGGCCAGGCTGGCGATGGCCACGATGTCCTCGTCGCGCTCGCCGGGAAGGCCCATCATAAAGTAGAGCTTCATGCGGTTCCAGCCGGCCTCGAAGGCCGCCTTGGCCGCACGGTCCAGGTCCTCCTCGGTCACGTTCTTGTTAATGATGTCGCGCATGCGCTGACTGCCGGCCTCGGGCGCGAACGTCAGGCCGCCCTTCTTTTCGCCAGCAACCGACTCGGCCATATCCACGCCAAACGAATCCAGGCGCTGCGACGGAATAGACACGCGAATACCCGTATCCTCCAGGCGACGGTTGAGCCTGCCGAGCACATCGCGAATGCAGGAGTGGTCGGTCGTGGAGAGCGAGGTCAGCGACACCTCGTCATAGCCGGTCTTTTCCAAACCCTGAATCACCGACGAGACGATCTGGTCTGCCGAGCGCTCGCGCACCGGGCGATACGTCATGCCGGCCTGGCAAAAACGACAGCCGCGGGCGCAGCCGCGCAGGATCTCGATAGACAGACGGTCGTGGACCAGCTGCGCATAGGGCACGCACGACTGCGACAGCGGGTTCGTGGCACTGAAATCCTCGACGACGCGCTTGTAGACCACGGTCGGCGCATCCTTGCCCTCACGCGGCACGGTGTAGCCATGGGGCGAGCAGGGCTCGTCGTGACGAACCTCATAGAACGACGGCACGTAGTTGCCGGCAATGGATGCGAGCTGCTCAACAATCTGCGCGCGCGGGACTCCTTCGTCACGCAGGCGGCGATGCAGCTGGCAGGTCTCGAGCAGCGATTCCTCGCCCTCGCCGATGAGGATAACATCGAAGAAGGCCGCGTACGGCTCGGGGTTGTACACCGAGGGGCCGCCGGCGATGATAATGGGGTCGTCCTCGGTGCGGTCGGCGGCTAACAGCGGAATGCCGGCGAGGTCGAGAGCCTCGAGGAAGTTCGTCACCGCCATCTCGTGCGGCACATGCAGACCGACGATATCAAACGAAGCGACCGGCGCTGCACCCTCGAGCGAGAGCAGCGG
>UQAU01000008.1 GCA_900539035.1 uncultured Collinsella sp. | reverse complement strand
ATAAATTATAAAAATAAAAATTTTTTTTTTTATTAATTTTTTTTTTTTTTTTTTTTTATTTTTTTTTTAATTTTTATTTTTTAAAAAAAAAAATTAACTTTTACGCCCCGGGGGGGGTGTTCCACATTTTTTTTTTTGGGCGGGGCCCCCCCGGCCCAACGCGGGTGGGGTGCGTCTGGCCCCGGGGGGCCCAACGCTCACCGAAATCGGTTTACGAAATCGGTTTCGTTTCGAGTTGTAGTATACTCACCTACAGCGTTTTGCAACCGAGATTTTTAAAAAAATGCCTAAAATGGCTCAGATCGCCGACAATTGGGAAACGGGGTGCGTTATGGCGCAGATGAGAATCAAGGACATTGCCGCCGAGGCGGGCGTGAGCCCGGCCACGGTCTCGCGCTATCTCAACAACCGCCCCGGGCAAATGACCGAGGAAACCCGTGCTCGCATCGCGGCGGTTATCGAGCGCACCGGCTATCGCCCGCGTGCCGCTGCGCGCAATCTGCGCAGCTCGCGCACCAACCTCATCGGCGTGATCCTGGCCGACATCGCCAACCCATTCTCGAGCGCCATGCTCGAAGGACTGTCCGCCAGTGCCGCCGCGCGCGGCTGCTCGCTTATGACGGCCATTAGCGGCAACGACCCCGCCAAGGAGGCCGAGTCGCTCACCAGGCTTATCGATGCCGGCGTGGACGGCCTGGTCGTCAACACCTGCGGAGGCAATGACGAGGCGATCGCCGCGGCAGCGGGACGTCTGCCTGTCGTGCTGCTCGACCGCGACGTTGCCGACGGCGGTGTCGATCTGGTGACATCTAACAACCGTGAGCTGGTCGCCGGCTTGGTAGACGCCTTGGCCGCCGCTGGCAGCGAGCGCCTGTGCCTGCTCACCGAGGCAAGCGACGATAGCCCCGTGCGTCGAGAGCGCGCCGAGGCCTTTACCGACGAGCTTTCACGCCGCGGACTTGCGGGCGAGGTTGTCACCCTGGCCGACGGTGGTGCCACGGGCGTTGGCCGCTTGGACGAGACCATCCGCGGCTATGCAGGTAAAAAGCTCGGCCTCATTGCTGTCAACGGCTTGGTTTTCCTGCGTCTGACCGAGGCGCTGGCGCAGCTTGGTCCCTCGCTGCCGGCGGGGCTCAAAATCGCGACGTTTGACGACTACCCCTGGAACCATGTGCTCTTTGGCGGCGTGACCACGGCCGCGCAAGACACCCTTACCATCGCCGAGCGCGTGGTCGAGCGCCTCTCCGAGCGCATCGACGTCGTTACCACCACGGTGGGCGATGCCGCAAAGCTCGCCCCCAAGCGCATCGAGGTCCCCGGCCACATCGAACACCGCGCATCGACCTCGCGCTAGTCTGTGTGATAATATATAGACAATGTCATACAGGAGGTATCCATGGCTGCGTCTGTGCTGAGTGTGCGAGTGGACTCGTCAATTAAAGACTCATTTGCCGAACTGTGCGAAGAGCTTGGCATGACTTCGTCTGTTGCGGTCAATATGTTTATGAGGCAGATGCTGCGCGAGCGCTCTCTGCCGTTTGTTCCTTCACTTGGTAAAAACTCTGCGAGCGAAAACGTCGCCGCAGGCATTTTGGATATTGCTCGGATTGAGTCCGCCGTCCGCGAGGCGGCCAGCACGATTCCCGCCATCAAAACCGTGATTCTATTTGGTTCGTATGCCCGTGGCGAGGCGCATGCCGATAGTGATATTGACTTGCGTCTCGAAGTCGATCGCGAGCGGGGTTTTGGTCTTTTCGCGTTGTCGGCGTTTGGTGAGGCGGTGCGCAAAGAGACCGGGAGGCAGGTTGATCTCGTCTCTAGTGATCATCTTGATGACGATCTTGCCGCGGTAATCGAGCGCGAAGGAGTGATCCTTTATGATCGCGCGTAAGTCAGACAGCCTTCGCGCCCAAGAGGTTTTGGATGCCATTTCTGAAACGAACGAACGCATCAAGGTTTTTGATATCACCGAGGACCAGTTTCTGCATGCGAATGACGTGCGGACGAGGGCGTTGGCGGACTCCCTTTTGATGTGTGCGCTTAGGGTGACGGAAGAAGCGGGCAAATTGTCGGAACGCTCGCAGCGGCTTCATCCCGAAATTGAATGGCGTGGAATTATCGGCATGAGAAATTATCTTGCGCATGATTACGGCAATGTCGACCGCTCGGTTGTTTGGGATGCAGTGACGATGGAGTTCCCTACGCTGGAACGAGCCTGTAGACAAATTGTCTCCGAATCTGAATGATAGTCACTTGTCATATCTGCCTGTTCGCACACGTTTTTTGAGCGCTTGATACGCTTTAACCCTGCGGAAACATTTTTCTGCGATAGTATCTGCGATATAGACCAGTCGAAACCCGCCCGAAAGAAAGGGGAGCGACATGAACCAGCAGAACATCGATTACGTACTCCGTTCCGTAGAGCAGCGTGACATCCGCTTTGTGCGTCTGTGGTTTGTCGACATTCTCGGCCGCCTCAAGAACTTTGCCATTAGCCCCGAGGACCTCGAGGTCGCTTTTGAGGAGGGTATTGGCTTTGACGGCTCGGCCATCGAGGGCTTTGCCACGCCCGAGGAAGCCGACATGCTGGCGTTTCCCGATGCTTCGACCTTCCAGATTTTGCCGTGGCGCCCGAGCCACAACGGCGTCGCCCGCGTGTTCTGCGATGTGTGCACCCCCGACCGCAAGCCCTTCGCCGGCGATCCGCGCGATGCGTTGCGCCGCATGTTCTATAAGGCCGAGAAGGCTGGCTATCTGCTCAACGTGGGCGCCGAGCTGGAGTATTACTATTTCCCCGACGAGCACACCCCCGAGCCGCTCGACAACGTGGGCTACTTCGATCTTTCGGTGAGCGATGCCGCTCGCGACCTGCGCCGCAACACGGTCCTCACGCTCGAGAAGATGTCCGTGCCCGTGGAGTACACCTTCCACGCCGCCGGCCGCTCGCAGCACGGCATGAGCCTGCGCCACGCCGAGGCCCTGAGCATGTCCGACGCCATCACCACGGCCAAACTCATCATTAAGCAGCAGGCTTACGAGAGCGGGTGCCACGCCTCCTTTATGCCCAAGCCGTTGGCGGGCGAGGACGGCAGCGCTATGTTCCTGTGCCAGTCGCTATTCGACCACGACGGCAACAACGTCTTTTGGGGCGAGGACGACGAGAAGTACCACCTCTCCGATATCGCCAAGCACTACATGGCCGGCATCTTAGCGCACGCGCGCGAGATCAGCGCCATCACCAACCCCACGGTCAACTCGTACAAGCGCATCACCACGGGCGGCGACTCCGTGCCGCAGTACGCCACGTGGGGCCTGCGCAACCGCGCGAGTATGGTCCGCATTCCGGTCTACAAGCCCGGCAAGCAGCTGTCCACGCGCATCGAGCTTCGCAGCCCCGACCCCATGGCCAACCCGTACCTGGTCAACGCCGTCACGCTGGCGGCTGGTCTGGACGGCATCGAGCGCAAGCTGGAGCTCCCGCCCGAGGCAACGGCTGAGACGCTCAAGCTTACCGACCGTCAGATGGTCGAGGCCGGCTACACGCCGCTGCCGCGCTCGCTCAAAGAGGCGCTCGACGTGTTTGAGGACTCGCAGTTTATGAAGGATGCCCTCGGCGAGCACATCCACAGCTTCTTCCTCAAAAAGAAGCGCGACGAGTGGCATAAGTTTGAGTCTACGATCACCGAGTGGGAGATCAAGCACTACCTGGCGAACTCCTAATCGCGCTGACTTGTTCCAGTACGATTGAGCTCATTTCTTTGGAGGCCGATATGTCCGAAAAGAGTGCCCTGTTCATGGCGCGCACGACGCGCTTCCACGAGTTTGCCCGCAGCTTGACGACCACCCTGGGTGTCGAGGTGAGCCTGGCAACCCCCGATTCGCCGACTGCGGCGCACGACTTTGACCTGCTGATCCTCGATTCCGATGGCATCCGCAGCGACCGCATCGATCAGATTGCCAAGTGGCTTGACGATCGCGGCGGCGTCCCCATGCTGGTGATCGTTGACGACGAGGCGCTCGGCATCCTGCGCCTGCCGAATCACGCGCATGCCGACTTTGTATGCCCCACGGCGACGCCCAACGAGCTTAAGGCTCGCGCGCAGCGCCTGATGGGCGAGGAGGAGACCGTCACCGCCGACGATGTGCTCAACATCGACAACCTTGAGATCAACCTGGCTACCTACCAGGTGACGCTCGACGATGAGCCCATCGACCTGACGCTGATGGAGTACTCGTTGTTGAGCTTTTTGGCGACGCACCCCAACCGCGCCTACAGCCGCGAGGTGCTACTGCACCGCGTGTGGGGCTTTGAGTACTGCGGCGGCACGCGCACCGTCGACGTGCACATCCGACGCATCCGCTCCAAGGTGGGCCCGCAGATCGCGGCACACATCACCACCGTCCGCGGCGTGGGCTATCTGTTTAAGGACTAGCTTTTCACCACAAAGGGGACAGGCACCTTTGTGGTGGTTTTGCCGCAGGCCGGGTCCTTTTGGGCCTGCAACAGAACTTAAGCCTTCCTAAAAGATTGCGTTCTCATACACGTGCACCCGCATATTGGGGTACAACTCAACGTGAACAACGATGGCCCGCCACATGTTTGGCGGGCCTTTGGCTATTTGACGAAAGGATCGCAGCTATGAGCGAGAACGATTCCCAGCACCCCCAGGATGCGGGCAACGCCGGCGAGACCCAGCAGCAGCCGCGCGTGCAGGTGGAGTCGACGCCTGCCGGCAGCAACATTCCCTACGTGCAGGCTTACGACACGCAGACCGGAAAGCCGCTGGGCAGCCAGCAGGTTGTAAACAAGCACACGGTGGTCAAGACCAAGACCAAAAAGCTGCCGATTTTTATTACGGCGCTCGCCGGCTGTGCCTGCGGTGCCCTGCTGGTCATCGCGCTCATTATGAGCGGCACGCTCAACATTGGCGGCGGAAAGAATGCCGTGACGGCGGGTGCTTCGGGTTCGTCGACGCAAAAGATTACGATCGACTCCGAGGACACCACACTTGCCGAGGCCGTTTCTGCCAAGGCCCTGCCCTCCGTCGTTTCCATTACCGCCACTTCGAGCGGCAGCCAGAATGGCTCGCTTTCGCAGTCTGCCGACGAGTCGGACAACTCGGGCAGCGTCGGTTCGGGCGTGGTGCTCGATACCGAGGGCCACATCCTCACCAACAACCATGTGGTCGATGGCTATGACCAGTACGTGGTGACCATGGACGACGGCACCACCTACGAGGCCGAGTTCGTAGGCAACGACGCCTCGAGCGACCTCGCCGTCATCAAGCTCAAGGACGCCGACGCCTCCAAGCTCACGCCGATCGAGATCGGCGATTCCTCCAAGCTCAACGTGGGCGAGTGGGTCATGGCGATCGGCTCGCCGTTCGGCAACGAGCAGTCTGTCTCCACCGGTATTGTCTCGGCGCTCTACCGCTCCACGGCCATGAGCTCTACCAGCGGCAACACTATCTACGCCAACATGATCCAGACCGATGCCGCCATCAACCCGGGCAACTCCGGCGGCGCGCTCGTCAATGACAACGGCGAACTCGTGGGCATCAACTCGCTCATCGAGAGCTACTCGGGCTCCAGCTCGGGCGTGGGCTTTGCTATTCCCGTTAACTACGCCAAGAACATTGCCGACCAGATTATCGACGGCAAGACGCCGGTGCATCCGTACATGGGCGCTACGCTTTCGAGCGTCAATGCGCTCAACGCCCGCACCAACAAGCTGAGCACCGATAGTGGTGCGTACGTGGCGAGCGTCGTCGAGGACGGTCCCGCCGCCAAGGCCGGCATTCAGGAGGGCGACGTCATCACCAAGCTGGGCGACGACGAGATCACGAGCGCCGATGGCCTGATCATCGCGCTGCGCAGCCACGAGGTGGGCGAGAAGGTCGAGATCACGCTTATGCGCGGCAAGGAAGAGAAGAAGGTCACCGTCGAGCTGGGCTCCGATGAGGAGCTGCAGAACCAGCAGCAGGACGACAGTTCGACCGACACCGGCAACGGCGGTATTACCGACGAGCAGCTGCGCCAGTACCTGGAGGAGCTGCTGGGCCAGCAGGGCCAGGGCCAGGGCTACGGTCAGGGTTTCTAACGAGCCGTATCGCATATATCGAAGCCAGAGGGGCTGTCCCATCAACGCGGGACAGCCCCTCTTTTCTTATCGATCCGTTGGGGACGGAGGAAAACGGATCATTTAGAAATGGCAAGGGCATGGTTTGATCGCGCGATCCATCCCGGTTCGGCCGCTGCCGATTCGGTGCGGTTCGAAAGGGCTATTCGGCCCCATGGTGACCGGTGGTACTCTTGTATCCGTTTGAAATCGAGCGAAGGAGTGCCGCTATGGAGCAATCGAGCCTGTTTGGTGACGGCGTGGACATCGATACCGGAACGCCCGCGAGCGCGGATGCCACCGCACCGGTCGATGCCCGTGCCCAGGCGGCAGCGCGTGCGGCCGAGCTGCGCCACGAGCTCGACTACCACGCCTATCGCTACTACATGCTCGATGCGCCCGAGATCACGGACGCTGCCTTTGACAAAATGCTCGTTGAGCTGCAGGAGATCGAGGCGGCCTATCCCGACCTGGTGACGCCCGACAGCTACACCCAACGCGTGGGCGGCTACGTGAGCGAGCAGTTTACGCCGGTCACGCACATGGCACGCATGTATTCCATGGACGATGCCATGGATCTGGACGAGCTCGACGCATGGCTCCAGCGCGCCGAGGATGCGCTCGGTGCCGGCAGCGTCACCTATACCTGCGAGCTAAAGATCGACGGCCTGGGCGTGGCGCTTACCTATCAGAATGGCGCCTTCGTGCGCGCGGCCACACGTGGCGACGGCACCACGGGCGAGGACGTATCGCTCAACGTCCGTACCATCAAGGATGTGCCCATGCACCTGTCCGAGCCGGCGCTCGCCCACATGGGCACCGACCGCGAGCGCACCATTGAGGTGCGCGGCGAGGTCTATATGCCCAAGGGCAGCTTTGTTCGCCTGAATGAAGAGGCCGATGCCGAGGGCCGCGACCCCTTCGCCAACCCGCGCAACGCCGCCGCCGGCAGCCTGCGCCAAAAGGACCCCAAGGTCACAGCGCGCCGCGACCTGGCCACCTTTATCTATGCCATCGCCGATACCGATCCGCTGCACGTCCACAGCCAGCGCGAGTTTCTCGATTGGCTGCGTAGCGCCGGCTTTAGCGTCAACCCTAACGTGGCCCGTTGTGCCACGCCGGCCGAGGTCCACGAGTTCTGCGCCCAGGCGCTCGAGCACCGCGGCGACCTGGACTACGACATCGACGGCGTGGTCGTAAAGGTCGACAGCTTTCAGCAGCAGCTCGACCTGGGCTTTACCGCCCGCGCGCCGCGCTGGGCCATTGCCTTTAAGTTCCCGCCCGAGGAAAAGCAGACCGTCCTGCGCGAAATTCGCATCCAGGTGGGCCGCACCGGTGTGCTCACGCCGGTCGCCGAGTTCGACCCGGTGACGGTCGCCGGCTCCACCATCGCGCGCGCCACGCTGCATAACATCGACGAGATTCGCCGCAAAAACGTGCGCGAGGGTGACACTATCATCGTGCACAAGGCAGGCGACGTGATCCCCGAGGTCGTGGGCCCGGTGCTCGATAAGCGCCCGGCCGACAGCGTTGACTGGCAGATGCCCGAGGTCTGCCCCGTGTGCGGCAGCCCTGTGGTCCACGAGGATGGCGAGGTCGCTTACCGCTGCGTCTCCATCGACTGCCCCGCGCAGCTCAAGGAGCGTCTGCTCCACTGGGTGAGCCGCGGCTGCATGGACGTCGACGGCCTGGGCGACGAGATCGTCGACAAGGTGATCGCCGCCGGGCTGATCCACGATGTCGCGGACTTCTACCAACTCACGATCGACGACATTGCCGGACTGGACACGGGCCGCACCTATGCCAGCTCCAACAGCAAAAAGGGCGTCAAGAAGGGCGACCCCATTCCGGTTGGCCTCAAGACGGCCGAAAAGATCATCGCCGAGCTCAACAAGTCCAAGAGCCAGCCGCTCGGTCGCGTGCTGTTTGCCCTGGGCATCCGCCATGTGGGCAAGAGCGTGGGCGAGGTCATTGCCGAGCGATTCCTGTCGATTGACAAGCTCATCTTGGCGAGCGAAGAGGACATTGCCGAGTGCGAGGGCATCGGTCCCAAGATTGCGGCGAGCGTCAAGCAGTTTCTGGCCGTGCCCGAGAACCTTGCCGTGCTGGAGCGCCTGCGTCAGGCGGGCCTGTCGCTCGAGGTCGACCTGGGTGCCGCGCACGCGCAAGCCGCAGCCGACGCCGGCGTGGCGGGCGAGCTCGCCGACGCACAGCCGCTCGCGGGCCTGACCTTCGTGCTGACAGGCACGCTCGTCAACCGCACGCGCGACGAGGCAGGTGCGGCGCTCAAGGTGCTCGGCGCCAAGGTTTCGGGCAGTGTGTCAAAGAAGACGAGCTATCTGGTCGCCGGCCCCAAAGCGGGCTCCAAGCTCACCAAAGCCGAGCAGCTGGGTGTACCCGTGCTGGATGAGGACGCACTCGAGCAGATCCTTGCGACTGGTGAGGTGCCCCAGGCTTAGGACATCGATAATCAAATTAGAAAACCTCCCGGAAAGGTTGATACTTTCCGGGAGGTTTTTATTTGGGCGTGGTGGCGGGCAGCATGATCTGCGTCATGTAGGTTGCTGAGGATGACCCTGCGGAGCGGTGTCGTTCCGGAGCGATAGAAGATTCATACAAAGCAAAGGGGCCCCGCAGTGAGGTCCCACAACGGGGCTGCCCCATTGTGATGAGTTTTATATACTTTAACATTAATATTAACGTGTATACTTAGCAGTGAAGATATATGTTGAGAGGAGCAGTTATGGTTACCGTCGCGTTTTCGGAACTGCGCCAAAACCTTACGCAGGTGGCCGAAAAGGTTGCCAATGAGGGCGAGGAGGTTGTGGTCTTCAAGCGGAGCAAGCCGTTGTTCAAGATCGTGCCGCTCGACTATGAAGGTCCAGTTACGGTGGAATATGACGCTGCCCAGGAGCGTGGGGGCGCAAAACCGACGTGCGGCACGGGCAAGCCCAAGCGCGACGTGGGTACGATGTGGCATCCCAAGATCACCTGGAAGGAGATCCGTGAGATGCTCGCGGAGAATGAGGACTACCAGGAGTATCTCGATATCGTGGCTAACATGCCAAGGGGAACGCCGCTCGATACGATGACGGTTGAAGATGAAAAGCGCGTCGCGAGGGAGCGCTACCTATGAGGGCATTTCTCGATACCAATTTTCTGCTCGATTGCGTGCTGCCGGGCCGGCCGGAGCATGGGGCGGCGCAAACGACCAAGGGGCTCGTTGACGTGGGACTTATCGAGGGTGTTGTTTCGGCCTGCTCTCTCAAGGACGCGTACTACATTCTCACTAAACAGGCAGGCGAGGCGCGCGCCCGCGAGGTAGTGCGCGACTGTCTTAAGAGCTACTCGGTAGAGCCTCTCGACCAAGAAGCTTGTTTTACCTCCGCCTATTCCGATGAGCCGGACTTTGAGGACGGCTGTATCCGTGCGATGGCCGAGCGTGCCGGCGTGGACTTTATCATCACGCGTGACCGCGCCGCTTTTGTGCGCTCGACCATCAAGACCTTCTCGCCTGCAGAGTTCATCCGTGCGTTTCCGATTCCGGAGGAGTAAAACCGCCATATCGGGGATTGTCCCCGGCGTTTAGCGGGCTTGTTGGGAGGCTCCTGATCCAGTGACTGTTACAAAAAACGGCTATAGCAAATTTGTTGTACTTCGATCTGAAGACTATGACCTCATGGTTCAGGAACAGGCTAAGGCTCGTCTGATGGCTCGTATAACTGTGGCCGAGCGGGAGCGTGCTGCTGGCACGGCGCGTGATGCCTTTGAGGCTCTCGATGACCTTGAGGCAAAATATGGCCTATAACGTCAAGATTCTGCCTTCAGCCGAACGTTATCTAGGCAGTTCTTATCTGAACGGGGCAACCGGCACCGTGATCTGCGTCACGTAGGTCGCCGGGTCGTCGCTGATGATGTCGTCGATGAGGGCGACCTCGCGCGAGGGACCGGCGGGCGTCAGGTTGTGTTCGCGCATATAGCCGAGCAGTTGCTCGTAGCGCGGGCCCGCTTGCCCGTGCGTGCCGCGGAAGCTTATGGTCAGGCAGCGCGCGGCGGGTCGCGTCTCGACGTCGCCCGCGTAATCATCGGTGTCATCGAGCAGTAGAAGGACCTCGTCGTAGCCGTCAAAGTCGCCGGCGGCCAGGCGCTCGGCGCTAATCCCGACGCCCAAGTTGCCCAGGAAGACAAAGGTCTCGTGCTGACCCTTCTGCAGTTGACGAATTTGCCACTCCAGCGCATAGGCGTCGGTAGGGTTGACGCGTTCGCGCAACACGGCGCAGCGAAGCTCGGGCGCATCGATTGTGCAAATGGTATCGAGCTCGGTGTTCAAGGCATTGTGCAGCAGAGCAAGCCGGTTATCGATCTTGCGCGACACACGCTCCAACTCGCGGCGCTTGCGCTCGATGAGCTCCTGCTGCTGAGCCAGCTGCCGCTGCATAAGGTCCACATCGCGCGTGGTCACAAACTCACGGATTTGCGCGAGCGGTAAGTCGAGAACACGCAGGTGGCTGATGGTGTTGAGAGTTGAGAGCTGCCGCGATCCGTAGTAGCGGTACCCACTCGCCGGATCGATGTGCGCCGGGTCCAGTAGGCCCATCTGCTCGTAATGGCGCAACGTGCCCACGCTCAGGTTAAACAAGCGCGCCACCTCGCCAATGCGGAGCAGGCCCTCGGTATGTTCGGTTGGCGAGTCGGTCATGGGACCGCTCCTTTCGGTAAAAAGCAGGGGAGGTGCCCCAGGCTCGCGTTGCCCCGCTACGCTGCCAACTTGTCAAAAGCCCCGCGCCGGTTGAGCACGGTAAACGCGACAACACAGATGATTGCCGACAGAATCGACCCGCACGGCGAAGCGATGCCCATGGGAAGCAGCGTGTCGGAATAGGCGTTCGACAGCAGCCACGCGCCCGGCACGCGAATGAGCGCTACGGCCAGCACGTTGTGCGCAAAGCCGATGTAGCTCTTGCCGTATGCAGCGAAAAAGCCGCTAAAGCAAATGTGGATGCCGGCAAAGATTGCATCGAAAATATAACTGTGCATATAGCCGGTACCGGCCGCGACCACCGCGGGGTCCTTGGCAAAAAAGCCGATAAACGCCGGCGCCACCAGCCACATCAGCACCGTGATCAGGCAGCCGTACACCACCGAGATCGTCATGGCGTCCTTGAGCACCTGACGCGCGCGATCGCCCTTGCCCGCGCCGGCATTTTGCGCCGTGAGCGCGCTGACGGTGGCGCCCATGGAGCTCGGCACAATGAACAAAAAGCTGATCATCTTCTCAACCAGGCCCACGGCGGCGGCGTCGACGAGCCCTCGGTGGTTGGCGATGACGGTGATAAACATAAACGCCACCTGGATGCAGCCGTCCTGCACGGCCACAGGCACGCCGATCTTAAGAATGCTGCCGAGCACCTCGGGCTGAGGGCGCAGGTCGCTGCGCTTAACGTGGATGTTCGTGCGGCGGCTCTTGAGCCAGACGAGCGCGAGGGCAACGCTGGCTGTCTGGGCGGTTACCGTGCCGAGCGCCGCACCCACGGGGCCGAGTCCCATGTGGCCGATAAACAGAAAATCGAGCGCGATGTTGATGATGCACGCCACGCCAATCACGTACATGGGCGAGCGCGAATCGCCCAGGCCGCGAAAGATGGCCGAGAGAATGTTGTATGCGGCGATAAACGGAATGCCGACAAAGCAGATACGCAGGTAGGCGGCGGTGCCTTCGACTGCCTCGGGCGGCGTGCCAATGAGCGCCACAACCTGCGGACACAATGCAAACAGGACAGCAGCCAGCACCACCGAGACGCCCATAAAGAGCGTAATGGTGTTGCCGATGGCGGTCTCGGCACGGTCGAAGCGACGCGAACCCACGGCGTGGCCGACGATGACCGTCGTTCCCATGGCTAGGCCCACGAGCGTCACGGTAATGATATAGAGCGTCTGAGCGCCATTGCCCACGGCGGTGATGCCGGCAGCGCCGCTAAACTGCCCCATCATGTACAGATCGGCCATGCCGTAGAGCATCTGCAAAAAGTACGAGAGCATATAGGGCAGGGCAAAGACCGCGATGGTCTTGAGGACATTGCCGTGTGTGAGGTCGTGTTCCATGGGCGGGGCACTTTCTGGCTCGGTTCGTTTAGCTACCAGTGTAGTGAAAACCCTACAACGATTATAGAGTCAAGGTTTGTGATGGCGACGGGGCGAAAAAAATAGTCACGCTCCAAGCACGATGCTTTGACCCCTCCGTGCCCCTCACCTCGCCTCAAACCATCACAGCATTCGACGTTTTTCGCCAAAATCGGGAAAAGCATCGAATGTTGCGATGGTTTTCTGCCACTCGATCGGGCGGAATCGCTTTCTCGCGCACGAAGGTGTGCGGACCCGTGGGCAGGGGAATAAGGTTGGTTATCCGACTCCATTGGAGGGCTCATGGACCTGCCGATCGTCCTGTCACATAAGACTGCCTGGCTGTACCACAACGTGGCGCGCCCGTCCGAGCCGCTCTCGCGAGCAAGCAGTCTATACGATGAGGACTCGCTTGCTAACGAGACGGAGCCGACCGCGAGCCTGCCCAAATTGGGGCTCGATGCCAAGGGGCTGAGGGCTTCAACGGCAGTTGGGATCGTTACCGACTATCTGGTTTCGCTTGGTATTCCACGAGAAGAGCTCGATCATATCGACACGCTCGTCAACTTCGATTTTGAGCGTTCGACGCCGGCCGGATTTAGGTGCCACGTGTTTGGGGCGCCGGTACCTCCAGACCATCTTATCGAGGTGGCAGAGGGCCTTCTAGTGGTTGATGAGGTCATGTGCTTTGTCCAAGCGGGTTCGTGGATGAGCGAGCCCGAGCAGCTGGAATACGGCTACGAAATCTGCGCCCGATACCATTTGAATCATCTGTCGACAGGCGATTATATCGAGATGGGGCAGAGGTATACCGTTGCCGACTTGATTGCTTATTGCAATGAGAACCGATCTCGTCAGGGGGCTATACGCGCGGCCGCCGTGCTCAAGCGCGTGCACGATGGCGCGCGGTCGCCTATGGAGACGGCCACTGCAATCATGGTCGTAGCAAAACGTTCCCAGGGCGGGCTGGGATACGCCAAGGTTGAGCTCAACCATCGGGTCGATGTTCCCAACGAGTTCAAGTATCTCGCAAAGGCCGGGTATTTCGAGATCGACGTATATGCGCCTGCGAGCGGTACGGGGATTGAATACAACGGTTCGGACCATCTTGATAAACAGCGCAGCGCGTCGGATGCGGAGCGTATGACCGTGCTGAGCGCGCTGGGCTTTAGGATGATCGTCCTCACCGGGACTCAGTTTGCCCATCAGCTGCAATTGCACCGGGCGATGAATGCCATCGCGCTCGCTATGGGTCTTAAGTGCGACCGAAGCGAGACATTCCAGAAACGTCAGAACGACCTGCGGGAATTCGTGATTCGGCACTGGGACGGCGGACTCTAGGGGCGCTCTGGCCCTTCTACGGGGTGCCGTGGGCGGGCAAACCATCACAACATTCGACGTTTTTTGCCAAAAACGGGAAAAGCATCGAATGTTGTGATGGTTTGTGTGCTGAGGATGGGCTTGGGAAGCCCGTTTTGCTCGAAGCGACCTGTCCTGTCGTACGGGTGTCGGCATGATTCTCTTGTGGGGTATTATGTTTTCCGAAGAATAAAACGCCGCGTGAGGGGAGGGCTGCGTGGACGGGCACGTGCAACATGACGGCTTTGGCCGTGATATCAACTACCTGCGCATTGCCGTTACCGACAAGTGCAATTTCCGCTGCATCTATTGCATGCCGGCCGACGGCGTGGCGCCCCGTGCGCACGACGAGCTGCTCAGCGCCGAGGAAATCGCCCGCTTTGTGCGCTTGGTGGCGGGAGAGGGCATTCGCCGCGTGCGCCTGACGGGTGGCGAGCCGCTGGTAAGCCGCCGTATCATCCCGCTCATTCGCGACATCCGTGCGATTCCGCAGATCGAGGATATCTCGCTCACCACCAATGGCGCCCTGCTGCCCAACCTGGCGCCGCAGCTCAAAGATGCCGGGCTTAACCGCGTCAACATCTCGCTCGACACACTCGACCCTACGCTCTTTGGAAAGATCACGCGTCTAGGTCGACTCGAGCAGACCATGGCTGGCATCGACGCGGCGCTGGCTTGGGGCTTTGAGCCCGTTAAGGTCAACTGCGTTGTTGTGCGCCGGCTCAACCAAGATGTGGAGGCCCTCGCACGGCTGACCGTCGACCGCCCCATTCATCTGCGCTTTATCGAATATATGCCCATCGGCGACGAGCACACGAGCTCGCATTGCGCTGTGGATCCGCATGCTCCCGCGCTCAATCCCGAGCTGTGGGATGCGAGCGATACCGTGCCGAGCGACGAGCTGCGGGCGCGCATCAATGCCGGGGCCGCCGCGGCGGGTCTGGGCGAGCTCGAGCCGCTCGACATCAACGACGCTCCTGCCGGCGCGGGCCCTGCGCGCTATTGGCACTTTCCGGGCGCGGCGGGAACGGTCGGCTTTATTAGCGCCATGTCCAATCATTTTTGCGCGAACTGCAACCGTCTGCGCCTGACGGCAGACGGCAACGTGCGCCCGTGCCTGTTTAGCGATGCCGAATATTCGGTGCGCGAGGCGCTGCGCCGTGGTGATGATATGCGGGTACTTTCAATTTGGCGCGATGCCGTGGCCCACAAACCGCAGGAACACGCGATAATTGAGGGCACGCAACGATTTATGTCCCAAATCGGAGGATGATCATATGGCCAAGAGCAGGTACGCCGATGCCACCAAGGCCGCTCGCAGGGCCGCGATGTCTGCCCACAAAGTCACGGCTGCGGCGAATGCCGGTAACGCCGACGCGCCTGCGCAGCCGACTGCCAGCGCTGTCGCCGAGTCCGCCCGCGACGCCCGTCGCGACGAGCTGACGCATGTGGACGCCAAGGGCGAGGTACGCATGGTCGACGTGTCCGACAAGGCCGAGACTCATCGCATTGCCATCGCCGAGGGCACCATCCTCATGCACCCCGAGACGCAGGCTATGGTGCTGCAGGACCGCGCTAAAAAGGGCGATGTGCTCGCCTGTGCGCGTGTGGCGGGCATCATGGCCATCAAGCGCACGAGCGACATCATTCCCATGTGTCATCCGTTGCTTATTACCAAGAGCAAGTGCGACATTGCGCCCATCGCTCCGGCGGGGACGCCGGCCGAGGACGTGCCCGAGGGCTGGGCGACGGCGCGCGCGGACGGGCAGGTTGGCTTTCACGTGCTGGTCACGGCGGGCGTGACGGGCAAGACGGGCATCGAGATGGAGGCGTTGACCGGCGCGAGTGCCGCGTGTCTGACCATCTACGATATGTGCAAGGCCGTCGATCGCGGCATGGAGATCGTTGACGTGCGCCTGCTGCACAAGGAGGGCGGCCGCTCGGGCGTATGGGATCGCGCAGAGCGTCAGGCCACTGCCGTTGAGTCCGTGACCGCTGACGGTGCCACGCTCGCAAGCGCGCCCGTCGCCGCCGCGCCCGCAGCTCCGGCACCGGCCGTCCCCGCGATCGCGTTTATCGGCTACCAAAACTCGGGCAAGACCACGCTCGTCGAGAAGGTCATTGCCGAGCTCACCCGCCGCGGTCTGCGCGTGGGCTCGCTCAAGCATCATGGGCATCACGGCTTTGATATCGATGTGCCCGCTAAGGATACGTGGCGCCATCACCAGGCCGGCTCAAAACACGTGGGCCTCATCTGCGCCACGCGCTGGGCGGAGTACGCCGACACGCGCGAGGAGGACGAGATGCCCGCGCGCGAGCTGCTGTCGCGCTACAACGATGTCGACGTGGTAATCATTGAGGGCTACAAGACCGAGGGCTTCGACAACATCGTCGTCGCACGCTCCGGTGTCGACCGTCTGCGCGGCAAGAGCTCGCTCGACCTAGTCGACGGCCGCACGCTGGCCCTTGCCTGCAATGAGGCCCTGGCGCGCCAGGCCTTCGACGCCGGCTTTGCGACCCGAGCCATCAACATCAACGACGCCCGAGCCATCTGCGATCTCATCCAAGACCATCTTTAAGGCTTGACGCTGAACCTGCCAAAAAGGGACAGGTTTATTTTGGCAGGTTTTATCTGGGCAAACGTCATTTCCACCACAAAGGGGCCAGGCACCTTTGTGGTGGTTTTTGCTTTGGTAGATGTGTGGGACATGCCTTAGAATCTACCAAGCAGTTCATGACGGGCGAAAAACGGAGAGAAGGGGCTTGATGCGTCCTTAACGTTTCATGCGGATAGATTGATTTGACAGACGGTGGCGAATACCCTCCGTCCGCATTCGTATGAAACAAGGAGTCTCCATGCTCGCCCCTCTTTTCTCAAAGCCTCGATCATCGCTGTCCGTGCAGGCCAAGCGCCTGGTGGCGATGCGCTTTCTCATCTACACCGGTTTTCAGACCAGCTACTTTATCGGCGTCATCGGAACGCTCACCTATGCAGACGATGCCTCGGTCGTCGCGACGTCGCTGGCCGTTCTGTTTATGAACGTCTTTGTGATCCTGGGGTCCTTTGCGGGCGGCGCCGCGCTCGACGCTTGGGGCCCGCGCCACCATTTTCTGCTGAGCATCGTCGGCGCGCTGGCAACCGGCGCGACGATTATCGCCTTTGGCGGCACGACCGGCATCGTCCTGCTCGGCGCGGCGCTCCTGGGTTTTGTGATGGGGTTCGCCCAGCCCATCGCCACGTCCTATCCGGCCTATCTCACCGACGATCCCGTCGAGCTCAAAGACATCAACTCCGCCATCGCCATGTTTTCAAACGTGAGTATCATCGTTGGTCCCACGCTGGGCGGCTTTGTCGCGGCGGCTGCGTCGTCGCGCGCGGTGTTCATGCTCATGATGCTCTTTACCGCGTTGGCGCTCATTGCCGGTTGGGGCTTTAGGCAAAGTGCAGGTCAGGTTGCCACACACGAAGGCAAACCCGCGGTTGGCGACATCACATCGGATAAGGCCAGCCAAAGCCCCGACCCCAACACGTCCTCCCGTGTCACCTTTGCGACCAGCATCAAGACAGTCTTTACCAACAGCGTTCTCGCCCTGCTGTTCTTCATCATCTTCCTCTCGAACTTTGGCTACGGTGCCTTCGATCCGCTGGAGTCGTTCTTCTACCGCGATGTCCTGCACGTCGGTGTCGAGTGGATGGGCTGGCTCTCGTCGGCCTGCGGCGTGGGCGCGGTGCTGGGCGCCGTGGCCGCGCTCCGCTTGCCGGCGCGCTTTGTCAGCCTCAAAACGCTGCTCGTGGCGCTCATGTCCGTGGGTCTGGGAAGCCTGCTCTACGTGGGAACGCCGTACGTGGGCGTGGCCCTTATCGGCCAGATTGTCCTGGGCGTGGCCTGGGGCGTCGTCAACCCGCTTCACAACACTATCGTGCAAACGACGGCTCCGCTCGAGCAGCTCGGTCGCGTCAACTCGGTCATGGGCTTTGGCAACATGTTCGCCGGCGTGGCCCCGCTGGCGATTGCCCCCTGGCTGGCGGCGACGTTTGGCGTGCAGCAGACGCTCATCGGGGCGGGCATGGTCGTGACGGCGGTTCCCGCAGCGTTGCTGCTATTTGGTCGTTGGCACTTGGATCGTGCCGCAAAGCAGTAAAAACCATCACAACATTCGATGAAAATCGCGATTTTGCCGAATAACGTCGAATGTTGTGATGGTTTGTGCTCCGGCTAGGCCACCCTGCGAGTCCGGCCACCACAAAGGGGCCAGGCACCTTTGTGGCGATCGGGTCCCAACGGCCTGTGCCTTGGTATACCATGTACGCCGTTCACGAATACACCCCACACCGCCGCACAACCCAGAAAGGCCCCCATGGACACCACCTTCAGCCACATCAAAGCCGTGTTCTGCGATATCGACGGCACGCTGCTCACGAGCCGGCACACGGTGTCCCCGCGCACCGTGGCGGCGATCCGCGCCCTGCGCGAGCGCGGCGTGCTGTTTGGCCTGTGCACCGGGCGCGACGCCCATGCGACCGAGGCCATGTACGAGCTCTGGGGCATCGAAGGCCTGGTAGACGTGATGGTGGGCTGCGGTGGCGCCGAGGTCATCGACCGCGCGCACGACATCAACGAGCTGAGCTATCCGCTGCCGGGCGAGACCATCGCGCGCATCTGCAAGCACATGGCGGACCTTCCGGCAACGCCCGTCTGCCCCCGAGACGGCGTGTTCTACGTGCCCGAGAGCAACGCGTGCGTCGAGCACCTGTCGCGCGTCGACGGCGTGCCCTACCAGGTGGTCGATTTTGCCGAGTTCTTGCGCGAGCCGCAGCCCAAGGTGATGTTTACCATGGCGCCCGAGGTGATGCCGCGGGTGATTGAGCGGGCGTCGACGTTTGCCGATGACACTGTTAAGGCGGCTGCTCTGCAAACCACGCAACGGCTCTACGAGTTTATGGATCCGCGCGTGTCCAAGACGCGCGGCCTTGTGCGCGTGGCGGAGCTCAACGACATGGAGCTCCAGGACATCTGCGTGTTTGGCGATGCGGACAACGACACCTGCATGGTGGCCGACGCCGGCGTGGGCGTGGCCATGGCAAATGGCAGCGACGCCACTCGTGCCGCCGCCGACTTTGTAACCGCGAGCAACGACAAAGACGGCATCGCGATCTTTATCGAGGATCATCTGCTGTAGCGCCGGGGGAGAACCACCGCAAAGGGGACAGGCTCCTTTGCGGTAGTCTCAGGCGATTTGGGCGAATTGATGCCTAAAATCTGCGCGAAAATTCAGATATGGTTGTCTGAACATTACGCTTCTAACTACCGATGGGTCAAAGATATTCCCATCAATTTGGTAGTCTATTCCTCCCGGTTAATGACCTACCGTTCACGGTCGATTTTCGACCGTTCGCAGGATGCATGCTCTTGAGCAAAATGTTGTGCAAATTAATAAAATGCTATTAAAAAACTGATAACTAGCTTAATTACCAGTAGAAACAGATTTTTTATAGCGAATAAACGATAGTAAATCTGAACAATTGTCAAGCGAATTGAGAACTGGCTACAAAACTATCGGTTTTTGTTGCTCAGATGTTTAAACAATAGTTACAATAGTATTACTAAGCGTGCGCAATTAAAGGTTGCGCAGATACGTTTGATAGTGAAAGAGCAAGATCGCGGTCTCTTGGGGAGGAGACATCGATGAAAGCGAATTCAGAAAAAACTAAGCAGAGTAATAAAGCGACGCGCCGTGTACTGGCAGGCGTTTTGTGCGGAGCCTCCGTGCTGAGCCTGGTACTGTCGCTCGTCATGCCTCCGATCTCGCAGGCCATTGCCAACGATGCCCAGACGGTTTCTACCGAAGAAACTGTGATGGGGGGGGGTTCCTCAAGTGAGTCTACTGATGTAGACAACACCAACAACGGGGATACCGAAAACCAGAATAGTGACGAGACTGAGGGTGGCGCGAGCGAAGACGCCGCTGCTGCGGGCTCGACTGCCGATAGCGTGGAGGCCAAGGGCGCGGCACAGCCTTCCGACGCACAGCCTTCCGATAATGAAAATAGCGATGAAAACGCTATCGCTCCCGTCAGTGCCGAAGACTATAAAGAGGTAGAAGGTGATGTTGCCCATAAATTCGATAGAGGCGGCAAGTATCGTTTGAGTGGTGAATCCTGGTCAGATAGCCAGATCACCATCACCGCAAACACCACCATCGATCTTAACGGCAACATGCTCTATCACCGTCCCGGTTCGGTGGAGTCGTTCATCGTGGTTCAGAATAACGCCACGCTTACCATCGAGGATTCGGGCGAAGATTCCGGCCGTGTCGTCGATGATCCCACGCCGTTTACCGGTGAGCCGGGTCAGTTCGCTGGGGTTGAATGGACCGGTCCATCTGGCAATAAAAACAAAGGCACTCCTAAGAGCCTTACTTACTTCGAGACCGTGAGTGGGCCAACGGAAAACGGGCTCGGTACTACCGAAACTACAACCAAGCATGTCCTGACCGGCTTCGGTGCGATTGATGCCGCATCAGATAATGGTTCTGTTCAAAACGTAATTAACGTTAATGAGGGCTGCGTGCTCAACCTCAAGGGTGGCATGATCACCACTGCCGCAAGTTTAAAACAATACGGCCAAGTAATCAGAGCTTCAGGCACCGTTAACATCTCAGGCGGCTATATCGCGGGTGGTAACTGTGACAATGGCGGCTGGGGCGGTGGCCTGTGCGTGACGGGCGCAAATGCCTCGCTTAACATGACCGGCGGCATAATCGCGGCAAACAAGGCAGCCTCTGGCGGCGGCGTCTATGCTGACAATAAAGCCACCCTGAACCTTTCGGGCGGAATTATCTCTGGCAACGCTACGTATGGGGATCGCTATAACGACGTCGACAATCCCAATAATGGCTATGGCGGCGGCGTCTTTACCAAAAATGCTGATGTTGCAATCGGTGGCTCGGCAAATATTACCAACAACCGCGTCGACTCCTATATCACTGAAAAGTTCAACCTTGGTCTGCTCGGCGGCGGCGGTATTGCTTCTGTCGATGGTGGCACACTGAACATGACGGGCGGTTCTGTTACGGCCAACTACTCCAACGAGGCTGGTGGCGGAATCTACGCTGGCTTCTGGGGCAAAGCGATTACGTTTACCATGACAGGTGGCACGATTGCGGGCAACAAATCTGTTAACGGCGAAGGCGGCGGCTTGCGTATTGCTGGCGGTAACAACAGCGGTACGATGGCAACAATTAATGCTGGTGAGAACAGCAAGATTTACATCACCAACAACAAGACCATGACGGGCAGCACTAAAGACCGTGGTGGCGACTGGGGCGGCGGTGGCATCTTTATCCAGGAGCACGGTAGGCTTAACATCCTCAGATCGCTTATCACCGGCAACAAAGCTGGTGGCTGGAGTGGCGGAATTGGCGCATGCCCTACGGGCGAGACAATCGTTTTGCACTCATATGGCGCTGCTATCTATGGCAACAAAGATAACGTTGATCAAGATGGCAATCCGCTGGGAACGTATCATTATTCCGCTGGCGGCAACAACAAAAATGAAGACCACGATGAAACAAATTACGTTACTCCTGGCTTCCAAAATTCCGGCCATAAGGATTTCTTCTTGGTACGTAATAAAGATGATGCGAGGTCGACAATTGCCGTTGTTCTTGGCAAGATGCTCGGCGGCGGCTCAGCTGGCTGGCACGGCACCTGCGACGGAAATCCGGTTACTATCGACCCAAATGGCGGTGCCGAGGCTAAGTACATGTTCGGTTTGGAGGCTCAGCCGACTGATGATGCCATAAATAAGGCGCAAGGCGCGGCTACGACCATCATCAGTGGCAACTACTCCTATACCCATGGTGGCGGCATCATGACCAACGGCGATCTCATCGTCGGTGAGGTTACTTCCCTGGACGTGTATCCTGCAATCAAAGTCAAGGCTAACAAGGTCCTTATGAAGGACGGCGAACCGCAAGGCCTCACGGGCCACGGCTATAAGTTCAAGCTGTTGGGTAAAGCCGCCGATTCAGCTGGGGAGCCGTATTGGAATACGGACGGCTCACTTAACGCAAACGGATGCGAGGCGACGTCCGAGGTTACCGTTAATGAAAGTGGAGAGATCGTCATTGATACGGCTGCGAACTACCAGTCGGGCGATTACGACCTCTACCTTGTTGAAGTTCCTATCGATGAAAAGGGAACAAAGTTTGATAAGGCTATTTACAAAATACATATAAAGGTTGGTACGAAGCCAGTTGATACGACCAGCCTCTTGGGGATCGATATTAATCGTTATGGAGTTGATAAGAGCGCTTCCACAGTATCCGTAAAAAAGGAAGGCGCAGCGGACTTCACCGCGTGCGAATCTGACTTCTATGGTTGGATCGAAGATGCGAACGATAAGACCGTCTCGACCGTAAAAATCGGTAACGACTCCAAACCTGCGTTTACGAACGAACTTGCGCCCTACCAGACCTCAGGCACTTGGACACCTCAGGTGACCAAGAAGGTCGATGGCGGCGAGATGAAGAAGTTCAAGTTCGAGCTGTACACCAAGGATGCCAGTGGCAACAAGCAGGTGCTCGATACCAAATACACTAGTAAGGGGGCGGGCAATGAGTCAACGGTGACGTTTGCGAATCAGACGATTGGCCCGCTTGGTATCAAAGATCTCACTGGTGGCAAAGCAACAGTCACCTACTACATCTGTGAATGCGACGCCAGCGAGCCCGATGGCACCAAACACGAAGGCTACAAGAACGACACCAAGACCTTTAAGGTTGTTGTGACGGCAGAGGATGACGGCAAAGGACATCTGACCTGCACGCCGGCCTACTACGAGGTCGACGCCAACAATCATGTGAGGGAGACACCGACCGATAACCCCACCTTCACCAACACCTACTCCACCACTCTGCCCCTTTCTGGTATGTCGGGCGTCACTCTGACGTACCTAGCCGGCGCGGCGGTGCTTTGCGCTGCTGCAGCCTGGATGCACATTCGTCGCAAGGCGAATGCGAAGGGAGGCGAGCGTCGTGAATAAGAAAGTTTGCTCCTTCCCGATCTTGTTTGCGCTGCTTGCCCTCCTGATCGGCACCCGCGCGGTTGTGTTCCCCGCTTCCGCGCAGGCCGCGCCGACCTCGACCGGTTCCATCACGGTGAGCGGCACCGCGGCGAGCAGCTACAACGCCTACCAGATCTTTAGCGCCAACGTCGTCGACGGCGACAGCGACGCCAAGATCGCCACCGACTTCGCCTGGGCAAGCGACGCCGTGCGCGACGCCGCGCTGCCTGTGCTGCACAGCGCCGGCATGCCCAAATCCCAGACCACCGCGCGGGAAGCTGCCGAGTGGCTCAACACCGATTCCCACCTTACGAGCGCGCTGAGCGCACAGCTCGCTCGTTCCCTCCAGAGCTCTGGCGCCGTGTTCGTGCCCCTTAACGCGGGCACGACGGCCGAGCTGTCCTGTGGCTACTGGCTCATCGTCGCCGACGACGCCGCCATCGCCCAGGGTGAGGCCGGCACCGCGCCGATTATGGCCCTGGTCGGCGGCAGCGCCGTCACCGTCAAGCCCAAGGCCGCGACGCCAAAGGTCCAAAAGCATGTGCTGGAGGACAGCACCGCCGCATGGCAGAAGGCCGCCGACGCCACGGTCGCCGACGACCTGTACTGGCGCCTCTCGGCCACGGTCCCGGCCGGGCTCACTGCCTACGACACCTATACGGTGAAGTTCGTCGACACCATGAGCGCGGGGCTCGACCCCTCCAAGGTCGCTGCGAGCATTCGCGTGTACGTGGCGGCGGGCGCGGACGGCGGCTTCGACGCCGTTTCGGCCGGCAAGGACGGCCGCGCCGGCACCGAGCCCGCGAAGGGCTGGACCGATATCACGGCCCAGTGCGCCACCAAGGTAGCGGCCGACGGCAAGACCTTCACCGTGCGCACCGGCGACCTGATCGCCGCGCTCGGCGGGGCCGACGCCTTCACCGCGGGCGCCCGCGTGGTCGCCGTGTACAACGCGCCGCTCAACAGCGCATGCAATCACGGCATCGCGAAGGGCAACCCCAACGAGGTCTACCTGCGCTACCCGCGCTCTCCCTTTGCCGACCAGTCCGGCGACACCGGCTTTACCAGCACGCCGAGCGATGACGCGTGCGCCTACACCTGGGATCTCGCGCTCACCAAGCGCGGCAGCGACGGCGACAAGCCGCTTGCCGGGGCGGTCCTGAGCATCACCGACGACCGCGGCCGCACGCTGGCGGCCGACGGCACATGGGATGCGGAGGGCAAGGCCACCCTCACCACGGGCGAGGACGGCCGCGTGACCGTCTCGGGCGTGGACTCGGGCAAGCTGGAGGTCCGCGAGCTCAAGGCGCCCAAGGGCTACACCGCCTTTGAGGGCACGCGCTCCGTGACGGTCAAGGCCGAGGGCCTGGACGTCGACCAGGTGGCCGCCGCCAAGCCCAAACTCACCATCACGGCCGAGTCGCCCCTGCGCGCCGACAGCGCGGACGGGTCGACGGGCAGCCTGGAGGCGTCGCTCATCAACACGCCCACCGGCACACCCCCTAGCATTACCACCGGAGGCTTTATGCCCTCGACTGGCGATATGGCAATGTACGCCGCGGCCGCCGCAGCGGTCGCCGGAGCCACGCTCATCGTGGTCGCGCTCCTGGTCAAGCGGGGAGGTGGCAGCCATAAAGAGTAGCTGGCAGCCCCACAGAGAGCGGGGCGAGACGTAGCGAAGCAGATGCTAAGACACAGACAGACGATGACCGATCGAATGGAATTCGAGCAGAAAGCAGAGGAAAAGAAGATGAGCATGAGCAAGAACATCGCACGCCTGGCAGTAACCGCCGGCCTCACAGCGGCGTTGAGCTTCGGCGGCGTAATGGCGCCGGTGACCATGGCGTTTGCTGAGGGCGCCGCGACCGGCTCGGTGACCATCGAAAAAGCGTCGGGGAACAATACCGAATTCAAGGGTTACAAGATATTTGACGCTGATGTGGCAAAGGATGAGAACGGCCAGACGCTTGTGAGCAATATCGCATGGGCCAACGACAAGGTTGAAACTGCTGTTAAGGAAGCGATTAGGGAATTCGATAAGGTCACCAATATCGCAACCGCCCAGGATGCTGCAGATTGGATTAGCAAGAACGTGATGCACACCGGTAAAACGACTAGCGTAGCATCTGACTCTGCTGCATATAAGATTGCGGCTGCTGTGGCTAAGGTGACCGATCTGAATGATTCAAGTGATCTCGCGGCCACTTCGAATGGTGTTGCCAGCAACCTTTCACACGGCTATTGGCTCTTTGTGACTGATGCCCAGACTGTCGCAGGCACCGAAACCGCCACCGCCCCTATCTTTGCTGTTGTCGGAGATGAAGCGGTTTCAATTACCGAGAAGACCAGTATTCCCACTGTCGACAAACAGGTTCGTGAGGGCGATGCCTGGGGAAAGGTGAGTGACTCGTATATTGGCGAGGAGGTCGAATATAAACTGACTGGCTCCGTTGCGAGCAACATCGACACCTTCACCAAGTACGAATATTCGTTCCAGGATCATCTTTCTGTTGGATTGGAGGCTATCGAGGGTTCCGTTGAGGTGACAATTAACGATAAAGTTATCCAGCCTGAAAATGGCTACACGGTAGGCCTTGACGCGACTAAGGACGTTTCTGGGAACCTCACTGGCGGTCACGACCTGACGATTTCCTTCTCTGATCTTAAGACTGCTGCAAAAGCCGCAGGCGTGAAGCTTACGGGCGACTCTAAGGTCGTTGTGACCTATAAAGCAAAACTGACCGAGAAGGCGGAATATAAAGGCACTGGTAACACCAATAAGGTCGAACTTGTCTACTCCAACAACCCCATGACTGGTGATAAGGGCACTTCTGAGTCGGATCAGGTTTCTGACTATGTCTTTGGCCTTGATGTCACTAAGACCGACCCGGATAACAAGAGCGCGAACCTCGTTGCTGGCTTTAAGGTCAAAATGATCCAAGAGGGGACCACAAAAAAAGTTAGTAAATGGCTGAAAAAAGATGGCAGCTTCACCGATGACGAGAACCAAGCTTATACATTTAAAACCACGGGGGAGGGTAACAAGGTCCTTATTCCTGGACTCGTTGAAGGCACGTATCTGATTTCTGAGAGTGAGACACCTGCGGGATACAACACAATCGCCGACTTCGAAATCAAGGTGACGCCTACGTACAACGCGACCGGCATGCTAACGGAACTCAAGGCGGAGCCTAATTCTGGTATGGTCACTGGTGCGGACGTAAAGAACCCGACTACGACCCAGATTTCTATCAGCATCCAGAACAAGAAGGGCTCTGGCCTCCCGCTGACCGGTCTTAACGGTGTGACCTTCACTTGGATCGCTGGTGGCGCGGTGCTGTGCATCGGTGTGGCGCACCTCATCCGCAGCCGTAAGCAGGCTGAGGAGTCCGAGCAGGAGTAACGCTCGCTCACCCATCCCTTTGGCAGGTGGGATGTGATGGCCATGAGACTTGCGGACACTTTTCTCGTCCATCCACGTTCTTGCTTTGCCATTCTCTTTTCGGGGCAGACTCCGCGCTGGAGTTTGCCCCGTTCTTTTTGGACAACACAGGCAGCCTCCACCGTCCGATGCGGACTCATCCGTCATCGCGTTTCTTGACTCGTATGAGGTTCGGTTTAAGGTCCGTAGGCGCACGCGCGGTGCGGACGGTAGAAGGCATTTGCGCCGCAACAAGCGCAAATAAGAATGCCCGGGGGTAGGATCCCGGGCATTTAACAAAACCAGAAAACTGGGCCGCCCGCGCTCCCAAACATTTACGCGGGGTGCGTCGTTTTCTATTGATATTGTATCCCGAATCGCCCAGCCGATTCGGGACATTTTGAAAACTCAAATGCGGGCCCATACTCGCACTACGCAATGCTGCCAGGCTGCGTTGTCCGGCGCGGAAGCTTGCTAATCGGCTATTATTTGTTTAGACAACTTGAGTTGTAGAGGAGTGACCGGCGATGGTGCAGGGCGCCAAACATATGAAGAACAATAACGCCACGGACAACGGTGGCTCAAGCCCTCAGCCCAAACCTCAACCAAAGCCCAAGCGCCGCCGCAAGCGGCTGCCGCGCTGGGCCGACCGGCTCATCACCATCGTCATCATCCTTATTGGCGTGGGCCTTATGACCTGGCCGTGGATCTTGGACCGGCTCGAGGCCTCGGGCGTGTTCAACCAGATCAGCACCGTGTCCAGCACCGTGGACGCGCTGTCTGCCGAGGAGCGCGAGCGCATCTTGCTGCAGGCGCGCTCCTTTAACGAGCAACTGGCGGGCGAGGCCACCGAGCTCCCTGCCGACCAAATCGAGCCCTACGCTCAGCAGCTCATCTTTGACCGCGACCCCATGATGAGCTGGGTCGAGATCCCCTCCATCGACGTGAGCATGCCCATCTACCACGGCACGAGCGAGGAGGTCCTTATGGCGGGCGTCGGCCACCTGGAGGGCACGAGCCTGCCGGTGGGCGGCACCTCGACGCATTGCGTGCTCACCGCGCACTCGGGCATGCGCAACCTGAGCATGTTCGACGACATCCACTCGCTGGAGCCCGGCGACCTGGTGCTGCTGCACACCATGAACAAGACGCTCGCCTATAAGATGGTGGACTCCGAGGTCGTGCTGCCCGAGGAGATGGAGTCGCTGACCATCGAGCCCGGCGCCGACAAAGTGACGCTCGTCACCTGCACGCCCTACGGCGTGAACGACCATCGCCTGCTGGTGCATTGTGTGCGCACCAAGTACAACAAGAAGGACGTCGATAAGCAAAAGTCGCTGGCCGGCCGCCACTGGGGCAAGCGCGAGTTCGCCGTGCTCATCGTGGTCGTGGCCATTGTGCTGTTGCTGCTGGACATCGTGATCCACGCGGTCCGCAAGCGCCGCAAGGCCAAGGCCTCGGCATAAGACATTCTCCAGAACCACCACAATGGGGACAGACACCTTTGTGGTGGTCGGGGGCTTCCAAACCATCACAACATTCGATGAAAATCGCGATTTTGACGAAAAACGTCGAATGTTGTGATGGTTTTCGTTGTGGACGCGACGGTTTTCGTTGTGGACGCGACGGTTTTCGTTGCGGGCGGGACGGTTTTCGTTTCGGGCGAGACGGTTTTCGCTATGGACGGTGCGGTTTCGCTGCAGAACCGCCAGCCTGCCGCCTGCCAGCCCGCCGCCCTCGTTACGTTTTCGCTGCATTTGGGTAAAGCACCTGCTCCAAGCGGCGTTGCCTTGTATACTAGAGCGGTTTATCTGTTATGCGGAAGGGAGCGCCTATGGCACTCAGCGAGAAAGACGTGCGCGGCATCGCCGAGTACGCAAAAATCGCACTGACCGATGACGAGCTCACCCAGATGACGTCCTACCTGAACGACGCCGTCCAGATGCTCGAGCCCGTCTTGCAATATGACTTGCCCGACGTGGAGCCCACGTTCCATCCCATCGGAAGCCTGTCCAACGTGATGGGCGATGACTTGCGCGAGCCCGAGCGCGACCTGCCGCTCGACGTCGCGCTCGAAAACGCCGGCAGCGCGCGCGACCGCTACTTCCGCGTGCCGTCCATTTTGGGAGAGGGGGAGAGCGAGTAATGGCGCTAAGCTTCGATTCCCTTACCGCCGCCCAGATCGCCGCGGGCGTTGCCGCCGGCGACTTTACCGCTACCGAGGTGGCCCAGGCCTCCCTTGCCGCCATCGAGGCGCGCGAGGGCGGGGTCCAGGCATTCCTGCAGGTGGCGCCCGAGCTCGCGCTCGAGGCCGCTGCGCGCGTGGATGCCGACCGTGCCGCAGGCAAGCCGCTGCCCCCGCTTGCGGGCGTGCCGCTGGCCATTAAGGACAACATGAACCTCGTGGGCACGCGCACCACCTGCGCTTCCCGCATGCTCGGGGACTACCAGAGCGTCTACACCGCCACCTGCGTCCAGCGCATGCTCGATGCCGGCTGCCTGCCCATGGGCAAGGCCAACATGGACGAGTTTGCCTTTGGCAGCTCTACCGAGAGCTCGGCGTTCCACCGCACCAACAACCCCTGGGATACCGAGCGCGTGCCCGGCGGCTCCTCGGGCGGCTCCGCTGCCGCCGTCGCCGCGGGCGAGGTCGCGCTCTCGCTGGGCTCGGACACCGGCGGCTCCATTCGCCAGCCGGCGTCGCTGTGCGGCGTGGTGGGCTTTAAGCCCACGTATGGCGCCGTGAGCCGTTACGGCGTGGTTGCCTTTGGCTCGTCGCTCGACCAGGTGGGCCCCTTTGGCCGCACGGTCGAGGATGTCGCGCTGGCCATGAACGCGCTTACCGGTGCGGGCCACGATCCGTACGACTGCACCAGCCAGGATTGCGCCGTCGACTTTACCGAGCACCTCAACGACAGCATCGAGGGCAAGCGCGTGGGCATTATCCCTGCGTTTATGGAGGCCGAGGGCCTGACGCCCGAGGTCAAGGCCGCTGTTCAGCGCGCCGCCCAGGAGCTGCAGAACCAGGGCGCCGAGCTGGTCGAGGTCGACCTGCCGCACCTGGACGCCGCCATCGCTGCCTACTACGTCATCGGCCCGGCCGAGGCGTTCTCCAACCTGGCCCGCTTCGACGGCATTCGCTACGGCTATCAGGAGGAGGGCTGCGCCAACCTGTCCGACCAGAGCTCGCTTTCGCGTGCCCACGGCTTTGGTGCCGAGGCCAAGCGCCGCCAGATGCTCGGCGCCTACCTGCTGAGCTCGGGCGTGTACGACAAGTACTACTACGCCGCGCAGAAGGCCCGCACGCTCATCACGCAGGACTACGACGCCGCGTATGCCAAGGTGGACACCATCCTCATGCCCGCCTCGCCGCGCACGGCCTTTAAGTTTGGCGAGATCAGCGACCCCACGCAGATGTACCTTTCCGACCTGTACACCATCTCGCTCAACATTTGCGGCAACGGTGGCATCTCGGTGCCGCTGGGCCTGGGCGAGGATACTCAGCTGCCCGTTTCTGCCCAGCTGGTGGGTCCGGCCTTTAAGGACCGTCAGCTGCTCACGTTTGCCCGCGCCCTGGAGCGCGGCTTTGCCGATGCCGCTACGGGTGCGCCCGCGCTTTCCGTCGCGCCCGATTTTGCCGGGAAGGGAGGCGAGCTGTAATGAAGGAGCTTTCCGAGGTCCTGCAGGATTGGGAGGCCGTGATCGGCCTGGAGATCCATACCGAGCTCACCGCACTCGATACCAAGATGTTCTGCAACTGCAAGCTCAGCCACGATGACGAGCCCAACGCCAACGTGTGCCCGGTGTGCCTGGGCCTGCCCGGCGCCCTGCCGGTGCCTAACAAGCGCGCCATCGAGAGCATCGTCAAGGCCGGTCTTGCCACCAACTGCGAGATCCAGCGTCACTCGATGTTCTACCGCAAGCACTACTTCTATCCCGATATGGCCAAGAACTTCCAGACTACGCAGGGTCCGGTCGCTTTTGCCATGTACGGTCACTTGGACCTGGACGTGACCGGTCGCGGTGCCGCCGAGCGCCCCGACTGCGCGTTTGGCGAGGCCGAGGCTCAGAGCCTGGCGAGCGCCTCGGCCAACGCCGAGGGCCTGTCCACGTCCATGACGTCGACCATGCGTGAGGGCAATCAGCGCGCCGGCCACCTGGCCAGCTACGACGCGTCCAACCTGCAGATGCCCGAGCGTCGCAAGGACGGTTCCTACACGGTGCCTATCCGCATCCTGCGCATCCACATGGAGGAGGACGCCGCCAAGATGGTGCACGTGGGCGGTGCCGAGGGCCGCATTACCGCCGCGGCCGAGTCGCTCGTCGACTACAACCGCTGCGGCACGCCGCTGATCGAGCTCGTCACCGAGCCCGATCTGCGCACGCCCGAGGAAGCGCGCCTGTTTATGGAGAAGCTCCGTCGCATCTTTGTGACGCTGGGCATTTCGGACTGCTCCATGGAGAAGGGTTCCATGCGCTGCGACGGAAACGTGTCGCTGCGTCGCCGTGGCGAGACCAAGCTTGGCACCAAGACCGAGCTCAAGAACCTCAACTCGTTTAAGAGCCTGCACGATGGCCTTGCCTACGAGATCTGCCGTCAGGCCGAGGTGCTCGAGGAGGGCGGCATCATCTATCAAGAGACCCGCCACTGGGAGCCCAGCCGCAAGCGCACCGTGGTCATGCGTGTGAAGGAAACGGCCGACGACTACCGCCTGTTCCCCGACCCCGATCTGGCGCCGTTCGATCTGGACGATGAGTTCATCGACCGCTGCCGTGGCGAGATTCCCGAGCTGCCCGATGCCAAGCGTGCCCGTTTTGAGGCCGACTTTGGCATTAAGGCGGCTGATGCCGAGCAGATTGCCGGCGACCCCGAGTTTGCTGAGTTCTTTGAGGCCGCCGCTGCCGGTATGGCCGGCAAGGAGGCCCAGACGGTTGCAAACCTGCTGGTGAACGAGATGATCGCCTATCTTAAGGGCGCGGGCGTGTCGCTCGCCGAGTCCGGCATTGCGCCGGCTCAGGTGGCGGCTCTTGCCAAGCTGCTGGCGACCGATGCCATTAGCTCCAACCAGGCGCACGAGGTCTTTGAGGCCATGGCCCAGACCGGCGACGATCCCAACAAGATCGTCGACGAGCGCGGCATGCGTCAGGTGAGCGATGCCGGCGCGCTGCAGCCGATTGTGGACGAGGTGCTGGCTAACTGTGCCGATCAGGCGCAGCAGTATCGTGACGGCAACCAGAAGGTCATCGGCTTTTTGGTGGGCCAGTGCATGAAGGCGAGCCGCGGCAAGGGCAACCCGAAGCTCTTCAACGAGTTGCTGAGAACGTCGCTCTCGTAAGCGGGAACCGAGGGGCCGGGCGCAGGGCCTTGCCTCTCAATTTCGGACAGTCCTGACTCACGACGGAGGCGCCACTGGCGCCTCCTGTTCGTGCGGAACTCATTGAGAGGCAAGGCCCTGCGCCCGGCCCCTCGGTTCCGTGACGACTCGGCCGTTCGGGTCAGGTAGGCTGAATGGAATTGAGTGAATGGGCGCGCCGTTGGCACGCCCATTGTTTTTTTGAGGGGAACTCATTTTGAGCAAGCACCCGCCCTGCCGGGGCTCCTGGGTTCTGTGACGACTCGGCCGTTCGGGTCAGGTGGGCTGAATGGAATTTGGTGAATGAGGGCGCCGTTGGTGCCCTCATTTTTGTGCGGGTGACAAAGAGACTGTCCCCTTGGTCACATCGCGCCTCAAGATTTCCAAAAAGTTAACCTTTGTTGACCTTAATAGTTAGATAAACTAAACTATTTTCCAAAAGTGTGCTCGAGCAAACTTGTTTACTCGGGTGCTGAGGCACCGTGCCGCGTCCAATGCGGCAAAAGGGAGAAGCAACATGAAGAAGTCGACGTTCAATACCCTGCTTGTCGGTGGCGGTTTTCTGCTTGGCACGGCCGGCATCAAGCTGCTTACCAGCGCTCCGGTCAAGAATGCCTGCGTGCAGGGTATCGCGTGCGGCATGCGCATCAAGAACTGCTACCAGGACATGGTCGAGCAGGCCAAGGCCAATGTCGACGACATGGTTGCCGAGGCGGCCTACATCACCCAGAGCGAGGCCGCTGCTGACGAGGCAGCCGAGTAGCGCTCCCAGGCACAAACTATGAGATTCTCGATTATCAGCGAGATCCCTGGCAGGACCCGCCTTCAGTTGGCGGGTCCTGTGCCAGAGAGCGATCTCGATGCGCTTCTAAAGCTCAGCGGCGAAATCGATGGTGTGCGCAAGGTGCGCGTCTACGGCCGCATCGGCCAGATGGCGCTGGAGTACGACGAGCCGCGCCGCGCGAGCGTGCTCGACGCCCTGGGCGCACTCGATGCTCAAGCTATCGCCGATGCCAAGTCGGGTTACGTGATGCAACTCGAGCCGCGCAAGCACAAACTCGTTATGGACCTGGCGACACTCGTCGGTGCCCATTACGCACGTCGCTGGTTCTTGCCGACGCCTCTGCGTGCGGTGTTTGTCGTGGCCGGTTACATGGCATTTTTGCGCGCTGCCCTTCATGAGCTGGCGCAGCCGCGCCTGACCGTTCCTGTGCTCGACGCTTCGGCCATCGGCATTTCGTTCGTCAAGCGTGATGTCGACACCGCGGGCCAGACGATGTTCCTGCTCAACGTGGGCGAGCTGCTCGAGGACTACACGCGCGCCATGAGCGAAAACGAGCTCATCAACTCGCTGCTCGATGTGCCCGACAAGGCGCAAAAAGTCGTCGGCGACACCGAGGTAAGCGTTGCCGCCACCGAGCTTGAACCCGGCGATTTGGTCGCCGTGCGCACCGGCATGTCCATTTGCATCGACGGTGTTGTCGAGCAGGGGAGCGCTATGGTCAACCAGGCGACCCTGACCGGCGAGCCGTTGGCCGTCGAGCGCAGCGTGGGCGACGACGTGTTCGCCGGCACCGTCGTGGAAGACGGCAGCATCTTGGTGCGTGTGCGCGCCAATACGGCGCAAACCAAACTGCGCTCAATCGTCTCGCTCGTGCAGACGGCCGACTCGCTCAAGTCCGAGGGCCAGTCGCACATGGAAGACCTCGCCAACAAGATTGTTCCGTGGAACTTCCTGCTCGCGGGTCTGGTCGCACTCACCACGCGCAGCCTTATCAAGACCTCGGCGGCGCTGATGGTCGACTACTCGTGCGCGCTCAAGCTCACGGGTTCCGTTGCCGTCATGACTGCCATGAGCGACGCCGCCAAGATGGGCGTGATGGTCAAGGGCGCGAAGTACTTTGAGTCGTTTGCCAAGGCCGACACCATTGTGTTTGATAAGACCGGCACGCTTACCGAGGCGCAGCCGCGTCTTGCCTGCGTACTCACCACCGATGGCTGGAGCGAGGACGAGGTCCTGCGCCTTTCCGCTTGCTTGGAGGAGCATTTCCCGCATCCGGTGGCGCGTGCCGTGGTCAACGCTGCTCACGAGCGCGGGCTCGAGCACCGCGAGCGTCACGCTGCGGTCGAGTACATCGTGGCACACGGCATCGCTTCGTCCATCGAAGGACGTCGCGCGATTATCGGCTCGGCACACTTTGTGTTTGAGGATGAGGGCGCGCAGCTCGAGTCCGACATAAAGGAGCGCATCGAGTCCCAGATGCAGGGCCTGTCGCCGCTGTATCTGGCGGTCGACGGCACCGTTGTGGGCGTGCTCGGTATCGAGGACCCGCTTAAGCCCGGGGTCCGCGAGGCCATCGCCGACTTGCACGCGTTGGGCGTTAAGCACGTGGTCATGCTCACGGGCGACTCGGAGCGCACGGCCGAGCGCATTGCTCGCGAGGCAGGTGTCGACGAGTTTAAGGCCGAGCTGCTGCCCGAGGACAAGTACGCGTATGTGGAGCGCATTAAGGGCGAGGGGCGCCACGTTGCCATGGTGGGCGACGGCGTCAACGACTCACCGGCGCTGGGTCTGGCCGATGTGGGTCTGGCCATGGGCGGTGGAAGCGACATCGCCAAGGAGGTCGCCGATATCATCCTGACCGATACAGATCTGGCCGCAATCGTGCGCCTGCGCCGCATGAGTCAGGGGCTTATCGACCGTCTGTCGAGTTCGTATTCCAAGGTGATGCTCACCAACTCGGCGCTGTTGGCATTGGGTATTACCGGCATGATCACTCCGCAGACGTCGTCACTGCTGCACAACGGCTCGACGATTGCCTACAGCCTGGGCAACGCGAAGGCTTACCTGCGCTAGCAGACGTGTTCGCGCACGTTATCTGGCCTGCGCCCAGACGGCATCGGTGTCGTCCGGGCGCAGGCCTTTTGCATTTGACCATTTGCTAGCTTCTCGATATAGTGTTGCTAGCATGGCTAGCAATTGAGGGGAGCGGGATCGACGTGGGTGCTGTTAGCGGCATGGCGCAGGTGAACGTTCGCGTGGATCGCCAGGTCAAGAACCGTGCCGAGGAGGCGCTGCGGCTTTCGGGCGGGTCGCTGCCCGAGCTCATCAAAAAGGTGGTGGCCAAGGTCGCGCAGGGTGGCGGGCAGTGCGAGGAAGTGCTTGCGGCCGTCGACGACCGGCAGCAGGCCGTCGCGCCCGATACGCCGTTCGCCGCGTCGTGGGCAGCGGCAGACCGGCTTTATGCAGATATGGGCATCGCTACGTCGCCCGTATCCGACGATCGTGATTGGGACACAATCTATTCCGAAGCCATGGACGAGCGCTATCGCCAAAAGGGGATGATCCTGTGAGCGGGTCTCCCCTCAAAATAATGGTGGACGCCAACGTATGGGTTGATTCGTTTTGCGTCGACCATGCCGAGTCGCTTGCCGCGCGTGCGTTTATTGGGCAGGCGACGGAGGCGGGGGCATTGCTGTTCTTTCCGGTGCATATCGCTAAGGACGTGCTGTACGTTGTCCAACACGAGCTGAAGCGTAGCGTTCTTGCCAGCGGGGGAGCGCTCGACGAGGCATCTGCCCGCGCAATTGGCGATGCGGCGCTGGCATTTGTTCGGAACATGACCGAAAACGCCACGGCCGTGGGTGTAGATGCGTCGGACCTTTGGCTGGCCGACAAATACTTAGCGCTCCATCGCGATTACGAGGACAACTTGGTGCTCGCCGCGTGCAAGCGCGCACAGGTCGATTACTTGGTGACTAACGATCGCAAACTGCTCGAACATGCCGATCTTGCAGCGAAGACCCCGCGCCAAATGATGCCGATTCTTGCTTTGGCCGAACGCGGTGGCGCGGCTATCGGTTGACGCGAACTGTTTGCGGGCCTCTTGGACGACGATGCGCCAAGGGACCCGCGTCTGCTATTTACAAAAGCTCGGCCTTAATGGTGGGACTTTCTGCGAGCTGCTCGGTTGCCTTTTCGTCGGAGCTGTCGAGTGCTGCCAGACTGCGGTAGACCCACTCGTTGACCTGGGTGTTCTTGACGCCTGCGGTCTGCATAAGGGCGCCTACCTCGCGGATTGCTGCGAACAGATCGGCCTTGGGACCCGCGAGTTCGACCTCGATGCCGTGGTAGGCGGCCACGCCGCGGTTCTCACTCACGTGGTCGATAAAGCCCTCGACGGTCTCAAGCTGCTGGGCGAGAGCTACATCATCGTCAGCGTCCAGCGCGACGAGTGCGTTCGATACCGTGAGGGCGGGATGTCCGCAGGGGACAAAGCCCTCGATGACATCCATGGCTTCGGTAATGGTTGAGCCCAGGCCTGCGAGGGCATTGACAAGTTGCTGCTTGGTATCCATAACGGTCCTTTCGACGGGTCAATTTTGCTTGGCGAAAATATACGTGACGCGATCGGTAGCAAAAGTGCGAAGTGCGGCGCACATTGGGGTCTTCACAGCTCGTGCATAGAACAGCTGTCCGCTTTCAGAACGTGGTAAGATAACACTCCACAAGCGGGGCTCGCCCTGCATGTTCCTTGAAAAGTCGACGGTTATCGGGTGCTTGCAGGCCCGATACCATCCAGACTTTCCCGACATTCGGGGGCGACTGGTTTCGACACGATAGCTCTGAGAGAGGAAGCAAGCCGAGGTCTCCTCGCCTCGTTAAACAGGGGTACCGTCAAATTGAATTGACAACAACTCTTCTTTTGAGCCTATGGCTCTCGCTGCTTAGTTTATAGCGGCGCGTCAACCCGGTGATTTCCCCGACACCGGCGCGACGTCATTTTAGGGGAATGCTCCTGCGCACGTAATCGGTATGGCGCAGGCTAAGACCGAACCGGTTAGGACGCCGCGAGCGTGTCGCTGCGCGCAAAGCGTCCGAGACTAAACCAGCGACTGAGCTTGGAGATGCCAATCAGGGGGCTTTCGTGGACCGGAGTTCGATTCTCCGCGCCTCCACCAACTGTTCAGTAGGCGAACACATACGCGTGTTCGTCGTTAGGCGGGCGTTCGTATTGCTCGTCAGATAGAAAGAAGCCGCTCCATACGGGGCGGCTTCTTTGCGTTCTAGGCCTGCGGCATGATCTCCTGCTCGCCGTCCTCGTCGAGGTACGGCATGAGGAACACGCCGCCCTGCTCGGTGGTAAGCAGCAGGTACTCGCGGTTGTGCTCGTCGCACACGATTTCCTGGCCGATGCCCTCGGGCAGGTCGTATATGGGGCCGTCCGTGCGGGCTTGCCTCACGGTCACGTCTTGCGCTCCCATGGCCTGCGACGCGCAGCTGGCGGCGGCCAGGACGATGAACAGCAGGACGACCGCCGCGAGGATGGGGCCGCACCCGCCGTTGCGCTCCTCGTCTGCGGGGCTCGGGTACGGCATGGCCTATCCCACCTTCACCAGATAGTCGTCGGCCTCTGGCTTGCCCGTGGCCTTGCCCACGGCGATGTAGCGCGTTGCGCCGCTGTAGCCCGTGTATCGGCCCCACACGTAGCCGTCGGCGATCTTGTACCAGTTATCCAGCGTCACGGTCTCGCCGCTGGAATAGTGCGCCACCTCGGTGCCGCCCAGGCCGGGGGCGTCGCGCACGCGCAGGTAGTCCACAGTGCAGCGGTAGGTGCCGCCGAAGTTCTCGGTCGTTTCCTGCTGCGCAGGCTGCGCCTGCGGGACGGCTGCGGGGGCGCTTCCAGCAGTGATGCCGAAGCATTCCAGGTAGATGCGCGCCAGCTCGTCCAGGTTGCCGTTGAACTTCTCGCGGTCGCCGTCGTTGTCGATGAAGCCGTTCTCGCACAGGCGGTAGTTGATGCCGCGCGCGGCGGCTCGGTTCGGGTTCACGAGGTCGGAACGGCGCACCAGCTTCTCGGAGCGCCCGGGCATGAACGCCGCCAGCTTGTCGGCCAGCGCATTGTCGTACTCGTCAGGCTCGAAGCCCTCCTTGATGATGACGTGCGCGCCGTGGGCCGTGGCGATGCCGCTGGCGTCCATGTGCAGCTCCACCACTGGCGCGTCGGTGCTCAGGCGGTTAAGCCCGCCGTCGGCGTACCAGTTGCGGGACGTATCGCCCAGCTCGACCTCGGAACCGCCCAGTTCCTTGATTCGCTGGCCCAGGGCGCGAACGCGCTCGGCCTCGGTGCAGCCGCCTGCGCAGCAGCCGGGGTCGCCAGCGCCGTGGCCGCAGATGATGAACAGTTTAGCCATTGCCTACTCCTTCCCGCCTCCGGTCACGCCCAACAGGGCGTCGAGCCACTTGGATGTGATGCCCACCGACTTGAACAGCGTGTAGGCCGCCTGCACGCCGCCTACCACGGCGAAGGCGCACGTGACCCATGCACCCGGGTCTGCGGGCACGCCGCCCACGAAGCCGGTCACGACGCCCGCCAGGAGCGAGCAGCCCAGCGCCAGGATGCGCGCGGCCTTGCCGGTCATGGCCTCGGTCTTGATCAGCTGCACCGCGAACGGCACGGCGAAAGACAGCACGATGGCTGCGATTGCTTGCATTTCTGTCATTTCGGATTCCTTTCTATCGAGCCGATTCCTTGTAGAGCAGGTCAACGCGGTCGGCGATGTGGTCGACCTTCGCCGCCATGCCCTGGCTGCGCGCCTGGCTGTTCGCCAGGTCGGCGTGCAGCACCTCGTTGGAGGTCACGACGGACTCCATGAGCGCCTTCATAGCCTCCATCAGCGCGTTGCTGCGCTCCATCTGCGCGGCGATGCGGCCCTCCATCTGGCTGCGCTCGCGGTCGCGCTGCGCCCGCTCGTTCACCTCGTCCTGCTTTCGCTCTTCGCGCTTGAGGTCGATGTTCGCCTTGCGCTCGTTCTGGGCCTTGAACTCTTCGAGGAACTGCTTGCCGAAGTACAGGACCACTAGGACGAGCAGCGCGCCGAAAAGCGACCCGGGGCCGTACGGCGCGAAGATTTCCAGCACGTCGGTCATTCGTTTTCTCACCTCCTCGAATCGCTGCCGCGATTGTCCGCGAGGTGTCGCCGGGCAAAAGAAAAGCGCCCCCGAAGGGGCGCTCGCTACTCCTGCGGCGCTTCCGGCTGGTCGGGCTCCATGGCTTCCAGCTCGTTGATGCGGTCGCGCCACGTCTGGCGCTGCGAGATGATCTCGGCCACCTCCTTGGCAGCTGCGGCGATGGCCGAGAGCAGGTCGGTGATGGACGATGCGGAGAAGATGCGCTCCACCGCCTTCATGACCTTGTAGTCGCTCTGCTCAAGCTGCTGTTTGTAGCCGTTGATCTCCCCGGCGATTTCCTGTTCTGTCATGGGTCGCTCCTTCCGTTGCTAGGGTAGGGGCATGTTCCCATCCGTGTCGCCTCCAGGTTTGGATTGCATTGAGCAACCCCCCCCGCGGGATTTCCGAACAGGCTGCGGTACAGCGCGTCCATGGCCCGCACGCTGCGGTGCGCGTCCAGCCGCTTCATGCCGCCGCGCCAGCTCTGGTAGCTCTGCTCCACCTGCTCGGGGGTCATGACGCCATCGGCGACCATGCGGGCCATCTTCTTGAGCTTGCGGCGCTCCCGCGTTATGGAGTCTCGGCACGGCTTCACGACTATGCGGCCCGTCTCCGTGTAGAAGATGCGCTTCTTCAGCCACGTGAAGCCGCGCGACAGCTTCACCACGCGCGTCTTGCGCGGGTTCAGCTCTATGCCCAGCTCGGCGCACTTGCGCCCTATCAGCAGCAGACACACCTGCAGGTACTCCTTGCTCTCGTGTATGAGGTAGAAGTCGTCCATGTACCGCCCGTACGCCTCGGGGCGCAGCATCTCGGTCACGTAGTGGTCGATGCGGTTGGGGTGTGCCACCGCGCATATCTGGTTCGGCTCGCTGCCCAGCCCCAGGCCCACCTCGCCCTGCGCGTCAATCAGGCGGTGCTCAAGGTCGATTACTCGCGGATCGAGCAGCGCGGCAGCCACCTGCTCCTTGACGGGGCCGTGCGCTATGCGGGCGAAGTAGTCGGAAAAGTCGCCGAGCAGTATGTAGCCATCGCCGCCGTGCCTCCTCCAGTTGTCGGCCAGGTGGCGCTTGAGCAGCTTCAGGGCGTAGTCGGTGCCGCGCCCCTTTATGTTCGCGGAGTTGGCGGCTATGAGGGTAGGCACGATCGCGGGCACGAGCGCGTTCTGCGACAGCGACTTCTGCACCACGCGCTCGGGGAAGTGCACGGCGCTGATATGGCGCAGCTTGCCGCGCTCCCACAGGTCGAAGCGGATGAAGCCCCGGCATATGTCGCGGCCCTCCAAAAGGTCGCGGCGGGACTTCGCGGCGTTTCGGAGGTAGTCCTTCATGTACCGCTGCGTCGACGCCTTCCACATCACGCCGCGCGCCGCCTGCTTCGAGGCAGCGCACAGGCGGTTGAGGTCCGCCACGGTTTCGAGCGTGCACGCCTTGACGCGCTCGGCTTTTGCTTTCGCGCGCTTTTCCTCGCGGCGCTTCCGGCGCGCCGCCCGCCTTTGCTCCGAGTTCATAGCGGAAGGCACCCCGCACGGCTTGCAATGTGGCTCTGGCAGCCGCTTGAGGCATGGCCATGAAACGCGGCGGAGCCACGGAGCGCCGCGCCATGCAAGCAGCGTCCGGCCACCCTCGCGGGGTGCGTATTTACGGGCTCGTGCCCGATGGTCGCGCCTTCCTTCCTCTCCGCGCTCTGCTTTCGGCCCTGGGGCCTACTCGGTCTGGCAATAAGGGAATCCGGGGCGGGGGCGAACCCAGACGTTCGTCGCCGAGTTGTAGTTGGCATTGCCGTTGTTGTTGACGTAGCACACGTTGGACGAGGAGCCACCCATGACGGAACGCAACCACCAATTGCACCGATAAACAAGGCGCGACCGCCGTCCATTATAGCGAACGCAGGCGCTCTAGCTCGGCCTCGGCCTCGGCTATGCGCTCCTCGGTCGACTTCTTGCCGGTGATGCGCACGTTCTTGCGCGCGCCCTTCAGCAGCTTGATCTCCTCCTCGACCATGGCCGCCAGCTCCTCGAAGCGGTTGGCGTTCACGGGCAGGCCGATATCCATGAGGCACTGCATGTCCAGCATGAGCTGCTCGCAGTCCGCTATGGCCAGCGTGAGGTAGCGCCTGCGCTCCAGCGCATTGAACGAGCTGTTGGGATAGAAGCAGTCGGCGCGGTTGACGTTGTACACGATGCTGCGAGCCGTCTCCACGGTCGGCACCGCGTTCAGCAGACGGTAGGCCTTCGGAACCACGGAGGACGACGCCATCAGCTTGTTGACCTCCACGCGGATGGCGATCGCTTGAGTGAAGAACTTGTACTCGGACACCTCGCGGTTGCGCTGGTAGACGCCGCTCACGTGCACCTCCTGGGGAAACTGGCGAAAAAACGGCCCGCTTCGCGGGCGAGAGGCGACCGCGCAAGGCGGTCGCCTAAAAGCAGAGTATAGAGCACTCGGCTGGCTAGCCGACGAGGAAGCCGGGGCGGGGGCGAACCCAGACGTACGTCGCCGAGTGGCAGATGGCAGGGCCGGTGGAGTTGACGTAGCACACGGCGGACGAGGAGCCACCCATGACGGAACGCAACCACCAAGCGCACCGAGTTCCGTTGATTCGGTGCGCGGTGTCCCTGAACAGGTCCCACTGGCAGTCGAAGCCGACGCTGTAGCCCTTGGTGCCCCACACTGGGCAGCCGTACACCTCCATCTCCGACAGCGAGAACACCTTGCCGATATCCTGCCAGCTCCACGAGTTGGAGTCGTTGAGCGCGCCGCTGGCGCTGTAACGCTCCTCAAGCAGGACGCGCTGGGTCAGCAGGTACTTGGTCAGGCCCTCGGGCAGGCACGCCTCGAAGGACGTCTCCCACGCCTTGAGGTTGCTGTTGGGGTAGGGGCATTTCTTGTCGGCGGTGCCCTGGTTCGTGTTGGTCATGTTCCACATCAGGAAGCTGTCGTTGGCAACGCCGGTCACGGTCTTGGCCACGGCGATGGGCGCGGAGGCCACGAAGGCGATGTGGTGGCCCTTGCTGTTGTCGCCGCAGTAAAGGTACGGGTCGATGTGCGCCAGCAGGAAGCGCACGGACTGCTGGGCGGCGACGGCGGACGCGCTCACGAGCGGCACGTCGAGGTAGTCGCCCACGCGCAGGCCCGCGAAGTTGTTGGCGGCGATGCGCTTGTGCAGCGCGTCGTACACGCTGCCGCTGCCGATCTCTCCCGCCAGGATGGCGGCGATGTTCTGCCCGCCGTACTTGCCGATTTGGCCCTGGCGGTTGTACTCGGCGTTGTTGAGCGCCGTCTGCGCGTTGCTGCGCGCGGTATCGTCGATGACCTCGTAGCCGATGCCGCCCACCGACAGGGTTTTCGCTTGTGCCATTTCGTTGCCTTTCTACTTGAGGTTGAGGGTTGTGCCGGACGCCGTGCAGGTGCTCCCGAACGTGACGGTGCTGCCAGATGCACTGGCCTTGGAGGCGGGGCAGTACACGGTGCCGTCGTCGTAGATGAACGCGTCCGTGGCGTCGGCCAGCTTGCCGTACAGGTCGGCTATCTGCTGCTTCTGCTTGGCCATGTCCGAGCTGCCCGCGCTGCCCTGCGCCACGCTGTTGGCTATCTGCAGGGCGATGTTTGCCGCCGCGTCGGCGTTCGAGGCCGCGCCGTTTGCCGCAGCCGTGGCGGCTTGCGAGGCCGTCTTCAGCTGCGACGCCTCGGTCACGCGGTCGCTTTCCGCCGCGGCTCGCTTCTTCTCGGCCTCTGCGCGCTTGGTTTCGGCGGTCTGGCGCGTCTTCTCGCTCGCGGCGCGCTGGTTTTCCGCGCTCGCGCGGGAGGCCTCGGCCTTCTGCATCTGCGCGTTCAGCGCGCTCACGTCGGCTAGCTGCCCTTCGAGGTTCGCGATGATCGCCTCCACCGCATCGACGTACGGGCCGGATATCTCGCCCGACGCGCTCGCCGAGGGCAGCACGTTCACCAGGACGTTCTCGGTGGTGGCGTCCAGCCCTGCCGCGTTCCGCACGCGCACGTAGCACACCTTGAGCAGCCCGGCCACGCCGAAGACGGCGGGGTCGACCGTCACGGTGGCCACGTTGTCGCTGATGCCAGTGAACTGCTGCTCCACGTAGGTGTGGTCGGGCTTCGCAGCCATGAGGTGCACCTTGCAGCCCGTCAGGGCCGCCTTCTTGTCGCCGTCGTAGATGGCGGCCTTCAGGACCTCGGCGCTGTCGCCCTGGTGCACGGTGATGACGGGCGGCGCTATGTTGGTCTTCTTGAGGTTGAGCGTAAGCTCGTGCGTTGCCATGCCTCATTCCTTTCCTTCTGCCGCAAGTGTCCGCGATATGTCGCCGGGCTGCGCTCTGTGGACCCCGCATATCTCCTCGTCGGTGAGCGCCGAGAAGTCCACGGCGTTGGCCTCGCCGCCTTCCGCGTCCATGACGGCCACGGGGCTGGACACGAGCGTGAAGCCGCCCTTGCCGTCGAACTCGAACACGTCTTCCGATTCCACGATGGCCCGCGCCGTGGCCGGGTCGCTGATGCACTCGAACACCGGAAGCGCCTCGGGCGGCTTCGGCGCGCCGTCGAGCGCCTGCGGCGCTTCGGGCTGCTGCACAAGGTGGTAGAACATTCCGTTTCCCCTCTCGCTGGTCTGGTTTCCCGTGATGCTGCTCATGCCGGTGATGATTCCGTTCACCACGTTGATGGCGCCCCACGTCCAGCTGTTGCCGTTGTTGGTGATGCACCCGATGAACTGCGTGGAGCCCGTGTACCCGTAGGTGCCGCCGCTGTTCGGACTGGTTCCTATGGCGAACTTCGGGGCGAGTATCCTGGCGGTGCCCGACGACCCAATGTCTGCGCGGCTGCTATCCAGGTACACGTAGTTGTTGGAGTTCTCCTGCAGCTTCACGTACGCCGAGCCGCCCGCGTTGCTGTTGCCGCTCTTCATGTACAGCTGCTCGTCGGGATGGCTCATGTAGCCCGCGTAGTAGGGGGTCGTCAGCCACGTCTGGCGGTAGTAGCGGTTGACTGCCAGGAAGCCGTAGCCGCAGGTCGATATGCCCACGCCGTCGGTCGAGCGCGGCGTGGGGCTGTCCTTCGCGTGGACGGCCTCGATGGTGCAGTACTCGGTCGAGCCGTTCACAAACGACGCTCCCGGGTGGTTGTTCGTCGTCGTGCCGGTGGTGATGTAGTTGGTTGACGACGTGCCGACCATGTTGCAGCGGAACATGGAGGTGCTGCCCACCAGCACGGTGCCCGCGATGATGGAGCCGTTCTTGTCGTATATCTGGAAGCCGTTGGTGGCGTTGATATAGACCCTGTTGCCGTTGCTGTCGGTCATGAAGATAGAGCCGTCGCGCAGGTAGAAGGCCCCGCTGTCGAGGTCCCAGTACGAGTTCCCGCCTTTGATGCGGCCCGTGGTCAGCTCGTCGGCGGTCACGCCGTCGCCGGTTATGGCCGTGCGCCACTTCCACGCGCCGCTGGAGTACTTGGAGTTGGCCACGCCGATGATTCCGCCGCCTATCTTGACGCACTTGGTGGCGCTCTCGGGCTTTTTGTCGTACACCAGGATGCCTTGGCCGGGCTCCTCGTACACCCAGCCGCCCGTGGTGTTCACCTCGCTGTTGAGCATGTCAACGATCTTCTTGCGGATATCCGTCGGCAGCTGGTCGAGCTGTTTCTGCAGCCCATCCACCTCGCCCTCGGCGCTCGTCAGCCGTTCGTCCAGCTTGCCCGTGACGCCTTCCAGGTACTCCTTGTTGGCCTCGTCTATCTGCTTGAGCACGCTCTCGCTTTGCTCTATCGACGTGTCGGTGTACAGGCGCAGCACCTCGTCCAGGTCCAGGTTGCCGTCGTCGGAGTACTTCTTCAGCGCCTCCTCCAGCGTGGTGTCCCCGTTGTCGGCGTACTCCTTGAGGGCCTTGTCCAGCTCGTCCCTTATCTGGTCGGTGTAGTCCTGGGCGGCGCCGCCGACCTCCTTGGCGTACGCCTTCTGGCGCTCCTCGGCGGCCGCCAGGCTCTCGCCCCATTTGCCGGTCGATGCCTTGTTCGAGGCGTTCACGGCCTCGGTCACGGTCGCCCGGATGGTCGAGGCGGTGGACTTGGCGGCCGACTTCTGCGCGGCCATCAGCTCGGCGACCGTCTGGTAGTTGCCGAACGTGTAGGTGACCTCGCCGGGGCGCAGCTGGTCCTCCACCACCTTGGTGATGCGCGTGCGCACGCGCAGCGGCGGGTCGTACACCTTGTCCACCACGGTCACCAGGTCGCCCTCGTCCGCGCCCTCGAAGCCCTCGCCGGCGCGCGCAAGCGCCACGGCGTCCGCAGTGTAGGACACGGTGGGCACGCACGACTTCGCCAGCTGCGCCTCGGTGAGCTTCTTCAGCTCGGCGGCGTCCTCGCAGTCGGAGAACTCCACGTCGCCGAACACGTGCGCCTTGCCGCCCTTGCCGTCGGGCCGTCCCCAGCGCGCCAGCGCGTCGGCCGACCCCACCCAGTTCTGCCCGCCGTTCACGTCGCCGAAGGTCAGCTTGCGATCGTAGCCGCCCGTCAGGTTGCCGTCCTCGTCGGCGGTCTGCAGGGACTTGCCGTAGCCGTACAGGGCGGTACACACGTTGCCCTCGTCCACGCTGCGCTTGACGCTCACGAGGTCCTTGGCGTAGGTGAAACGCTTGCCGTTGTCCTCGCCGACCTGCTTGGCCATGCACACGCGGCGTGCGGTCACCTTGGTGCCGCTCACCTGGATTTCGAACGACAGCTCGCCGCCCCAAGTGTCTGCCACGTCGTGGATGGCCGCCCATGCGTTGGTGTGGTAGAAGTTCGTGCCGGCCTGCCCGAGGTCGGCCACGGTTCCGACCTGCCAGCGCGAGGAGGACAGCGCCGAGGCCAGCGCGGCGTAGGCGCTCACGTCGTAGGGGCGCTTGTACTCCAGGTAGTCGCCCAGGAGCTCGATTTGCGCCGAGGTCGGGCAGTAGTACGTGTAGAGGATGCCCGCGCTTGCGCGCTCCTCTTCCACGCCGTCCACGATGTTCTCGTGCCAGCGGCCCTTGAGGTCGCGCCACACCAGGCGGTCGCCCTTGTCCAGGCGCGCCAGCGTTGTGATGCTCAGGGCGTTCTCGCCGTTGACCTCGCGCGTGTCCTCGCACTCGAACAGCGTCTTGATGGGTCCCTTGTACGCCTCCCAGCGGTCGCATACCCACAGAATCATCAGCCCACGTACCTTTCCGTCCACTGTACCGTCGCGGTGCCGCTGGACAGCCTGAGGCTGTTGGCCCCCGGCTCCAGCGGGAAGAAGTCACTCTCGAAGGTCACGGGCGCGGGGCTGCCGTCCACCGTGGCCTGCGGGGCGGCCATGTCGATGACCACCGCGCTCGATGCCGTCACCGCCATGTCGATCTGCACGAACTCGCCCGTGCCCATGTTCGTCAGCCGCAGCGCCGACGTGCTGCCGCCGGGCCTGACGGTCACGGTGGGATAGGTGCGGAACGTCCCGCCAACCTGCACGCCCGAGGTGCCCGACACGGTTGCGCGCCCCTCGGCCCCGTAGGCCACGGGGTCGTATGCCGTGAACGTCAGCGCGGCCTCGCCGGTGTGCCACAACGTGTCGAGCGCGCCCGGCGAGGTCAGCACGGCCATGTAGCGCAGGCCCAGGTGCCTCTCGTCGTCCAGCCACAGCTCGGCCTCCTTGAGGCACAGCAGGCGCGAGGCCATGAGGCGGCGAAGGGCCGCCATATCGTCGGCGGGGCGTGCCCTCCAGGCCGCCGCCACGTCTATCGTCAGGGGTTTCAGCTCTGCGCGCATGAAGCGCGAGCCGGGCTGCCCGGGCACGTCGCGCGTGGCGATTTCGTACTCGGGCAGCAGCGAGCGGGTCACGAGCCGGGTGTCGAACCACGGCGCGAAGTCGAAGCCGTTGTATATCATGCGAAGCACTCCTGCCGTTTGATTTCCTTGGCTATCTGGCGGGAGATTTTCTCGATGTCGGCCTCCTCCCGCACGGTCGCGTACAGGTTGATTGTCACGTTCGTGTCGCCATGGGCCGCGCCGCCCTTGCCGTCGAGCAGCTTGGCGATGCCCTCGGCCAGCGGGCGCGCGCCGCGCTCGTTGAACGGCACCACGCCCTCGGGGCCCGCCTCGCCGACGCCGATGACGCTGGGGCCGTTGAACACGCCGCCCTTGGCGTACCAGTCGATGCCGAAGTGCGGCACGCTCGGCGGGGCGATGCTGAAGCTGCCGGAGATGGACAGGTGCGGCAGCTTCAGGTGGGGCAGCGACCACGAGAAGTTGAAGAACCCCTTGATGGAGTCGATGACGTTGCGCACGGTGTCGCGGGCGTTCTGTATCGGCGTCTCGATGGCGCTCTTGATGGAGTTCCACACGCTGCTCACGGTGTCCTTGGCGGCGTTGAACACGCTGGATATCGTGTCGCGGATGCCGTTCACGATGCTGGATATGGTGGAGCTGATGCCGCCCCACACGCTCGACGCCGTGCTGCTCACGGCACCCCATATGGAGTCCCACACCGCCTGAATTGCCGACAGCACCGCCGATATGGTGGAGCTGATGGCATTGATGGCCGCGCCTATCGCCGAGCTGATGGCATCCCATATGCTGGAGGCGGTGGAGCTCACCGCGCCCCACACCGTGTCCCACACGCCCTGGATGACCAAAAGGGCCGCGCCTATCACGTCGCTAACGTACTGGATGTATGCGCTCACCGCGCCGTAGATGGCCTCCCATATGGCGCTGGCGGTGCCGCTGATGCCTTCCCACGTCGCGCCCCACCATTCGGAGAGCGCCGTCACCACGTCGGTGATGACCTGGCTCACCGCGTCGATGTAGCCTCCCACCGCGCTGCAGATTGCGTCCCATGCCGCCGTCAGCTGCTCGCCGAAGTTCTCCCAGATGAAGTTCCAGGGTATGAGCAGCGTCTCGATGGCCAGGTTCAGAATCTCGCCCAGCAGCATCACGGCGACCTGCACAACGTTGCAGATGCCGTCCCAGATGGACGAGGCGGTGCCGGCCAGGCCTTGGAAGAACCCGGCTATGGCGTCGATGGCCCCCTGCACCGTGGAGCAGATGCCGTCCCACACGCCGCCCAGCGTCTCGCCGAGCTGCGAGAAGAACTCGCCGACGCTTTGGGCCACGTCGCCCGCCACCTGGGTGGCCACCTCGAACGCGGCGCACACGGCATCCCACACGGCGGTCACCGCGTCGCGGAACTCCTCGCAGTTGTTCCACAGCAGCACCACGGCGGCGATGATGGCCGCTATGGCCGCTACCACGGGGTGCGCGGCTATGAGCCCCAGCGCGCCGGTGCCCAGCTTGCCGACCACCTGGAAGGCCGCTCCGATTTTCGGCACGGCGTCCACGACGGTGCCGACCGTCGACAGCACGGGGCCTATGGCGGCCGCTATCGTGGCGATCGCCAGCACGGCGGTCTGGCCGCCCTCGCCGATGCCGGCGAACCACTCGGAGAACGACTTGACGACACCCGCCACGTTGGTGGCGATGTTGAGCAGCGGCTCGCCAAGCGGCTCGATGGAGCCCTGCAGCTCGCGCATGGCCTCCTGCGATTTCACGGCGAAGCTGTCGGAGGCGGCCTCCTGGGCCTGCTGCGCAGCGCCCGCCACGTCGCCGAAGCTGTCCTGCACGCCAGCCAGGGACTCGATCATGCCCATGGCATTGTCCTCGCCCAGCGAGGACCACAGGGTGGAGGCCAGCGCGGCCTTGTCGTACTCGTTTGGCATCTGCGTGAGGTCGCCCAGCACCGCCTGCAGCATGTCCTCGGCGGTGGCGCTGCCGTTCTTGAAGTTCTCGAAGACCTCCTGCGTGCCCTCGCTGAACGAGCCGATGGATTCCTCCATGCGGCCGTCGGACAGCGCCGTCAGGAACTCGTTGAGGTAGTCGCCCACCTTGTCCAGGTTGTACGCGCCGTTGGACGTGCCCGCTTCGAGCAGCGAGAAGTACTCGCTGGCGCTCATTCCCGCCTCGCCCCATCGCACGGAGTATTCGCTCAGGTTGTCGCCCAGCTCGTCGGTGTAGTTCAGGCCGCGCTGCATGCCCGCCGTCAGCAGGTCGCTGGCCTCGGTGGCGGACAGCCCGAAGCCCTCCATGAGGGCGTTGGTGCCGCGTATGGACTCGTTCACGTCTGCGCCGAAGGTGTCCGACAGCATGAGTGCGTTGGTGGTGACGGTCTGCAGGTCCTCGTCGGACACGTCGCGAAGGGTGGACTTGCACTGGATCAGCGCATCGTTGACCTCGTCCAGGGACTGGCCCCAGCCACCCTCGTATATGCGCTTGCCTATGCCGCTGAAACGCTCGGCCTCCTCGCCGGACACGCCGAACGCGGCGGCTATGCGGGCGTTGGCCTGCTCGTAGTCGCTGGCCACGCCGAATACGGCCTTGCCGGCGGCCACCACGGGCGCGGTCAGCGTCACCGTGGCGGCCGTGCCGGCCTTCTTGAACGAGGACGACAGCTTCGCGGCCTTCTCGTCGCCCTCGGTTATGTTCTTCCAGGAGATGCCCTGGAGGTCGCGCTCCAGGGCCTTGATGTTCTTGGATACGTCAACGGTGTCGAGCACCGCTTTGATGATGACGTTGCCGTCCATGCTCACCTCGTCGCTCTCTTGAGCGCGGCGAACACATCGCGCATCGCCGCGTCGCTTCCTTCCTCAGAGCCGTGTGAGCTGCGGCCTTTGCCGAGTTCGAACGCCTTGTGGGCGGCGTTCCAGGCCTCGACCTCCTGCCTGTTGTATTTGGTTGGCTTCGGCTTGGTCGCCGGGTTGCGGTAGTGGATGGCCGCGCCGAGCGGCGTGTCCTGCGGGCAGCCGCCCACGAGTGCCACGAACTCGGCAAAGCTGATTCGACCGCGCACCTCGTCCCACTCGATGCCGTAGGCCTGGCGGAAGCTGGTGCGTATGCGCGCCGCGTCCTCCTCCAAGTCCCACAGCGGGGTCTCGTGCGGGCGGTCGCCGGTCAGGTCGAGTCCGCACATGTCCCATACCGCCGCGTCGCGCATCCGCACGAACTCGGCGGCGTCGTAGTCGCATGCGCACCACGCGTCCGCCCAGTCCACGAAGAACAGCGCCAGGAACTCGTCCCGGCGCTGGTCGTCGGACTTGCCCTCGTCGGTCAGCACCTCGATGACGCGGATGATCGTGAGCGCGTCGTCGCGCACCAGCACCTCCTCGCCGTTCCACGGGTAGCGCGTGGCGCTCGTGCCGTCGGGCAGCCGCACCCGCTCGGCCGTGAGCGCGGCTGGCAGCATTACTTGCCGCCCTTCTTCTTGCGCTTGGCCTTGGCGCGGCGCTGGGCGCGGTTGAGCGCCTGGACCTGATCGGCGCGCTCGCTGTATGCAAGGCCGCACGCCATCAGCTGCTCGCTGGTCGCGTGGCGCGCCAACATGTTGAGGAACGTGGCGAAGACCTCGCCCAGGATGCGGATGTTCTCCTCGGGCGCGATGGGGCCCTCGTCGCCGCCCATCCACGCGAGCAGCTGCTCCCAGCCCTCGGTGCCGATGAACGCCGAGATGGTGCGCTTCATGAGGCGGGCCTGCGCGGCGTTGGCCTCGGCCGCCTTCTCGGGGGTGTCGGCCTCGCGGGCCATCTGCTCGTTGGCCTGCGCGCGGTCGATGGCGTTGCCGACCTTGGCCAGGTACTCCTCGATGTGCTTGTCGTCGAACCACACGCGGAAGCGCGGCGTGTCGGGGTTCTCCTCGGGGTCCTCGAAGAACACGTCCTCGTACGCGCGGATGTTTTTCAGAAGTTCCATTTGTTGCCCCTTTCGTGAGCGGTGAGCGTCGGGCATAGAAAAGGGGCGCGGGCCGCTCACTAGCCCGCGCCCCCATGTCCAGGAGGTTATGTCTGGTGTCGCCTGCGGCTACTTCGCCGCCACGGTGACCTTCACCTGCGTGCAGATGCTCGGCTTGGACGCGCAGCGCACGGTGATGACCGCCTCGCCTGCGGCCACGCCCGTCACGTTGCCGTCGCTGTCGACGGTGGCCACGTCGGTGTTGCCCGATGCGAAGAAGCACTTGGCGTTCGCCTCGGCGGGCGTGACGGTCGGCGCGAGCTTCATGGACTTGCCCACGGACGGGCCGGTCGGCGCGGTGCAGGTGACGCCCGTGGGCTGCTTGAGCTTGTTGGCGGGGATGTAGCGCATAGCGCCAGCGCCCGAGATTGTGCAGGAGAACGCGCCGGGGTCGGACGCCGCGCCCTGCTGCGAGCCGACGGTCAGGCCCAGGTAGGTGCAGTCGCCCTCCACCACGTCGCCGTTGGGGTCGGTGTGGCGGAAGTGGCCCGTGCGGCCCTCGCCGGTCTCAAGCGCCAGGCTGGCAACGAAGTCCTGCGCGGGGTCGCCGTAGCAGCGGTCGCCTGTGACCTCGTACTGCGGCTGCACGCTCTTCACCTTGTCGGTGGGAGTGCCGTAGCCGTCGTAGTAGTCCTTGGTCTCGGTGGTCTCGTTGGTGGTCGGCTTCACCTCGGTGATGCCGCGCGAGAAGATGGCCCACGTGGGGCTGGCCGCGTCTGGCGTGGTGTCGATCTCCAGCGCGCTCATGTAGTTGGGCGCGAAGCCCAGGTCTTGGTTCTTTGCCATCGTTATCCCTTCTCTATGGTTATGGTCGCTTTGATTCGGAACTCCCACAGGTACGGCCCGCCCTCCGGCGGCGTTATCTCCTGCGGCTCTGTGTACAGCGCCGCGCTGATGAAGCCGTAGGAGCCGGTGGGCGAGGACAGGTCGGCCCCGTCCAACGCGTCGGCCAGGTCGTAGGCGTCGCCCATGGCCTTGGCCTCGGAGGTGTCCTTCACGATGACCTGCAGCACGTATCCGACACGGCGGGTGCCGTCCATGTGGCGCACCGCGTCGGTGGTGGGCATGGGCCGCAGCACCACCGCGTCGTCGTGGCCGCGCGAGGCGGCCAGGCGGGTGAGGAGCACCGGGCCGTAGCCCAGGGCCTCTATGGCGGCCTTCGCCGCCTCCATCACGTCCGGGGCCATGTCACGCCCCCTCGGTCAGGAGGTCGACGGCCAGGCGCTCCCAGTCCTCGCCATGCGCTTCCTTCGCGGCCTTCGGCCAGTCGGCCTTGGCCCTCGGGTTCTTGCCGTGCTTGATGGAGCTGTCGGGCAGGTCGCGCACGTAGGCGGCGTAGTCGGCGTCCCATATGACGAGGCCCTGCCTGAAGTCGGAGGCGGCCTGCATGGAGTTGTGCATGCGCTTGGTGTCCTCTGGCGTGAACGCGTTCATGTCCTCGGCCACGCTCATGGCGAACTTCACCTGCTTGGCCTCCAGCTCCTTCGCGCTGAAACGCTTCATGAGCTTGGTCAGGTCGACCGTAACTGCTGCGGGCATGGCTACCTCACCTCCAGTTCCCAGTGGTGGGGACGGGTGCCGAACGCGCGGCGGGGCGTGCACCTCGCCACGTTCATCCACTCGCCCCCGTCGATGCTCACGCGGCTGCCCACGGGCACGTCGAACATGCCGGGGCTGTCCGCGCCGTCTGCTATCACGAGGCCCTGCGCGCCGTCGCCTAGGGCGTACTCGCGCACGAGCCACGCCGAGACGGGCTCGAAGCGCACGCGGCGCACCTCGACGGGCTGCTCGAACTCGCCGCCGTAGCCGCCCTCCCTGGGCACCTTGACGAACATGGTGGAGGGCCGCGCCGAGCGCGGCACCCGCATCATCTGGTACCCCCGATGCCCGCGTAGAGCAGCGGCGTTCCAAGCAGCTCGCGGCGGACGGCGGCCTCCATGTCGCTGCGGTAGGTGCTGGCCCCTTCGGTACCGGGGTTCCACGAGAACGAGCCGACGGTAAAGCCGCCGCCCTCCATGATGCCGCCCGAGCATCCGTACGCGGCGTCGACCTCGCAGGCCGCCATGACCGCGCGCGCCCACTCCTCGGAGCCGTCCGGCTCGTTGGGGAAGATCAGGTCGCGCACGGCTGCCGTGGCGTGGGGGAGCGCCGCCTTGAACTCCTCGGCGGACAGCTCCCCGCGCCCGGCTGCCAGGTAGTCCTCGTGGGTCGGGGCTCTAGTTTCCATCGTCCTCGGCCGCCTCGGGCTTTTCCGCCTTGCCCTTGGCGGGCTGCTCGTCTGCGGCCTTCGCCTCGGGCTTTTCCGCCTTGCCCTTGGCGGGCTTGGCCTTCTTCGGGGCCTCCTTCTCGAAGGCCAGTCCAACGGTGCGCATGTCGCGCCTCCTTCCTACGCGGCCTTCATGCCTGCGGTGATGTAGTGCGCCAGGTTCTCGCGCACGCCGCACACGCCGTACTTGCGGTACTTGAACAGGTGGCCGAAGCCCTGCTGGTTGTCCTCGGCGTCGATGACCTTGCCGTGCGCGAAGTTCCAGCGCAGCACCACGGCGTCCTTGTGGACGATGAGGAAGTTCATGTCCACCGCGCCGGTGCCCTTCTTGTAGTGGCCGATCTCCTCGTCCTTGGTGGTGCCGTCCAAAAGGTCGATGGCGCTGTAGAAGCGGGACTGCGGCACCTTCACGATGGAGGAGAAGCCGTCCAGCGCCTCTCGGGACTTGGTGGTGTCCAGGTCCTTCACCATACCCAGCAGGGTGGGGGTGATGAACAGCACGCGGCCCTCTTCCGGCACCTCCTTCTCGTCCATGTCGCACATGGCGGCGTTCAGGCCCTTGAGCATGTCCGCGCCGTCGGCGTAGGTCTTCTGCTCCTTGGTGATGCCGGTGCCTGCGCACAGCGTGGAGAACACGAACGCGTCTCCCTCGGGCACCACCTTGGTGCGGTTGAAGTGCGCGGCGGCGTTGCCGAACGCCAGATTGAAGGACTGGGCGTCCACTTTCTGGTCGATTTCCAGGATGGTGCCGCGGTCGTAGTTGGCGCTGATGGGCTTCCAAGTCAGGGACGCGCCGCTGTTCTGAGGCAGTCGCCCGTTGGCCTGCACGTCGCCCAGGCCACCCATGGAGTAGACGGGATAGTAGAACTCGCCCAGCTGCTCCATCTGCGCGATGTTGCCCTGCGGCGCGGCGCTCTCAAGCACTGCGGTCAGGGATTCCTTGCGGTACGCCTCCATGAGCACGTTCTCGTAGCCCTTGGGCAGTTCGATGCTGTTTGGCATGATTTACTCCTTTGAAGATTCGTCGGTGAGTCCGAAAGCTGCGCGGAAGTCGGCCAGGCCGTCGGAGCCTGCGCCGCCCTTGGGGTCGCCGCCCGCGCTCTCGCGGGGCTGGTCGGTGAACATGTAGGCGTTATCCTTCTTCAGGGCCTCGAAGTCGATGCCCGTGAGGTTGCCCTGCTCGTCCAGCTTCGCGTCAGCGATGTTCGGGATGATCGCGCGCGCCGCCTTGGCGTTGCGCACGCCCATCTGCGCCAGCTTGGTGTCGATGGCGAAGTCGCGGCGCATGTCGGCCTCGCGCTTCTCGGCGTCGGCCTTGTACGCCTCGTTGTCGGCCTTGGCCTTGTCGAGCGCGGCCTGCAGCTCGTCGGCGTTGCCCGCCTTGGCGGTGAACTCCTCGATCTGCTTGTCGCGCTGCTCCAGCTCGGCCTTGAGGGCCTTCACCTGCTCCTGGTACTCGTCGGTCTCGCGCTTGTACTTCGCGTAGGACACGACCTCCTTCGCGGGCTCGGTCTGCTGGCCGTTGTCGCCGCCCTCGTTGCCTTGGGGCTTGTTGTCGTCCGCCATCGCTTGCTCCTTCCGTGTTTGGTTGTCGCGCTTCCCTGCGCGCTTGGATGGCCCGCCGTTGTCGCCGCGGTCGCGTGCGGGGCATGTTGTCGCCGCCCCATCGCGTGACCGCATCTTCCCCGAGGTGTCGCCAGGCAAAAGAAAAGGCCGCCCGTGATGGGCGGCCTTGATGCCGTGCGTCTACTCGGTTGTCGCTTGGTCTACTTCATCAGCCCCGCGTCGCGCAGAACCTTGCGGGACTTGGCGAAAAGCTCCTCGCGCTCTTCTTTGGTCAGCTTTTCGGCGGCTTTCGACTCGGAGGCGCTGTCGTCTATGACGAGCACCCAATCCTCTGGCGTCACTTCTTTTTTGTCAGCCTGAACCATTTCGCTTCCTCGTTTCGCTCGTAGAGCATTTCGGTGGCAAGCTGGTCGATAACGTCGCCGCCCGCGTTCGGGCACTCTCTTTTCGCCAGCTCTCGCAGCTCCTCGTACGCTTGCACGACGCTGCGGTCGTTCACCTTGATTTCGTAGATTGTACCATCGTGGCACGCCACCACCGAGCTGCGCACCCAGTCGTTTTCCGCCACCGTTCGAATGTCGGTCCACGACGGCGGCGAGCTCATGGGGTGGTTGTGGATCAGCACCACGCCGCCCTTGGTGCGCCTGCACACCTCCACCTGCTTGGCGGTCAGGCCGCACGCCTGGCTCTTCAGGCCGTGCCCGAAGGTGTCGGTGACGCGCTCGCCCTTCTTCCACGACACGACGGACATGCGTTCGTAGCCCGTGCCGTCGCGGTCGCGCAGGATGCGGCGGCTCTCGGCGTACACGGCCTCGCTTGCGCGCTTCGGGATGGGAAGGGACGCCACCTTGTCGTGGTAGGCCCTGCCGTTCACGGCGCGGCGGCTCACGTCTGCGGCGGTGCCCGCGCCCTTGCCCGGCATGAACTTCTCGCGCACCCAGGTCTTGTCCGTGGCAAGCGGGTAGATGCGCTCCTTCGATTCCACGGCGGCCTCGCGCGTGCGCTCGCGGGACAGGTAGGGATGGGCGGCTATGTGCTCGCGCTGGCGCTTCTGCAGCTTGCCCAGGCGCAGGCGCTCCTTGGTGTTGTCGAGCCCGGCGGCCTCCAGGGCCGTTGCCTCGCGCTTAGCGGCGCGTATGCCGCGCTCAAGCTCGCGCTGCTTCTGCTCTGCCTGGTATCGCTCCTCGCGCTTCTCGTCGCCGCCATCTGGATCGCGCTCGTACCGCAGCTGCTGGCCCTCCACGTAGATGCCGAAGTCGTGCTTGCAGTTCGCGCCGCACAGGCCATCGACAGAGCCGTAGCCCGTCTCGCGGTAGAACGGCGGGTACTTCTTGGACTTGCCCGACAGACTGAACACGCGGCCCTGCCACTTGGCGTGGCTCTCGCGCGCCCCGCCGTGCGAGGAGGTCTGCACGAGGTCGTGCCCGGTCTCTTCAAGCAGCTCCAGCGTGTTGCGGCTGCCGGCCTGCACCGCCTGCGTGCGAATGTGGCGGCGCATGGCCACGTCGGGCTGCGCCCACGCCCCGCTCTTGTAGTCCACGACGGACACGCCGCGCCGCGCCAGCTTCAGCACGGCCTCGCGGGTGGCCTGCTCGTAGCCCGCCATGCCCGAGTTCACCCGAGCCACGGCCTGCGCCACGACTTCGAGGTAGGCGCGCTGCACGTTGGCGGGCATCTTCAGGTTGTCGCGGCTCACGACGTCCTGCACTCCCGCCGCCGTGGCCCGCGATGAGTTGTGCAGCCTCCACTGCATCGTCTTGGACAGCGCGCCCATGGCCGTGCCCAGCGTGGCCAGGTCGGCCTCGGCGCTCTTGGCCACGGCCTCGGCCGCAGCCTTAGCAGCCTCGCGCGCGGCTCTGCGGCCCTCCTCGTTCATGGCCTTCTGCACGTCCTTGGCGGCAAGCGCCGCCTTGCGGGCGGCCTGCGAGTAGGCGCTGTCGCCCTCGAAGTCGATGGAGCCTATGAGCGCGGCGTAGATGCACACCAGGCGCAGGGTGTATTCGTCCATGGCCCCCTGCGCTGCGTCGGTGAAGTGCTCTATGTAGTCCGGCCCCAGCATCAGGCGAGCCCGTCGCCCAGCATGTCGAACGCGCCGCCCTGCTGCTCGGGCACGTTGGCCTTGGCCTCGTTGCTGGTCTCGCCGTAGAAGCGGCGGCGGTACTCCCACGGGGCCATGATGCCCGCGCCGACCTCGCTCATGGCCATCTCGCGCGCGCTCTGCGTGTCGCTGATGATGGAGTCGTCGAAGTCCACGGTGACGTCGCCGTAGGGCACGGCCTCGCCCTTGATGCTGCGGCACGCGTCGGCCATGCCGTTCACGAGGCGCACGATGGACTTGCGCAGGGCGTTCTCGTGCCGGTGGATGGATCGCATCAGCTGCGAGTTGTCGGCCGCCACCTCCTTGGCGGTCTTCAGGCCCGTGTGCGACTCCCAGGAGAAGTAGCCGTTGCCGAAGCCGCACGCCACCGACAGCAGGCGCAGGCCCGTGTTGATGGCGCTGGCGTTCTCGTCGGCCTTGAGGTCGCTCTGAACGGTCTGAATCTTGGCCGACCCCTCGTCGCCGGGGTTCATGCTGAAGATGGTGTCGTCGGCCTCGCCGAAGGCGTAGTAGGTCTTCGTGAGGCTGCCGTCCGGCCCCTTGTCGGTCTTGGACTCTATGAGGGTCTTGTCCACGAACGTGCGCGGGCGGCCCACGCGAATGTGGTCGAGCAGGGAGGTGGCGGCCTCGTCGACCACCTTCATGGCCCCCACGGCGTTGCAGTACACGCTCGCGCCCATCGCGCAGTAATCGTAGAAGCGGTTCGACACGGCGGGGCGCACCAGCGCGAAAAGCGGGCGGGTGCAGCGCGTGTCCATGTCGGCGCTGATGCCCTCGACCGCCACCTGCTTGTGCGTCTTGGTGTCGAACAGCTGCGTGAGGATGTGGTAGGTGCCGCCCTTGAGCACGTGGGCCTGGCACTGGTCGTAGTCGCGCCCGGCGGCCTCCACGCGGCCCACGAACGCGCACTGCGTGCAGTCGTCGGCGCTCCACGTGAGCGGGACTATCTGCGTGGCGTCGTAGCGCACGATGCGCAGCTCGGCGTCGGGCGTGTAGGCGCTGTCGGTCACGCCTCGCGGCTCGATGACCCACGCGCCCGTGCCCATGGCGAACGCGCGGGCTATGAAGTCGGCGTTGTCCATGGCGAACGATGTGGGCGCGTCGCTGTCCTCCGTGGGCTGCTGCGCGGCCTGGCCGTCCTCGTGCCCCTCGTCGCCGACGCCGCCCGTCGCCTTGGGGTTGGCGAAGTAGCGCGCCATCCAGGCGCGGCGCTCGTCGCTCGTGCTGGAGATGATCGTGCTCTTGTTCATGAGCAGACTGGCCCACTCGTCGGCCACGAGCGCCGCCGGGTGCAGGCTGGCGCGCTCGCGCTTGTACACGCGGAAGCCGCGCCGCTCGCTGTAGTGGTACCAGCCGTTGTTCGCCGCGAACCAGCCGAACCAGACGCCCACCATGCCCTGCATGCGGGTGTCCGGCTGGTATCCCATGCGGCGCAGCCACGCCTCGGCGTAGCCCGTGTTGCCTCGCTTCTCCATCAGAGGTTGCTCCTTATCCACAGTCCTGCGGCGTAGCCCGCCGCGTCTATCGCGTCGTCGTTCACCTTCGGCAGTGTCTCGGTTATGTCGCCCTGCCCGTTCGACACGTACTCGAACTCGGGGAACTCCTTGGCGGCGAGCGGGCAGCGGTCGGGGTCGATGACTATGCGCGTAAGGTTCTGCATCCACCTGATGCGGCTCTTGGGCGCGTTCAGGCCCTGCTTGAGCGACTTCTGCGCGCCGATGCCCTGCTCCTGGTAGTAGAGGATCATGCCGCGCGCCGCGCTGTCGCACCACACGTCGGCGGCGGGGTCCTCGGCCGCCTGCAGCTTGGCCGCCACCAGCTCGGCGGTCTTGACGTCGATGGCCTCGGTTCCCTGGCGGCTCTCCTCGTCCAGCAGGTACAGCACGCGCTCGTTCTCGTCGTAACCCGCCTCTATGAACACCCACGGGTGGACGCTGCCCGCGTCCACGCCGAACGAGCGCAGCGAGATGGACGCGCGCTCCTCGTCCGTTATGGGGCGTATGTCCAGCAGCTTGTCGGGGAACACCTCGGAGCCCGTGCCGATGACCTCGCCGAGCCATTGCCAGCGGTAGGACTCGGGCGTCTTGCGGCGGCTGCGCTCGGCCTCCGCCAGCGCGGCGGCGCTTATCCACTCGGGGTGCTCGTCTATGACGTCCAGGTACGTGGTGTGGCATATGAAGCGCCCGTCCTCGCCCGGGTGGGCCTCCAGGTCGCGCGCCTCCTTGTTCACCCAGTTGCGAGCCGAGCGGGGAGGGTTGTAGCTGTAGAACACCCAGAACATGTCGCCGCCGCGCAGGAACGTGGCCAGCACGCTGCGCACCTCGTCCATGCCGTCGAACTCGTCTACCTCCTCGAACCACACCACGGCGCAGTAGCCGGTGCGGAACTTCGCGGACTTCAGCTTCTTCGGCTTGTCGCATCCCACAAAGCGTATGACCTGCCCGGTGGGGCGGTACGTCACCTCCATGGGGGACAGGCCGAAGTCGAACAGGTGCGCCACGCCCAGCACGTCGCACGCCCAGCCTATCTGCTCGTACACGGACGTGCGCAGCGTGTTGCCGACCTTGCGCAGCACGACGGCGTTGGCCTCCGGGTTGCGCATGATCAGCAGCACGATGGCGATGGATATGAACGACGACTTGGTGGAGTTGCGCCCGCCCTTGAACCAGTAGTGCGTGAACTCGTGCGCCTTGATGGAGCGCCACACGCCGGCGAACACGGAGGCCACGACGTCCGAGAGCCTAACCGAGGTCGTCAACGATGGTCACCCCCGCCTCCGCCATGGCGGCCTTCGCGCCGTCCACGCCGAACATGTCGTTGAGCAGCTTCACGCTCTCGGTTATGGCCAGGCGCGCGTCGCCGTTGATGCTGCCCTCGGCCGCCTGGCGGCGGAAGATGGGCAGCGCGCCGTCCAGCACCTCGAACAGCGGGGCGGCCGCGTCCTGCAGCTCCCAGCGGCAGTCCTTGGCGGCCGCGTCGCGGATTTCCTGGATTCTGTGCGCGATTCGTGGGTCGCGCATCAGCTTGGAGGCGGCGCAGCTTATCGAGTTGTAGTTCATCCGCTTGCAGTCGTAGGCCGCGCGGTACGCGTCCTGCTGCTTGGCGCGGGGCTTGGCCATCTCGCGGGCGAACGCCTCCTGCTTCGCCGTGAGCGGCTTGTCCTTCTTGGGCACCTGCGGCCTCCTTCCTGATTAGTTTCGCGCTAGCCAAGCGACGCGATCACATCGCGCTCGCGCGGCGAAAGCGCGAAACGCTCTGCGGCTGCACGCTCTGCGGCTGCACGCTCTGCGGCTGCACGCTCTGCGGCTGCACGCTCTGCGGCTGCACGCTCTGATATGAGGTAGCCGCTGCCGTATATCGCCTTGCCCTGCCCGCGCTGCGCGTCGAGCGCCCTCGTGAAGCTGCACTCCTGCGGCCCCACGCGGAAGTCGATGCCGTACTTGGAGTAGCGCGCCAGCATGGGCGCGGTCAGCACCTCGTCCGGGTACTCGTACTTCGGCAGCGCCTTGGCCTTCTCGCGGCGCAGGCGCTCTATCGCGGCATCCAGCTCGGAGCGCAGGTCGGGCGCGCTGCGAGCCTGGGCGGGGTCGAGGTTGGTCACGAACGACGTGTTGACGCTTGCGCCGTTGGCGTACGTCACGCCGGCGCCCGTCACGACCTTGCAGCAGTTGCGGATGCCCATGCACGTCAGGGTGGGGGCGAACAGGAAGAAGCCCACGCCGCGCTCCTGGTAGTGCTTGACGATCTTGCTCAGGATGGAGAACGGCGGGTTGTCCACCACCGTGCAGCCCTGCGGGTACTCCTCGCGCTCGTAGTCGCCGCCCGGATAGAACGGGCGCGCCACCTTCGCCAGGTCGAACCCGTACTCCCGGTGCGCCCACCGCAGCACGCAGTCGTACACCTCGGGCGGGGTGTAGCAGTCGTCCGTCGTCCTCTTCGGCTCGAACTTCGCCGTGAACTCCTCGTATGTCTCGCCTCTCGCCATGCGTCTCCTATCTCTCGGCCCATATGGTCGCAAGCGTGTCGCCGGGCACGGAAAAGGCCGCCCCGAAGGACGGCCCTCTGCCTATTTCCGTATTCGGTTGTCCCTACCCGCACGCCGCCGCTGCCAAGGCCACGAGGCCGGCCGCCAGCGCGCGCATGGCGAAGAACGCGGCCACGTCTATGGCGATCGCCGCCGCTATGAAAAGCAGGCAGCCCCAGTTGCACCCCGGGCGGTTCATTCGTCCTCCCATCTGATGGTGCCGTCGTCGTGCTCGGCCTTGAGCCATTTCAGGTATTCGGCCTCCTCGTAGAACCACTCTACGAGCTGGTGGCTCGACGTGCATGCGCTCATTCGGCTCGTGCGCTTCACGATGATGATGAGCGGCCACGGCTGGAACTCCACCTCCATCTGCGCGGCGCGCTCGGGCGTTCCGAAGAAGTGCTCCCAGTTCGTCATCGCGCGTCCTCCTCCGCACCAGGGCCGACCTTGCGGTACGTGAAGTCCTCGAACAGGTGCCCGCACCAGCGGCAGCGGTCGCCGCCCCTTGGCAGGTGGTGCCATATCTCGCGCATGCCGCACTTCGGGCAGCGCACCTCGATGCTGGGTCGGCGCTTCTTCCTCGTCTGCTGCTCCATGGCTACTCCACCGCCATCCGCAGCATGGGCTTGGCGACCTTGCGCAGGGCATCCTGCCCCAGCATGGCGAAGCCTTCCTCCTTCAGGCACGGTGCGGCGGCGTTTTGGGCCGCGCTGCCCGCAGCGGGAGCCGCCGTCTCCTTGGGCTCGCAGCATCCCAGCCACAGCCTGCACTCGTCCAGCTTCGTGAGCGCCAGGGCGCGCTCTCGGCTCGTTTCGTACGCGTTCTCGATGCTCAGGCGCAGGGCGGCGACCCCGAGCGCGGGGCCTACCTCCACTTTCAGATGCGCGACAGCCTTTTCGGCCTTGGCGTCCAGCTTTTCGCGCAATCGTGCGTTCTCGGACCTCAGCTCGCGTACCTCGCGGCGCAGAGACCCCACCGCGTGGCTCTGCCGCTCGTTCCAGCAGTCCTCGCACAGCGGCTCGTCCACGCCCATGTTGTCCTGCCCCAGGGCGTCGATATCGCGCCCGCAGGTATCGCAGATGATTCCCATGGCTACTCCCTTCCTTCCGGCTTCACCGCGCCTGCGAGGAACCACGCCCGCAGGCTCTCGGCGCACTCCGGGCACAAGGCCCTTGCCTTGCCGTCGATTCGCGCGCTGTTCCTCAGCACCATCTTGGCGTAACCCGCCAGGGTCGCCGGCACCTCCTTGCCGCAGCGTTCGCATGCGCACATGTACAGCCTCATGCCTGCTCGCCTCCCTTCGGCAGAGCGTCGGCGATTCGGTCCCAGTCGGTGGCCGACCTCTCGCTGGGGTACTCGTAGGCCCCCACGCACGGCACCGGCAGCACCGCCATGCCGTCGTGCTCGCCTGCGTACTCGTCTGCGTCCGATCTGCTCTCGAACGCCAGCACCACGTCGCTCTTCGTGGCCACCACGTAGGTCTTCTTCATCGTTTCGTCTCCTATTCGAACTCGAAGCACTCGCATGCCTCGCTTGTCTCGTCTACCGCCTCCACGTCGGGGCCGCCGCCAGTCATGGCATCGCAGGCGCACACGGCCTCGCCGCCAGCGCCCTGCACGCGGCCGCAGAAGCGGCACTCCCGGCACGTGCGGCCCTCCCACGGGTCGGGCCGGTTCCACGGTGCCCTGGGGTCGGACTCGAAGCACCCGGGCGGGAGGTTCCACCCGCTTGAAGGTTCGTACCCGCTCACATGCACCGCCTGCCCCTCGGCAGCCGCCCCCAGCCGTCCATGGCCAGGGCGTCCGCGTACTTGGTCGGTTCCGGCAGCAGCAGGTACTCCCAGTGCCCCGAGCCCGGCGGGGCGGGGCGGTTGAACCTCTGCTCGGCCCTGACCCAGCGGAAGTGCAGCCGGTTGGCGTGCGCCAGCCCGTGGCAGCCGCTGCCGTTGCCGCTGCCGCACAGCATCACCGTGGGCTTGGGAACCTCGCGCCCGTCGCGGAACAGCTTGCCCGCCCCGCGCCTCACGATGTGGTGGCGGTTGAGCGGCCACGGCGCGCCGCACACGGCGCACCTGGGCGTCTCGATGCTCGGCCCCTCCATGAGGGGGCGCAGGATTTCGGGCAGCGTGTCAACGTTTGCCATTCGATAGCCTCCTGTCCTTGCCTTGCAGCTCGTACTTGTCGCACATCTCCGACAGGCGGCTCACGATGGCCACCGCCGTCTCCTCGTCGCCGTTCTTGGCCAGGCGGCGTATGAGGTCGCTCTTGCCGTACTGCGTGGTCACGACCACGGGCCTCATGTTCTCGTACCTGTCGTTCACGACGCGGAACACCTGCCCCAGCGTCCAGTCGGTGGGGGACTCCTTGCCCAGGTCGTCCAGCACCAGGCACCCCACGCGGGAGAGCCTGGACAGCACGCCGTCCTCGGTGCCGTCGCCGCCGTAGGTGCCCTTGATGGCGGCCAGCACGCCCAGCATGTCGGTCACCCTCACGCTGGTGCCGCCGTCCACCAGGAGCCGCGCCACGGCGCTCGCCAGGTGGGTCTTGCCGGTTCCCACGGGGCCGCAGATGTACGCCCCGCGCCCTTGCTCAACCTTCGCGGCAATGCCCTCGGCCATGGGGGAGGCGGCCGTCATGAAGCGGGGCTTGATTCCGGCCCGCTCGTAGGCCCGGCGGCGTTTGGCTGCGGCCTCCTCGGCCTTGGCCCTGGCCTCAAGGCGCGAACGCTCGTCGCGCTCCGCCACGGCACCCGGGCAGCCGCACGGCTTCCAGCCGCAGAAGGTGCGGCGGCCAGCCAGCACCACGTAGCGGACCTCCAGCTGCGCCCCGCAGTGGGGGCACTCAGTCGTACTCGGCATAGCCGTCGGCCTCCTTCCGGGTCCTCGGGCCGCGGTTCACGTAGTCCTCGAACTTCGGCGAGAACAGCGTGGAGGGCCGCAGGTACTTGGCCATCTTCGGGTCGCCCGCCCACTCGGCTGCCATCGTGTCGATGACGGCCAGGAAGTCGGGGAGGCGGTAGCCCTCGGCCCAGCGGGCGTGTATCAGCCTGCGGGTCTTGGCGCTGCTTGAGCGGTAGCGGGTGCCGGCTGCCTCGTTGAGCGCATGCACGATTTCGTCAAAGGGGATTAAGGGGTTATCTATATACTCAACCTCAACCTCAACCTCTGCATTGCCGCAACTCGATGCGCCTGCATGTGCATCCGCATCTGCTTGCGCATGTGCGACTGCATCTGTATCCGCATATGCTCCCGCATGTGCTTGCGCATCGGCTTGCACCCGTGCCGCCGCATCGTCCACCGCGTCTTCCTTCCCCGGCCTGTTGCCCCAGCGGGCGTTGGCCGCCTTCCTTGCGCGCTCGCTCTTCTCGTCGCCCATGTCGAGCCTGCCCTTGAGCACCAGGAAGGTAGGCAGCCACGCGGGGCTGCCCTGTGGCTCCTTGCCCGTGAACCGGTACTCGACGATGGCGTAGATGAACGGCGCGCGCTGCTTCTCGGGCATGGCCTGCGCGGCCGCCCAGAAGTCGTCGTGTATAACCATGCCCATAGTGTCGCCGTCGCCTTCCCTAAAACGGGATATCCTCGTCGTACAGATCGGGCATGGCCTGCTGCTGCGGCGCGGGCTGCTGTGGCGCGTACGCCTGTTGAGTGGCCGGCTGCGGCGCGTAGGCGGGCTGCTGCGGCGCAGGTGCCGGGGCGGGGCGTCCCTGGCCGTACGTGCGGGCCTGCGGCGCTTGCGGGGCCGCCTGGGGCGCGTACTGCTGCGGCGCGTAGCCCTGCTGCTGTTGCTGGCCGCTCATGAACTCCAGCTCGTCCACCACGACCTCCAGCGCGCTGCGCTTCTGGCCGGTCTGCTGGTCGTTCCAGCTGCGGTAGCGCAGCTTGCCCTCGATGGCCACCTTGCTGCCTTTGGCGAGGTACTGCGCCAGCTTCTCGCCGCGGGTGCCGAACAGTGTGCAGCCCACGAAGTTCGGGTAGTCCTCCCACTGCCCGGTCTGCTGGTTCTTGCGGCGGTCGTTGACGGCTACGCCCATGGACAGCACGGACATGCCGCCAGACGTGGAGCGCAGCACGGGGTCGCGGGTCAGGTTGCCGGATATGCACACGCGGTTGATGCTCATAGATACCCTCCTTGGGTTACGTCCCCGCTGTTCCAGATGCGGGTGATCTGCGCGTCTACCATGCGGATGCGCAGCTTGATTACGTTGATGGCCTCCTGCGAGGCCTTGTAGATGGCCTCGGAGCAGTCGCGGCGGCGCTTGGCCTCCGCTATCTGCTCCTGGCCCCGGCACACGTCGCCGATGATGGTGACGGGCGTGCCCTTCTGGCGCTCGTTCAGGATGGCGATGCGCAGGGCCTTGCGGTACTCGGCCTCGTTCTCGGCGTACTGGCAGCCCGACTCCTTGCAGGTCTTCAGCTCGGCCTCCAGCCTGTCGGTCAGCTCGTCCAGCTCCTCGGTGAGCGCCTGCATCTACTCCACCTGCCAGTCGGGGCGCGGGCAGCACGGGCTGTTGGCCACGAACTCCATGTACTGCGGCATGCTGGCGAACTGGTAGCGCGCCCCGCAGCTGCGGCAGTGGGCCGTGAAGGGGCCGTCTGCGGGCGGCTGCTTCTCCTCGGGCGCGGGCTGCTCCTCCATGGCGTCGGGATCGCTCTGCCCGTCGATGGCGAACGCGCCGCACAGCGCGTACTTGCGGGCGTAGCTCGACGCCATGCCGGTCACCTGGGCGTCGTCCGAGCCCTTCTTGTGCTCGTCCTCGCGGGCGTAGGCGCTCACCTGCAGCAGGCCCTCGCCGCCCTCGGCGGGGAACACGCACGCCGTGGACTTCACGTAGTAGCGGTCGCCTATCTGCACCAGCTCGTCGGTCATGAAGAACGCCAGGCCCTCCTTGGCGCACGGCTCCTTCAGCGCGGCCACTATGTCCTCGTAGCTGCGGTAGCTGAACTTGCCGAAAGCGTTGTACTTGGCCTTGGGCACCACCACGGCGCGCTGCACGCGGGCAACGGCCGCCATGAGGTCGATGGACTGCTGTTCCTGGGTCATGCTAGTAGCCTCCGTTCATTCGCTCGTAAACCTGGCCCACCGTGCCGTGCATGATGGTGCCCACGACGCCCTGCGCCTTGAGGGCCGCCGCGACGCCCTGCATCTGCTCGCGCGTGGCGCACGGCACCACGACCGTCCACGGGTCGCCCGCCATGGCCACGGGTGCCGGTGCGGGCGGCGCTGGCGGCACCGGGGCGGGCATGGGCGCGGGCTGCGGCTCAGGCATCTGCTCAAGCGGCTGCGGGAACTCTGCGGGCTGGCATTCCGCGGGCTCGGGCACCGCTTCGGGTTCGGGTTCGGGCTCTTCCACGGGTTCCGGCTCCATGGCCGCCTTCAGCTCGGCGATGCGCCGGCGCTCCTCCTCGGCCTTGTGCGCCGCCGTTATGGCCGCGCCCAGGTCCAGGGTGGCGAACAGCTCGCGCTCGGCCTCGTCGTAGAACGGCTCGCCCTGGAACTGCGCCTTGAGGGTTTCCCAGTCCTGGGCCAGGCGCTCTACCTTGGCCTCCAGGGCCCTGAATGCCTTCACCTCGCCGAAGGTCTTGTTGGTCCACTGCTTCTCGTGGAAACGCTCATAGGGCACGACGGGGGCCAGCAGCCCGGCGAACTCCTCGTAGTGCTCCCGCAGCTTGGCGTACGCGCGCAGCTGGCGCTCCTCCTCGGCCTCGTCCAGCTGCGCCTTGATGCCGTCGGCTGCCTGCTTCGCGATGCCCGCCACGGCCTTGCACCTGTCCTCGAACGCGGCCAGGGGCTTCGTGTACTCGCGGCTCACGGCCTTGCGGCGCTCGTCTATCTCCTTGGCGATGCCGTTGAGGTAGGCGCGGTCGCGCTTGGCGGCCTTCACGTTCTCGTCCTTGCCCATGTCGTAGGTCGCGCCCTCGTAGTCGGCCACCAGCCTGCGCACGTGCGCCTCCAGGGCGTCGAAGTTGGCCTCGATCACGGCGGGGGAGTACGCCACGGTCAGCTCTGACGCCTCCTCGGGCTCGATGATCTCGGCCTCAACTGCTTCGCTCATTTACTCCTCGCTTCCCAGGCGCGCCATGCACGCCTCGTAGGTTTCCGTCTCGGCCGCGTTCGGCTCGTAGCCGTCGGCCTTCATGGCCTCGTAGATGATGGTCACGTTCTCGACCGTCGCTCGGTTGAGGTACACGGAGCTGCCGCCTTCCATGAGGCCCCAGGCAGTCCAGCCGCTCATGTTCCACGCTGCCCGCCAGCCCATGGCCACGGCCAGCTCGGTGGGCGTGCGGTCGATGGGTCGGCCCAGCAGCTCCTCGAACGATTCCACGGCCTCGGCCTCCATGGCGAACGCGGTCAGCGCCAGAGCCGTGCGGCGCATCGACTTGGGGTCGCCGACATGGGCGGCAAGCCACTCGCGGCGGGCCTTCGCGCCGTCCTCGTAGGCGGCCTGGAAGTCGGCCTTGCGCTGGGCTGCGGCCTGTGCGGCCTCGTCGGCCCCCTCGGCCACCGGCGCCAGCAGGGTCACGCCGAACGACGTCTCCTCGGCCAGAAGCCCCGCGCCCGCGTTGTCGGCCACGTAGGCGTCCAGCGCCGCCAGGTCGGGGCGGTAGTCGGAAAACGTGCGGCATGCGGCGAAGCCCTCGGGGCATTCGTCGACGAACTCGACGCCCGCGTCGGCAAGCACCGCCACCACCTCGGCGCGGTTGCGCCTCTGCTCGGCCTCGGCCTTCAGGCCCGCGTACACGCGCTGCCATTCGGACTGCTTGCAGTCGCGCAGCCCGGCCACGGCCTCGTCGTCGCCCTCGAACTCGGCGATGGCGGCCAGGCGGTCGAGCGTCATGTCGTAGGCGGCGTCCTGCACCCTGCGGGCGGCGCGGCGCGCCTTGGCCACGGTGGCCGCGTCGGTGCGGGCGGCCACGGCCACCTCCTCGTCGGGAATGTCGAGCGCCAGCATGGTCTGCACGCCGCGCGACTTCTCCTCGGCGGTCAGCCCCAGCTTGGCGTCGGTCTCCACCATGGCCTTGGCGGCCTCCACGCGCGCCAGCTCGGCGTCGTCCAGGTCGTCGTAGACCTCGGCGAGGAAACGCTCGGTGCCGATGGCCCTCATGGCGCGCACGCGGCACTCGCCGTCGATGATCCAGTAGATGCCGCCCTCCTTGTACAGGATGGGCTTCATGACGGGCTGGCCGGGGTTGAGGCGGTTGGCCTTGAACTGCGCGGCCAGGCCCGCGATGTGCTCGGCGCTCTCCCTGGTGGTGAAGTCGCGCGGGTTCATCGGCTCGCCGTCGGCGCGCTCGTAGGGGTACACGTCGCAGATCGCGACCTCCTCTAGCGATTGCATGCGCGGGCCTCCTCGTCTACGACCACGCGGCACTCCATGCCCACCAGGCGGGCGCGGCACGCCACGCGGGCCACCTCGCCCATGAGCGCGATGCGCTTGGTGGGCACGGGGCCGTTCTTGATTTGCGCGGCCATGCAGGCGGCCCCCATGTTGAACGCCTGGCGCATGGCGGCGTCGAAGCCGCCGTCGCCCGGCTCGGGCACGGGGACGGCGCGCTCGATGCGCTTCAGGATGCTGTCCACCGTCTTGTCCGCGACGGTCTTGCTGATGATTTCCGTGAGCATTTGGGTCTCCTAACTGGGAAAACTAAAAGTGATAAAAACTTTTCAGGATTTCGGAACTTTTTTCTCTATGCGCTCCTTGCGCTTCTGCGCCGCCTTGACCCTGCGGTACAGGTAACGGCACAGCCACCGCTCCATGGCCTCGTCGTGCGCCTCTGCTGCCTTGTCGGCGGCGTAGCGGCTCATGCCCGAGGTGTCCGGGGCCTGCGGCATGGGGTCGGCGCGGCTCTCTCGGCCACACTCGGTGCGCTCGTAGGTGCGGCGCTCCTCTGCGGTCAGCCTCGGCAGCAGCTCGGCTATGCGGGCCTCTATGGCCTCAAGCTGCTGCTGGCGTCTGCACGGTTCGCAGATGCCGTCCTTGCCGAGGGTCGCCCTGCGGCACCCGCACGACGGGCACAGCTCCAGGCGGTGGCGGTAGCAGCGCAGGGACACGTGGCCACCGCTGGCGTTGATCAAGCGCCGCGCGTTATCCAACTGGTTCTTGGACAGCCGCAGCTCGCGGCGAATCTCGCGGGCGGGCACCTTTCCCGCCAGCTCGGCTATGCGGTCGAGGTCGGCCTTGCGCCACGCCCTGTGTGGCCTGCCCTTGTCTCGGCGGGTCACTCGTCGCTCACCTCCACGACCACGCGGGGGCGCGCCCTGTCGGTGAGCACCCTGTCGGGGCACTGCTCCACGTACTTGCGGGAGTCGTCCTTGATTACGCCCGCCGCCACCAGGCCGTCGAGCACGAACTTGCGCGCGAAGCCCACGTTGTCGGCGTCGCGGCGCATGTCGGGCTCGTAGAACGTGGTGCGCACGGTCACCCGGCGCTCGAAGCGCGGCGCGCGCTGCTGCATGGCCGCCGCCCTCACGCGCGCCGTCTCGCGCTTCTTCATGGCCGCCGCCTTGTAGCGGTTGGCGCGCTCGGCGCTGATGTAGTCGTTCAGGCTCGGCATTCGGCCCTCGACCGTGACGGTGCACCTCATTGCGCGCCCCTGTCGTAGATGCCCTGCGCCTCGGTTAGCGTGGAGGCGGCGAAAACGGCTGGGCCCACGATGGCCTCCCACGTGCCCACCAGGTCCACGGAGTCCACCGGCGTGCGGCGGAAGCTCACGGCGGCCAGCATGGAGGGGCGCTGCAGCACCATGTAGCGGGACAGCACGCTCCACAGGTTGTGGTCGCGCTTGAACTCGCTGGCCTCGCTCACGGTCATGCCGTTCTGGCACGCCAGGGTGTACACGTTGTCGCGCTGGATGACGTGGCCCTCCAGCATCAGGCGGTAGCAGATGCGGCGCAGCTTCGCCCATGTATCGGGGTTCGAGGCAACCCAGCCGCACGCCTTGGCCACGAGGGCCTGGGCCTTGGCGTCTACCTCGGCCATACTGTTGCCTCCAGCGCCCATGTGGCGGCGATGCACGCGCAGACGAACAGGGCGGCGAAAACGGCCTGCAGCCTCTCGCGGCGCTGCTCGGGTGTTACACTGGTCTCGGTTCGGAAGTGAACCGTTGCGGTGCGCGTCTTTCGCTTGCCGGCTGCGACGCGCACCCTCCTTCCCTTGATCTTTTCCATTCCTGGAACTTCCTCTCGTTCTCTGGGTCCTTGTAGAACTCGCGCATCATGGCGGCGCACTCGTCGCACATGGCGCGCTGTATCGGGGTCATTCGCCCGCGACGCCCGGCAGAAGCAGCGGGGCGTCCTCGTAGGCGACCTCACCGGTGTCCCTATCCACGAACATCACCTCCTGGTCGTCGTACACGTGGATGTTGAGCATCTGCCCCGTGAACTCCACCAGCTTGGGGATGAAGTCGCGGAACTTCGGGTCCAGCTCAAACTGCAGCACGCACTTGCCGCTCTTCACGTTGAGGGCGGTGAACCCCCCCGTACGGTCACCTCGTTCAGCATGGCCTACTCCTTCTCGTCGTACGCGGTGTCGCGCGCGATGGTCTTGAAGTCGGTGCTCCAGCCCTTGCCGTTCACGCTGAACTGCACGGAGCTGTAGACGTTGAACTGCATGCCGCCGAGCTCGAACCAGGTCGTGCTCGCCTCCAGAAGCTCGATGCCGCTCGTCTGGAAGCCCCACATGGCCGCGATGCGGCGCTTGAGGCTGACGTGCGTCTCCTCCATGCAGCCGTTCTCGGCCAGCTCGAAGTCGGCGGCCACGCGCTTGCGGTCGTCGATGAGGTGGTCGAGCGTTTTGCCGATGATCTCGGCGACGAACTCGGGCTGGTGGCTCTTGGTGGTCATGGTTTCTCTCCTATCTATAGGTTTAACTATCGTTGCTGCCGAAAAAAATATCAGCCACACGCACGCCGAAAAGTTTTGCCAGTTTTTTGGCGTCCTCGATAGTTACGCTATCGGGGTTGCTTTCCATCTTTGCGTACGTGGGCCGCGAGATGCCGAGAAGGCCAGCCACGGCCTCCTGTGAGTACCGTGCCTTCTTGCGCGCATCAACCAATTCCATCGAATCACCTCCTTGCTTGGTATTCCTAAGACTATAACCAAACATATAGTGACTGTAAAGAAGATTTGTCATATTCTGTAAAAAGATTTTAACGGTCGCAGCGGAAGGAGGACACGTGAGCATAGCCGAGAACATCCGAAGGATTAGGACGCAGCACGACATGACGCAGGAGGAGTTCGGCAAAGTTGCCGCCGTCTCCGCTATGGCCGTATCTCAATGGGAAAACGGGCGAGCAGTGCCTCGCATGGGCGCAGTTCAGCGTATTGCGGATTATTTCAATATCAGTAAAGGCGAGGTTATTGACGAGGGAACAGATGGCGTTGTTTTGCCTTCCGGTGCCATGCCCGTGGTGGCCAGCAGCGCAACCGTGCCGCTGCTCACGCTCGGGCGCGTGCACGCCGGCGCGCTCGCCGACGAGGAGGAGATAGCGCACCGCGTTGAGGTGCCCGCCTCGGTGTGCGCCGGGCATCCGCGCGCGTTCGCCCTGGAGGTCGAGGGCGACTGCATGAACCGCGTCATACCCGAGGGCAGCCACGTGCTGGTCGACCCCGACCGCCAGCCCGCCAACGGGTCCATCGCCGTGGTGGAGACCGAGGACTACCGCGCGGTCATGCGCCGCTGGTACAAGGGCAGCACCAAGCTGATGCTGTCGGCGGACAGCTTCGAGGACTACGAGGACATGATTTTCGGCATGGACGACGGACCCGTGCGCGTGATCGGCACGGTGGTGTGGTTCCAGGCCGCCGACGAGATGGAGTAGCCGTGGGCGGGCGCGCGGCGATATACGCCCGCTTCTCGAGCCACAACCAGCGCGGCGAGTCCATAGAGATACAGGTGGAGAAGTCCCGCGCCTACTGCGCCGAGAACGACCTGCGCGTGGTGGCCACGTACTGCGACTTCGCGCAGACGGGCACCAACACCGACCGCGCCGAGTTCCAGCGCATGATGGCCGACGCCAAGCGAGGGCTGTTCGATTTCGTGGTCATATATAAAGTTACCCGAATCATGCGCAACCGCGACGAGATGGCCATGGCGCGCATCATGCTGCGCCGCTGCAGCGTCGAGATACTGTACGCGGGCGAGGACATTTCGGACGGCTCGGCGGGCGTGCTGCAGCTGGGCATGCTGGAGGTGCTGGCGGAGTACGAGAGCGCGCTCGACGGCGAGCGCATACGCGACGGCATACAGAAGAACGCCGAGCGGTGCATGGCCAACGGCTGCGTGCGCTACGGCTGGGACATAGTGGACGGGCGCTACGTGGTCAACGAGGAGGAGGCCGCCGCCATCCGCCTGGGCGTGCGCATGGTCTTGTCGGGCAAGTCGGTGGCCGACGTGGTGCGCGCCTGGGAGCCGTACCGCACCAAGCGCGGCGGCAAGTGGCGCTTCCAGACGGTGCGCCGCATACTGATGCGGCGGGAGAACGGCGGGGAGTACCGCTACGCGGGCGTGGTCGTGCCCGGCGGCATGCCCGCCATCGTTCCCATGGATGACGAGGAGAGGGTGATACGGATGCTTGAGGACTCGCACAGGCCCCGCGCCAAGACCGAAGCGTGGGACTTCCCGCTCACGGGCAAGCTCTACGACGGGCGCGACGGCGGGCTGATGACCGGCACCAGCGGCACGGGCAAGTCGGGCAGGCCCTATCACTACTACCGCTGCCGCAGCTGCGGGCGCACCGTGCGCCGCGATGTCGTGGAGAAGCGCGTGGCCGACGCCGTGCGCGAGGCCCTGGGCAGCGTCGACAGCCGCGAGCGCATCGCTCGCATGCTGGCCGACGCCGAGGAGGAGCGCGCCGACGAGAGGCCCTTGAGCGAGACCATAAAGGGCGAGCTGGCCAAGATCGAGACGGCGTTCTCCAACATATGGGCGGCCATCGAGTCGGGCATCGCGCCGCCGGGCGGCAAGGAGCGCATAGACGCACTGAAGCAGCGGCAGGCGCTCCTCAAGGACGAGCTGCGCACGGCCGAGGCCCTTGAGGCCGCCCGCCTTGACTACGACCGCGCGCTGTTCTGGCTTGAGGGCATGGCCGCCGCCGAGATGGACGACGCGCAGCTCCTGCGCACGTTCGTGGCGCGCGTGGTGCTGGGCGGTCCCGACGATGACGACGGCCTGCGCGTGGCGTTCACGTTTGACGGTTCTGCCGGCTTGGGCGATAATCCGTCGCTGCCTGGCGCTATAGGTCCAGGTGGCGAAGTGTTCGACCGAATGAACGCCAGCTCCACCATAAGCAACAGACAGGCAGATATTCGTATCTACCTGTCTTTTTATTTCTAGTCCGTACCGCGGAGAATCGAACTCTATGCAGGGCGCGGGCGTTAAGCAAACGCGAAGCGTTTGTAGCGAGCGGGCGAGGATGCCGGCAGGCGGCCGAAGCCGGTGCGTATTTGCGAAGCAAATACGCGGATTCTCCGCGCAATGACTCTACAAGGTGGAGTAGTCAATTTGGGACGTGTCTCTATAGTTTTGTCAACCGCGTGCTTCGCGCCATTTCGGCATGACGCATCCGGGCGCCTGGCGCCCC
>UQAU01000007.1 GCA_900539035.1 uncultured Collinsella sp. | reverse complement strand
CTCGCTCTTGGTGATGCGAGCGGCCTTAAGAGCGGCACCGTCAATCACAGCGCCGTCCTCGAACTTACGCTCGAGACGCTCAACGTTAACGGCGGTGTACTCGATACGACGAGGGTTGCGGAAGCCCGGAAGCTTGGGCAGGCGCATAGCCAGCGGAGTCTGGCCACCCTCGAAGCCGGCACCCTTGGTGCCGCCAGAGCGGGAACCCTGGCCCTTCTGGCCGCGGCCAGAAGTGGTGCCGTGACCCGAAGAATTGCCACGGCCGACGCGCTTGCGGTTCTTGGTGGAACCGGGCGCGGGAGTAAGATCGTGAAGCTGCATTTGCTACTCCTCTACAATCTCGACAAGGTGCTTGACCTTGAAGATCATGCCGCGGACGGACTCGTTGTCAGCAATCTCGCGAACCTCGCGGATCCTGTGGAGACCGAGGGCACGGACAGTACGGACCTGGTCCTGCTTGCAACCGTTGGTGCTGCGGACCTGCTTGATCTTGATGGTGTCAGCCATGCTTAGTTCTCCTTACCGACGAACATCTCGGAGACCGTCAGGCCACGGCGAGCCGCGACGTCCTCAGGGCTGGAGAGCTCCTTGAGGCCCTCGACGGCAGCCTTGATGATGTTGAGGCCGTTGTCGGTACCGAGGGACTTGGACAGGACGTTCTTGATGCCAGCAAGCTCGAAGAGGGGACGCACAGCGCCGCCGGCGATAACGCCGGTACCCTCGACAGCGGGCTTGATGATGATGCGGCCGGCACCAAAGTGGCCGAGAACCTCGTGCGGGATGGTGCCCTGCTCGGTCACCGGCACGTGGAACATGTTCTTCTTGGCATCGAGAGACGCCTTGGAGATGGCCAGGGGCACCTCAGCGGACTTGCCCATGCCAACGCCGACGTTGCCCTTGCCGTCGCCAACGACGACGAGAGCGACGAGGCTCATGCGACGACCACCCTTGACGGTCTTCGACACGCGGTTGATGTAAACGACGCGCTCCTCGAACTCGGAGGCCTCGCGCTGCTGCTTCTGATTACGAGCCATGTGCTACATACCTCCTAGAACTCGAGACCGGCGGCACGAGCACCGTCGGCGAGGGCCTTGACGCGGCCATGGTAGATACGGCCACCGCGATCGAAGGCGACCTTGGTGATGCCGGCCTCGATGGCACGCTTGCCAACGAGCTGACCGACCTTCTCCGCAGCCTCCTTGTTCGAGGTGTGGGTGCCCTTGAACTCGGCCTCGAGGGTCGAGGCAGAGACGAGCGTCAGGCTGGAGCCCTTGCTGTCGTCGATGATCTGGGCATAGATGTTGGCGTTAGTACGGGTCACGCGAAGACGCGGACGCTCGGAGGTACCCGAGACCTTGCCGCGAACACGACGCTGACGACGCTTGAGGCCTTCCAGCTTCGCCTTATGCTTGTTCATACGTAAACTCCTAAAAAGGTTGATCTTGCCAGCACCTGACGGGGTGCTGGTCTTATGCGAGTGAGTCGGTTACGACTACTTGGCGGCCTTACCCAGCTTGCGGCGGATGTGCTCGCCAACGTAGTGGATACCCTTGCCCTTGTAAGGCTCGGGAGGACGATGGCCGCGGATCTCAGCGGCGATCTGACCGACCTGCTGCTTGTTGATACCCTTGACGTTCACGTGGGTGTTGTCGGGAACCTCGAAGGTGATGCCCTCGGGAGCCTCGACGATCACGGGGTGCGAGAAGCCCAGGGAGAACTCGAGGTTCTTGCCCTTCTGCTGCACGCGGTAACCGACGCCGGCGAGCTCGAGCTTCTTCTCGAAGCCCTCGGAAACGCCAACAACCATGTTGTGGATGAGGGCGCGGGTGAGGCCGTGGCGGGCACGGGTCTCACGCTCGTCGTCGGGACGGGAAACGGTGAGGACGTTGTCCTCGACGTTGATAGCGAGCTTCTCAAAGACATCGAGCTCGAGCTGGCCCTTGGGGCCCTTGACGACAACGTTGTTGCCGTTGACTGCCACTTCGACTCCGGCGGGAATCTGGACAGGCTTATTACCGATACGAGACACGGTGATCTCCTTTCCTTCTACCTACCGAGCGAATTACCAGACGTAAGCGATGATCTCGCCGCCGACGTTGTGCTTGCGAGCATCGCGGTCGGTCATGACGCCATGGCTGGTGGAAATAATGGCGGTACCAAGGCCACCGCGGACGCGGGGCATGTCGGCAACGCCGGTGTACTTACGCAGGCCCGGCTTGGAAATGCGGCGGATGCCGTTGATGACCTTAGCCTTCTTAGGACCATACTTAAGCGTGATGTGCAGAGTCTTCTGGGGAACGGTGTCCTCGACATCGTAGCCCTCGATGTAGCCCTCCTCGTGCAGAACACGAGCGATCTCGACGAGCTTCTTGCTGCTCGGCATGGAGACCGTGGCCTTGTTCACAGAGTTAGCGTTACGGATGCGCGTAAGCATATCTGCGATCGGGTCTGTAAGGTTCATACAGATTCTCCTTCGTTCTTGATGAACACGTGCTCTTGGTTCTTCGCCGCCCTTAACGGCAAAGCCTTTTTAGCGCGTTTTCCCTGTTCCAAACTGATGCTTGAAACGCTGGTAGTGACTTACCAGCTGGCCTTCTTAACGCCGGGAAGCTCGCCCTTGAGTGCAAGCTCGCGGAAGCAGACACGGCACAGGCCGAACTTGCGGTACACAGAGTGCGGACGGCCGCAGCGCTGGCAGCGCGTGTACTCACGAGTAGAGAACTTCTGCTTGCGATTGCACTTGACGATCATCGATGTCTTAGCCACTTATATCCTCCTCACATAGAGTATTGTTCGCCCCAAGCGCCGCCCCCTTGTGGGAACGGCGCTTATAGGGCAGGTGAACCTATTTCTTGAACGGGAAACCGAAGGCGTCCAGAAGGGCCTTGGCCTCCTCATCGGTGTTGGCGGTGGTCACGAAAGTGATGTCCATACCACGCTGGTGATCGACGGAGTCGAAGTCGATCTCGGGGAAGATGAGCTGCTCGGTGACGCCCATGGAGAAGTTACCACGGCCGTCGAAGCTCTTGGCGGAGATGCCGCGGAAGTCGCGGATACGGGGGATCGCGACGGAGGTCAGACGATCGAAGAACTCCCACATACGGTCGCCACGCAGGGTAACCTTGCAGCCGATCGGCATACCGGCGCGCAGGCGGAAGGTAGCGATGGACTTGCGGGCACGGGTGATCATCGGCTGCTGGCCGGTGATGGCGCGCAGGTCGCGCACGGCACCGTCGATGGCCTTGGAATCGGTAGCGGCCTCGCCGACACCCATGTTCACGACGATCTTCTCAAACTTGGGGATCATCATGACGTTCTCGTACTGGAACTTGTCCTGAAGCTGCTGCTTGACCTCGTTGTTGTACTTGGTCTTCAGACGCGGCACATACTTCTCTTCTGCCATTGTTCACTCCTTCTTGGGGTTTTAAGCACGGGGCGTGGCCACGATGGGTTGTCCTCGTGCCTCCTGGCTGCATCCGCGCCGCTCATGGCATTTCGCGGTTTGGACTCGACGCAGCAGGAGCCGACAAAACAATCGGTACTATACGCGCATCGGGAGCGTATTTCCAGAAAAACCTCGTCTGCCTGCACAACTCCACAACTCCCCCGCACAAATGGGTCCCAAAAAGCAGTTGCGGTGAAATAGGGACTGTTTGGCGGTCTAGCAGGCTTGAACAATCCGTATTTCACCGCAACTTATTGGTGGGGATGCGACTAGCGCTTGCGGGGGACGAGCTTGGTGCGGCGCAGGTGGATCATCTCGGCGGCGATGGAGATGGCGATCTCCTCGGGGTCCTCGGCCTCGATGGCAACGCCGATCGGCAGGTGCAGCTCGTCGATCCGGTCCTGCGTAAAGCCCTCCTGCTCCAGGCGGGCGCGCACAAAGGCCGTCTTGCGACGCGAGCCCAAGCAGCCCAGATAGGCGGGTTTGGCACGCATGGCCTGAATCACCACGTCGATATCGGACTTGTGACCCGCCGTGGCGACGACCACCAGGTCGCGCGGGCCGATGGGGCACTGCTTGCTCAGGCTCTTGTAGTCGACCAGACGACGGTCGTAGACACCGGGCACCCAATCGGGGGTCAGCGTGCCGGGGCGGTCGTCGCACGCCACGACGGCAAAGCCCGCCGCCGTAAGCACCCGCGCCGTCGCGGCGCCCACGTGGCCGCAGCCAAAGATATAGGTCAGGCCCTCGGGGCAGAGCGTCTCGATGTGCGCCGCGGGAATCTCAGAGGCCGCGTTGGTGTAGGTGACCTTACTCCCCTCCTCCACCAGCGAAAGCCCGGGGCAGCCCGCAATGGTGCGGCGCGATTCCTCGCCATGGTACTCGGCCACATCGCCCTCGAGCGCACTCGCGATAAACGGCTCAAAGTCGGTGACGAAGTCGCCGATGCGCCGATAGGCCAAGACGTCGGCAATTTCCTGGAACAACGGTGCCTGGGTCGCGTCCAGGTGCAGATAGCACAGGCAGATGGCCCCGCCGCAGATCATGCCGGTATCGGAGTTCTCGCCGCCCATGGTGTAGCGGACCAGACGCGACTGTCCCGCGCTCAGGAGTTCGCGCGCCTCATCCAGCGCAAAGAGCTCAATCTTGCCGCCGCCGATAGTGCCCGCCTGGCCACCGTCGGCAAAGACGGCCATCCAGGCGCCCACGCCGCGCGGCGACGACCCCGCCGTGCCGGCCACGACCACGAGCTCGCACGTCTCGCCAGCACGCAGGGCGGCAAGCGCAGCATTCACCACATCGAGCTTTTCCATTGCAATTTCCTATCCCTGGAATACACCGGTGAGCATGGCGAGTGCCTCGAGCACACCGCCGCCGACCGACGTCGCCTTGTCCGAAATGTAGTTGATATAGCTGGCATCGCCGCGCGGATCGACATCGGCGCATTTAAAGCCCTCAGTCACCTGCACGCCGTTCGCCAAAAGCCCGCGCAGACAGCCATCGATCTGCGTGCACATGGGCGAATCGCCCGCGTAGCCAATCACGTCTCCGGCGCTCACGATGTCGCCGATCGCGCGGTCGGACCGAAACACGCCGGCGGCGGGGCTGTGGATAACGCGCTCTCTGCCATAGCCAGCGATAATGCCCGGCACGCCCGTGTTGGGTTGGGGCGAACCCTGGGTAATGACACGGCCCAGGAAATGCCCGCGCATGGTTTCGACCACGGCGTCGCAGTCAACCGGCGCGGTAAAGCCCGGCCCCACGGCGATGACGGCAGGCGCCATGTCGCGCGTGGTACCCAGGTTGCGCTTGGCCAGAATCGCGTCGACCACGGCAGCGGGTTTCAGCTCGCCGAGCATCTTGGCCTGGGGGTCCACCACAACGGCGACGTCTCCAGCCTCGGTAATTGCAAGCGCCTCTGCCGGCGTCTGTGCCAAGCGAGCGCGAATGCCCTCGACCTCGACCTCGCCCAAGCGAATGGCCTCGCAAAAACTGATTGTGCGACGGATGCACGTGGGAACCGCGATATCGGCCATAACGACCGACACGCCGGCGCGCACCAAGCGAGCGGCGACGCCCGTGGCGATATCGCCGGCGCCGCGAACATAAACGAGCATTCCCGGGGCACCTCCCTGTGCTACGGTTTGAGCAGAGCAAAAGCGGTTCGACCGCTACTCTGATGATTATTTATTATCACAGTATTATACGGCGGTGAACAGATGGAAACGGTTAGCGGCAATCTTGCCTCGGCGCTCAGGATCGAGCCGGGCATTACCGCGATTATCGGCAGCGGTGGCAAGTCGACCTTGCTAAAGACGCTCGGCCTTGAGCTTATGCGCGCTGGCGGCCGCGCGCTCCTCTGCACCACCACGTATATGTTCCCCGTCGCCGGCGTGCCGTGGGACGGGTCGAATCGTCGCCTGGACGCCGCGCCTTGGAAGCCGGGCGCCTCGCATGTCCCCGGTTGCACCTGCGAGGCCTGCGCGGGCCTTGTGCGCGGAAGCATCTGCCAGGCAGGCGTCTTGGACCCGGAGACAGGCAAGCTCTCCGCCCCCGCCGAGCCGCTCGACCAGCTGGCGCAGCGCTTTGACTACGTCCTGGCCGAGGCGGACGGCAGCAAGCGGCTCCCGCTCAAGGCGCACGCCGCCTGGGAGCCGGTGATTCCCTCTGGCACGGCCAACATCGTCTGGATCGTCGGCGCCTCGGGGTTCGGCAAGCCCATCAACGAAGCCGTCCACCGCCCTGAGCTCTTTTGCGAGCGTTGCGGCTGCGAGCTCACTGACATCGCCACGCCCGAGCGCGTCGCCCAGGTGCTCAATGCCGAGATGCAGGCGCTGGGACTCAGCACCGCACGCGTCATGCTCAACCAAGTCGACACGCTCAGCGATCCCACGATGACCGACCGCTTCCAGGCAGCCCTCGGCCGCCCCATCGTCGCCACCAGCCTCAAGTAGCCGGCCCCATCTCCGCAGTTGCGGTGAAATACGGACTGTTTGGCCACCTAATGGCCGCAAACAGTCCGTATTTCACCGCAACTGCGGAGGGGACACGGCATCTTTGCTGCTAGCGGGGCACATAGCGACCGGGCTGAGCTCCGGTGGGCTCGCCATCGCGTGCCACCAGCACGCCGTTCACAAACACAGCCTTGGCGCGGCCGTGAGCCTCAAAGCCCTCGAGCGGCGTGTAGTCCACAGCCTGATGCTGTGTCGCCGCGCGAATGGTCCAGCGCGCCTGGGGATCCCACACGCACACGTCGGCATCGGCGCCCTCGGCAAGACATCCCTTGCGCGGATACATGCCAAAGACGCGCGCCGGGTTCTCGCTCATCAAGCGGCACAGATCCTCGGGACCCAGCTGCCCCTCAAAGCTCGTGGCAATCGCGACGGGACGATGCTCCACGCCGGGCCCGCCGTTGGGAATCGCGCGAAAATCGTCGCGCCCGCGGTCCTTTTGCCCGTGCAGGTTAAAGCTGCAATGATCGGTCGCAATAGTATCGATCTCGCCGGCCACAAGCGCCTCGCGCAGCGCGGCACGGTCACCGGCATGGCGCAGCGGCGGGCTCATCACATACTTGGCGCCCGCAAAGCCGTCCTCGTCCTGCTCCAGATAGCAGGTGTCGTCGAGTATCAGATACTGAGGGCAGGTCTCGACATAGATGTTCTTCTGCCCGCGCGCCTTGGCGGCACGGATGGCCTCGAGCCCCAGCTTGGTCGAAAGGTGCACCACGTTGACCGGAGCGTCCCCGGCCAAGTGTGCCAGATACAGTAGGCGGCTCACGGCCTCGGCCTCACACACATCCGGACGGCTGAGCGCATGTCCCTCGGGCCCATGAATCCCCTGCTCGTACACGCGCTTCTGCAGCTCGTTCACGAGCGTGCCGTTCTCGCAATGCACGCACAGGATACCACCCACGCGCTTGAGCTCCTCCAGCACCTCGAGTGTCTCGGCGTCGTCCAGGCGCAGATGGTCGTAGGCAAAGTAGGTCTTAAACGACGATACGCCCGCCTCGCGCATGGCCGAAAGATCGGCGCGGTTGTGCTCGTTCCACTCGGCGAGTGCCATATGAAAGGCGTAGTTGGCCGTGCAAGTTCCGTCGGCGCGGCGATGCCACTCGGCAAGGGCATCGGGCATGGTCACGCCGCGATCGGCCGTCGCGTAGTCCACAATGGTCGTCGTGCCGCCGCAGGCAGCCGCGCGCGTGCCGGTCTCAAAGCTATCGGCTGTCCAATCCATGCCGGTCCAGCACTGCATGTGCGTGTGGCCGTCGATAAAGCCGGGGAACACCCAGCAGTCCGTGGCGTCCTGGACGGTATCGTCCTCGCACGGCTCGATTGCCGCGGCAATCCGCACGATCTTGTCGCCCTCCATGGCAAGATCGGCTCGACGAAGCCCCTGGGGCGTCACGAGCGCGCCGTTTTTGATGATGATCATAATTGCTCCTTATTGATTGATGCAGTTGGCCACGCGATCAAAATACGAGCAGGCCGCGATATGCTCCGTTATGCGTCGCTGTCCCTCTGCGGTATCGACATCCCACAGCTCATAGGCGCGCGCTTCGACCAGCGCAACGTCGACGCGACCTTTGAGAATCGAGCCCCCGCCGTCCTTGCCCTCAAGACACATAAGTGCATCGAACAGTTCCACCGGAAAGAGCACCGGGCTCGAAGGCTCACCGTTGCACGCCAAGCGCACCGGATGTTTGCAGCCACGCTCGTCAAACGCGCGAACCATGGCCTCAAAAGAGTCCGCGCTCACAAGCGGCTGGTCGCCCGGCAAAAAGAGGCAACCTTTCCAGTTGCGTTCGACTCCCCACGAAAGGCCCGCACGGACGCTTTCGCTGCGCAGCTCGCCATCGTGCAGCACACACGGGCAATGCTTGTCCTCGCAAATCTGGGCGACCTCGGGCCAACGCGTCGAAACCACGACGTCAAAGCCCCGGGGAACCGAATCGATGGTCCGGGCAATCAGCGGCTCGCCATAGATATCGGCAAGCATCTTGTTAGAGCCAAACCGCTTGCCCTCGCCCGAGGCCATAATGACGCAACCGAGTTTCATGGTGATACCTCCCCTGAAACCATCGTACCCATAACTCGCGCCGCGGGCATCCACATCGAAAGCGCTTATCCCGCACGCCCGCGATGCAAAAAAGGGGCACCCCGCCGGTTGGCAGAGCGCCCCCTTTACATGGCTTACCTCAACCCGGCTTTAGGCCTGGAGCCAACGGGCGGTGTTGCGCTCGTCGAGGGCCTTGAGGGTAGCGGCGGGATCGGCAACCTTCTGCAGGAACATCATGGCAGCGATGGCGTACGGCTTGTAGCTGGCCTCCTTGTACATGCCCACGCGGTGCATGTCGAAGACGTCGGCGTTGACCTCGCCGTGCTCGCAGGAGACACCGGAGATGTCGGCGGGCAGCGGGTGCATAAAGATGGTGTCCTGGCCGTTGGCAGTCTTCTCCATGAGCTCGGTCGTGGAGCACCAGTCCTGATGGGTGGCGTTCTGGGCGAGCAGCTCCTTCTCGAGCGCTGCGATGCCGGCGTCGTCGCCCTCGGCATACAAGTTGGTGCGCTTCTCCATGGCGGCAAACGGAGCCCAGCTCTTGGGGATCACGATGTCGGCGCCCTCGAAGGCCTCGGCCATGGTGTTGACCTGCTTAAAGGTGGTGCCGGACTCGGCGGCATAGCCCTTGGCGCGCTCGACGACCTCGGGCATGAGGTCGTAGCCCTCGGGGTGGGCCAGGGTGACGTCCATGCCAAAGCGGGGCAGCAGGCTGATCAGCGACTGCGGGCAGGACAGCGGCTTGCCGTAAGAGGGCGAATAGGCCCAGGTAACGGCAACCTTCTTGCCCTTGAGGTTCTCGAGGCCGCCAAACTCGTTGATGAGGTAGAGCATGTCGGCAGAGGACTGCGTGGGGTGATCGGAGTCGGACTGCAGGGAGATGAGCGTGGGACGGTGATCCAGAACGCCGTCCTCGTAAGCCTGCCGGACAGACTCGGAGACCTCGGCCATGTAGGCGTCGCCCTTGCCGATGTACATGTCGTCGCGGATGCCGATGACGTCGGCCATGAAGGAGATCATGGTAGCGGTCTCGCGGACGGTCTCGCCGTGAGCGATCTGGGACTTCTTCTCGTCCAGGTCCTGCAGCTCAAGGCCGAGCAGGTTGGCGGCCTTAGAGAAGGAGAAGCGCGTACGGGTGGAGTTGTCGCGGAACAGGGAGACGGCCAGGCCCGAGTCGAAGATCTTGGACGAAACGTTGTTCTCACGCAGCTCGCGCAGGGCGTCGGCGACGATGTAGAGAGCCTTGAGCTCATCGGTGGTCTTGTCCCAGGTGTGCAGGAAGTCGCTGCCGTACATGCCCTTAAAGTCGAGACCGTTCAGCTGCTCGACGAGCTCGGTAAACTTGACGTCCATGGAAATGTCCTTTCTAAAGATGAAAGATCGCAATGAGTAGACGTGCTCCGGCATGCGCGTGTGGCTAGAACATGCAGAGCGCTATGACGAGGACCCGCTACCGTTGAGGAAGCATGGGAGATAACGACCGCGGGCCCCAAGTCAACAGGGGGTGCCGGGGACACGAGCAGCCCCCGGCTCAACAAAATCGAGGAATGGGACTAATCAATCTTGTTGTTGGTCAGACCGGCGCGGAACACGGTGGCGTCGCCATCGGCCTTGCTCGGATCGTAGAGGTTCAGGGCAGCCACGTACATGGCAGCAGCGGTGACCAGGTCGTCCTTGTAGGTGACCTCGTTGGGAGCGTGAGCCTGAGACTCGGCACCCGGGCCAAAGCCCACGCAGGGGATGCCGTAGCGGCCCTGGATGGAGACACAGTTCGTGGAGAAGGTCCACTTGTCGCACAGCGGGCGACCGGTGCGCTTGTCCATGCTGGGCTCGCAGCCGATGCGCTCGTCACCGAACATGGCCTTGTGGGCGTCGACGAGGGCCTTGACGTGCGGAGCGGTCTCCTTGTTGATCCACGTGGGGAAGTAAGCCTCGGTCTCGTAGACCTCGCCGGTCCAGGACGGACGGTCGTACATGTACATGGAGACCTTCACGTCGTCGCCGTACTTCTTGGCGGCCGGCAGGTTACGGATCTCGTCCAGGCAGGACTCCCAGGTTTCACCGGCGGTCATGCGACGGTCGATGGAGATGGCGCAGGAGTCGGCCACGGCGCAACGGCTGGGGCTGGTGTAGAAGATCTGGCTGACGGTGCAGGTGCCGCGGCCCAGGAAGCGGGCGTCCTCGAAGTGCTCGGGGTTGTACTTGGGGTCGAGCATCTTGACGAGGCCCTTGATGTCGGTCGACTCGTCGCAGCCGTTGTTGTTGAGGGCGCGGACGTCGGCGATGATGTCGGCCATCTTGTAGATGGCATTGTCGCCGCGGTCGGGAGCAGAGCCGTGGCAGGAAGTGCCGTGAACGTCGACGCGGATCTCCATGCGGCCGCGGTGGCCGCGATAGATGCCGCCGTCGGTCGGCTCGGTGGAAATAACGAACTCGGGCTTAATGCCGTCCTTGTTGTAGATGTACTGCCAGCACATGCCGTCGCAGTCCTCTTCCTGGACGGTGCCGACGACCATGATCTTGTAACCCTCGGGGATGAGGCCCATGTCCTTCATCATCTTGGCAGCATAGGTAGCAGAAGCCATGCCGCCCTCCTGGTCGGAGCCACCGCGGCCGTAGATGATCTCGTCGGTCTCGTAGCCCTCGTAGGGATCGGCATCCCAGTTCTCGATGTTACCGATGCCGACGGTGTCGATGTGGGAGTCGATGGCGATGATCTTGTCGCCCTCGCCCATAAAGCCCATGACGTTGCCCAGGCCGTCGACCTTGACCTCGTCATAGCCAAGGCTCTCCATCTCGGCCTTAATGCAAGCGACAACCTCACCCTCCTCGCAGGACTCAGAGGGGTGAGAGATCATAGCGCGCAGGAAGCGAGTCATATCAGCACGGTGGGACTCAGCAGCAGCCTTGATAGCGTCGAAATCGAGTTCTTTAGCCATTGTTCATAACCTTTCAAACGAAGGAATCTACCTGTAAGGTGGCGGAGCGATACCTATTTACTCCGCCCCAACGATTAGCAAGTGGGATATTCGCCTTCCCAGACGATGCGGCGATACTGATCGGGGTCCGTGTCACCTTCCGTGGAGAAGCAGAGCACGGAGCTCGTCTTATCCAAGCCGATGAGTTCCTTGAGCTCGGCGTACTCGGGATCGAGCATGAGGGTCTCGACCAGGCCGGTGGTCACCGCGCCGGACTCGCCGGAAATGACGCGCGGGTCGCCCTTCTCGGGAGCGCCCAGGGTGCGCATGCCGCGAGCGGTGACCCAGTCGGGGCAGGACACGAAGGCGGTGGCGTGGTTGCGCAGGATATCCCAGCCCAGAATGTTGGGCTCGCCACAGCACAGACCGGCCATGATGGAAGGCATGTCGCCGTCCACGATGCGCGGATCGCCGTCGCCGGCGGCAGCGCCCTTGTACAGGCAGGCAGCAGGCGCGCACTCAACCACGACGAAGGTGGGCGGGTTATCGGGATACAGGTTGGTGAAGTAGCCCACCACGGCGCCGGCGAGCGAGCCTACGCCAGCCTGGACAAAGACGTGCGTCGGGCGGTTGATGGCCATCTCGCGCAGCTGCTCGGCAGCCTCGGAAGCCATGGTGCCGTAGCCCTCCATGATCCAGGACGGAATCTTCTCGTAGCCCTCCCAGGCGGTGTCCTGAACGATGACGCCGCGCTCGCAGGCATCGGCCTCGGCGGCGGCCATGCGCACGCACTCGTCGTAGTTGACCTCTTCGATGGTCACCGTGGCACCCTCGGCGGCGATGTTATCGAAGCGGGGCTTGGTGGAACCCTTGGGCATGTGCACGACAGCCTTCTGGCCCAGCTTGTTGGCGGCCCACGCCACGCCGCGACCATGGTTGCCATCGGTAGCGGTAAAGAAGGTAGCCTGGCCAAAGTCCTTGGCAAGCTGATCGGAGGTCAGGTAGTCGAAGGTGCAGTCGGCAACGTCCTTGCCGGTCTCGTCGGCGATGTAGTTGGCCATGGCAAACGAACCGCCCAGAACCTTAAAGGCGTTGAGGCCAAAGCGATAGCTCTCGTCCTTAACGCACAGGTTGGACAGGCCCAGGCGCGCGGCCTGACCGTCCAGGCGAGCAAGCGGAGTGACAGTATATTGGGGGAACGACTGGTGGAAGGCGCGGGCCTTCTTCACGTGGTCGAGGCTCATGATTCCCAAGTGCTTGTCATCGCTCTTGGGCATCGTGTTGCCCGCCCACTGGATCTTATCGGCCATACGGTGAACTCCTTAAGTCCTCTCTTGCCGGCCCCCGCATACGCGTTTCAGCCCATTCCCATTCATACGACTGAACTTTTATGTGGATGCCAAACAAAAAGTTTGTTAGTAATGTTCTATCACACTTTTTGATTGGCATACCTAACGAATTGTTTGTTGCCGTAATCGGTACTTTTTCGCCGCCGAACGGTCATGAATTGCCTTGTTGATGGATTTGTTTGCGGTCAAGTGTGGTTTATGGCACAGTGAGACCAAACTAATTTTTAGGAAGGCACCCATGACCCCGTCACAGATTGAGTTTTATAAGCGCCTTGCACACGGCCTGGCGCTCCAATTTGGCCCCAACTGCGAAGTCGTCGTCCACGATCTGGAGACCGAGGACGTGGACCACTCCATCGTGGTGATCGAAAACGGCCACGTCAGCGGGCGCAAACTGGGTGACGGTCCCAGCCATATTGTGTTTGAGTCCATGCACGAGGGCGCCACCGATGTACACGACCGCGAGCCGTACCTCACTAAAACCACCGACGGTAAGCTGCTCAAATCGTCGACGATCTTTATCCGCAACGACGAGGGCAAGCCCGTCGGCATTCTGGGCATCAACTTTGACATTACGCTTATGAAGGCTTTTGAGCGCTCGCTCGACGCTTTTACCGGCACCGGCGGCACGGGCTATACCGAGCCCGAGCCCATTACCAAGAACATCGGCGACCTGCTCGAGGACCTGCTGCACGAGTGCGAGCAGTTTGTGGGCAAGCCCGCGGCACTCATGACCAAAGACGAGCGCATTCGTGCCATTGGCTACCTCGACCGTCGCGGCGCCTTCCTCATTTCCAAGTCGAGCGAGCGCGCCTGCGAGTTCTTTGGCATCTCCAAATACAGCTTCTATAGCTACCTCAATGAGGCCAAGGCGGCGGCCGGCGACAAGTAGGCACTCGCCTAGATTGCCCCTCCCCTTTTGGGCGCGAGTTCTGGAAAGCACGAATCCAAGACCGAGCCGCTTGGGAAGTTCCATATAATCGATGTCATTAGTATTTCGAAAGGATGGAACAGAATGGCGTTGAGCAAGGCATCATGCACCGGTCGCGGATTGATTCCGGCAATTGGTGGACATGTGCACCGCATGTTCGATGGGGGTGAAGACGACCTGTTTTCGCTAAGACTTGACGACGTGATGGATGATCGCCCGTGGACCGCCGACGAACTCATGGGCGGCGGGGCTCGCCCGTCAAGTCCCAATCCCGCACTTGTGCCTAAGCCCGCATCTGCGCCGACTCCTGCGCAGTCGCCTGTTTCGTCGCCCGCGCCTACGCCCGCACCCACTTCGGCGCCCACGCCCGCTCCCCGCCCCGCAAGCGACCCGTCCGAGACGGCGGCATTTCTCGCTGCTGCGGCGCAGGGCAAATCGGCCGACAGCACCGTTATGTACAGCGCCCAGCAGTTGCCTGTTCCTGCGGCACGCAAGCCTCCGGTCACAAGGCTCGATGAGCCCGTTGCCCATCAGGTTACCCACGATTCCTGGGCTGCAGCCGATCTGGATGAGACCTCTACTGGCATGCCGGCGCTCGACGTTCCAGTTAACCCGCTTTTTGCCGCCAACACGAGCGCCGCGGACTATAAGGGCGGTGCGGCATATTCCGATTATTCCGATGACTATGCTGGCACCGGTCGCATCGAGACCGAGGATTATGGCACCGCATCGAGCGATTATCTCAACGATCCGTACGCTGCCACGCCCGCACCGGAATATGACCCGGAGGCCGCGTCCGCGCCGGCATATACCAAAAGCACGGGCGAAGAGCGCTTCGCCGATTATTACGCCGAGGAAAAGGCGCTGCGTTTCTCGGAATTTCCGCAGGCAGTCAAGGTTGCCTTTATCGCCATTATCATTGCCCTGCTCGGCGTCATTGCGTTTGAGGGATTCCAGCTGTTCCGCGGCCCCACCCAAGCGGAGTCGGAGACCCAGCAAAAAGAGGACGATAACCAGTACCTGGACATCAACACCCTCAAGGGCGACCCCAACGACGGAGACGACGAATAACAAATGCCAAAAATTGAGGGTCGTAGACCAAATCAACCCCGTGCGCCCATTGCCGCACGGGGTTGATTTTTGTCCGCGCGCGCTGATAGACTCCATCGTGCCCGCAAGGAGCGGGCGCGTTTTATCCAGAGTCGGGGTAGAGAGTTGGCTCCACGATCCCGACGCCAACCGGCCAATAGGCACGGTGGCCCTGCCAACATCGATGAAAGGAGTCCGTATGGACAATTTCTCCGTGCGCAGCGAGCGCAATTTCCACAACCTGGTCGCACAGCCAAAACGCATGCATCTTCTGGACAAGCCGAACGGCTACGCCTCGGCCATGGTCAAGAGCAGCCTCTCCCACCAGATGCGCTTTACCGTGCAGGTGCTTGAGAAAGAGCTCTGCGCCGCCGGCGCCCCGCACATATTACAGATTAAGCTGCTTGGAGATGACTCGCGCGAGCCATCCAGCTGGAAGCTCTTTGCCGACGGCACGTGCATCGCAAGCGGCTCGGGCGACTTTGCCCGCGAGTGCTTCTACGAGGGAGCTGAGGTGTTTCTGGACCTGTGTCGCGACGCCGTACGCGCGGCCGAGCTGTACCAGTGGAGCCAGAGGGAGTATGAGCTGTTGAGTGCGGCCCGCGGGATTGCGGGGGCGTAGGAACAGAAGCCTCATGACGGTGGCCTCGGCTGGAATGACATATCGCTCGATAAATGATCTCAACAACGTAGCCGATGCGCTGCGTTTCGCCTCAAAGGCATTGAGCGATCGGACGGCGTCCAGCATTTCTTTGATATCCCCAATTGATTGTTCCGAGAAAGTCTCTTCATGACCTCATAATCGCCTTTACGAGAAACTTGGACGAGACAGGCGCCCATATGCCGTCTCTAAACTGACGAGCCGTTCGCGGAAAGAGCATTCGGCTAGCGTGGGCCAAAGATATACTGGTGTCGCCGCAACAATTATGGAAGATCGGTGCCGCCAATGACCTCCTTGAAATTCCCTAGGCGCTTTGCGCTTAGCCTGCTCATCCCGCTGTCCGCCGCCGTATTGCTGGCTTTGCCTTCAACCGCCCTAGCCGCGTCTGACCCGAACCCGCCCAGCATATCCAACGTGACGATATCCGCGACGACGGTCACGGCCGGCTCCACGCTGCATGTCGGCTACAGCGTCGACGACCCCGACGGGGTTCGATCCGTCACGCCCGTAGTCGAGGTCGTCGTCGATAGCGATGACGGAGGCCAGGGCAACAGCTCCCGTCTCGCCTTCCAGTCGACCGGCGACACGACCGCGGGCTTCGATATTCACACCTCCCCGAGTGACCAGCTCCGCAAGTACCGCATCATCGGCCTCGGCGTGACCGATGCGCTCGGCTGGGTTACTGACGTCTACGACGCGGCGTATGCCGAGGAGAAAGGGCTCGACTGTCCGACCTTCACCACCGACCCCCTAGAGTATGAGGTAACCGAGGGGCCCGCGGACCAGAACCCGCCGACCGTGTCCTCCGTGTCGCTCTCGAGCAGGGAGGTCGCGACCGGCTCCGACTTCCACATCTCTTGGACCGTCTCGGACGCCGACGGCGTTCGCTCCGTTTCCCCCATACTGCAGCGGGGCTGGGAGGATACGGATGACGGCTGTTCCGTTTCGTCGGCCTACTATCACGGAGGCTCGTCTATCGACGGATTCGACCTCACGTTCGACAGCAATAGGATTGGAAGGCACAGGCTAATCGGCCTTTCGGTCACCGATGACCTAGGGTTCGAGACCGATGTGTACGAGAGCTCCTACGCCAGGGCCAACGGCATCTCGGGCGCGACTTTCTCGGTCGCTGACCCGAGCGAGCTGTGCTTCGAGGTGACCGGCAACGCGATCGACCGGAACCCGCCCACGGTCTCGAACGTTTCCATCTCCGCGAAGAGGGTCCCTGTCGGCGGGGTCCTCCGTATCTATTGCAATGTAAGCGATGCGGACGGTGTGAAGTCTGTCTCCCCGATCCTCGGCGACCCCGGCTATGTCGAGGACCCGAACTCGGTAAAGGCCCGTAAAACGTTGAGCTGCAGCTACGATGCGGCAAGAGGCTATATCGAAATCGAGTTCCCCACGTCGCTCTCGATGGGCTCGTTTGAGATCCATGCCCTCGCGGTCCTCGACAAGACGGGTCATGAGACCTTCGTCTACAGCTCCGCCTACGCCGAGCGTAACGGCAAGGCAGGCGTTCAGACCTTTGATGTCGACGACGCGGGGGACGTCACCTTCGACGTGACCGCGCCGCTGTATGCAGCCACCAAGGGCAACGGGCAGGCATATGCAATGGGCGGCGGGGTCGGTCTGACCTTCCGCTTCAGCGGTCCTCTCGAAGAGTTCACACGTCTCCTCGTGGACGGAAATGAGGTCTCCGCTGGGAACTACACCGCAACCAAGGGCAGCACGATTATCAAGCTCAGGCCGGCCTACCTAGACACGCTTGCCGCCGGCGGACACACCGCCACGGCCATCTGGAAGGACGGGACGGCAACCGATGCATCCTTCACCGTGGAGGGGAAGGGCCAAGGGGGGCAGACGAGCGGAAAGACCGACGTAGATTCGCCCGGCGGCAACAAAAGTGATCCTGCCACTCCTGAAAAGGACGCCGACGAGGCATCTACAAAAAGGTCGGGACGCACGACAGCCGATGAACCAAAGCTCGCCGCAACCGGCGACTCCGCCTGGATGGCCAGCATCGCATTAGCCATGGCGGCCACGGCCTGCTTCACGGCAGCGAGAAAGCTTCGTTCCAAAGTGACATGGCGGGAATAATATTTCAAAAGCGGCTGGGGAAGGACAGCTGGATAGCCGCCCTTCTCTTAAAATCAACCGCAACGATATTATGAGCGACATGCGGCTTAGAAGAGCTGATGAGAAGCTGCTGAATGCCTGGTGCGCAGAAGTAGCGCTTGGGGCGCACGCAAACGCGGGCTTTCGAGCGCACATACTGGCTTGCTCTCTCGCACAAGCTCGTCCGAAAACCCAAGGTTTGCAGGTCACCGCTCCTGCAGCAGCAGCGGGCGACGTCATCCTGCGAAATTACGCCATTCTCAATGCAGTTTTTACGCCGTTTTCATTGTAGGTTTTACGCTCGGCATCCTTGGCGCGGCGCTTGCTCAACCACCGGACCAGCGAATTGCCCGGATTCTGGGACGTGCTTTCCGCTCCAGGCCTCTACCGGAAAATGCGTCCCACTCTGAGGCCGAAATCTGGGACGCGCTTTCCGCCAAAGGGAAAGCGCGTCCCATTCCGAGCAGCACATCAGAGCGCGCTTGGTTATCTCCGCTCGCACATCTCGGCAAACGAGATCAGCTTGACGCCTCCCCTACTCTCCGCGGCATCCCGGCATCCCTGCGTAAAGCCGCTTTTTGAGAAAATTGCATAGCTTTTTCGTTGCAGCCTAAAGAGCTCGCTTCGGTACACGAGCTTTTCCAGAACATCCTCGCCTACCGGTTCATTGCGCCATTTGCACTCCGCAAACAGCGCAGTGCCCTCGCCATCGTCAACAATCAAGTCGATTTCTTCCTGCGTATGCGTGCGATTGTCCGTCCCCCACCAGCGCCCGACGCTCGCCGGAACCACATCGAGCTGGCCCGCGCGCGCGAGTTCGTACACGTATTGCCTGCATATAAGCTCAAAGACCGTACCCATGTAATCCGATACGTGCGGCTCAATGCGCTTATACGCCATCTCGGCCATATCGTTTTGAATCAGCCCAATGTTCTGCGGCACAAACTTGTACCAGAACCTAAACATCTGGTCGCTCAGCAGATACACGGCTCGCTTATTGCTCGTCTCGTTTAGGGGCAGCTCGCGCTCGACAATCCCAAGCGACGCCAGCTTATCCACATAGCTCTTTACGTTGCTCGCAGGGATTCCCGTAGAGCTCGCAATCTCCGAGATCCTCGAGCGCCCCTGAGCAATTGCTTGCACGATCGCATCATATTGCTCGGGATTGCGGCACTCTTGCAACAGCAGGTTACTCGGCTCCTCAAAGAGATAGCCCGTAGGAGTAAGAAAAAGACGTTTGATGTTGTCCTTGAGCGGTGCGGCAGGATCGACTTTCTCGATATATGCAGGAATGCCGCCCGTCATGCCATAGCAAACCGCAGCGTCTTCGCGAACCATGCTCTGCCACAGGCCGAGGGTCGTCGTAAAATCGAGCGGCATGATCTTAAACTGGGCCGTACGCCTACCGTATAGTGGGCTCTCGTAGCCCAACACCTGTTCCTCCATAAACGAAAGAGACGAGCCGCATAGGATCAGCATTAGCCTGGTCTCTTTGTATAAGTGGTCGATCTTGTCTTGCAGCAACGAGCTGATTTCGGGATTCGATTGGGCGAGATAGGGATACTCGTCAATCACGACAACCAAACGTTCCGCGCGAGCCATGGTGGCCAATGCATCGAACGCTTCGTCAAAACTACGAAACGACACGCCTGCAGCACCAACCGAGCCTGCAAGTATCGCCTGGCTAAAGCCGTGCAGGTTTGCCTCCGCATTGGTACGACGAGCTTGAAAGTAAATAGCCTTCTTACCTTGGATGAACTCTGTGATAAGGCGCGTTTTACCCACGCGACGGCGGCCGTAAATCACAGGCATCTCAAAGGAGTCCGTGCCATACAGTCGATTGAGCTCGGACATTTCCGCTGTTCTTCCGATAAACACAGGGCCATCCTTTCTTTACGTTATAGATAGCTATATTATCCCTTCCTATAATATAGCTATCTATAACGTAATTCGACAAACGGCGCACGCAAAAGAGGCGGTACACCACCGCACGTGGACCGTTCCGGAAAATGTATCCCGTTCTGGAGCCTGGTTCCGGGATACAGCTTCCGGTTGAGGACCGATCCGGAAAGCACGACCCGTTCTGAGGCTTGAATCCGGGACGCAGTTTCCGCCCCAAACAAAAGGCCCCGGCTCGCGATGGAGCTGGGGCCAAAGGCGCAGCGTATGTAGTTGATGTTGAGCGCGAACGGCCCGTTAGCAATGCCGTCCGCGCTCTACCCTACCCGCGGTGACGGACGCGGCTGTAGGGCGTATCCACCATGGGCAGATCTGGACGCAGCTTGCCGTCAAACGCGCGGTAGGCATTCTGCACGGCGGGTGCCGTGGGAATCGTTGCGATCTCGCCGATGCCCTTGCCGCCGTATGCCACGGGCAGCAGCTCGTCCTTCTCCACGTAGATGGCGTGGATATCCGGAATCTCGGGCGCACGGAACAGTCCGAGCGTGCCGTACCTTGCCTGGGGTACGCAGTCCTTGAGCGGCCAGTCCTCGGTAAGCGCATAGCCCATACCCATGAGCACGCCGCCTTCGATCTGACCCTGAATGGAGATGGGATTGACCACCTTGCCGGAATCGTGCGCGGCATAGACCTCGCTCACGCGGCCGTCATCATCCAGAATGACCACATGCGTGGCAAAGCCGTAGCAGATGTGGCTCTTGGGGTTGGGAACGTCGGCGCCCAGCTTGTCGGTCGGCTCCAGGTACACGTACCCAAACTCGCAGCCCTCGAGCGCCTTGATGGCGGCAGCGGGATCTTGAGGATGCATACCCTGGCCGGCGACGAGTTCCTGTGTGTGCAGCTGATAGGCGCGACCGTCGTCGTACTCGATCTTGACGCCGTCGCCATGCGCGCTCACGGGAGTATCGGGTGCAGGCTTTCCGGCCTCGATGCCAAGCATGGCATCGCGCAGCAGGAAGGCAGCACCGCGCACGGCCTCGCCGGTCACGACCGTCTGACGCGAGCCAGACGTGGTGCCGGAGTCGGGAGCGTTCTCGGTGGAGCACTCGCCATTGGCAATGCAGCTCAGCGGCAGACCGCAGGCCTCGGCAACGTCCTGCAAAAAGACCGTGTTGCAGCCCTGGCCGATGTCGGATGTGGCGGCATAGACCACGGCCACGCCGTTCTCGACGCGAATCTTGCAGCGGCCGGCATCGGGCAGGCCAACGCCCACGCCAGCGTTCTTCATGGCACAGGCGATACCGGCGTGTCCGGGATGCGCGTAGTAGGCATCCTTGACCTCGAGCAGCGTCTCCTTCAGCGCCGTGGAGCAGTCGGCAATCTGGCCGTTGGGCAAAACTTCACCCGGCTCGATGGCGTTACGGTAGCGGATCTCCCACGGATCCAGGCCGACCTTCTCGGCCAGCAGGTCGATCAGGCTCTCGAGCGCAAACTCGGACTGGCAAACGCCAAAGCCTCGATACGCACCGGCGGGCGGGTTGTTAGTGTAGTAGCCAAAGCCGCGAATGTCGGTATTCTGGTATTTGTAGGGGCCGACGGCATGCGTGCAGGCGCGCTCGAGCACCGGGCCGCACAGCGACGCATAGGCGCCGGTGTCAAAATTGATCTCGCAATCCAGGCCGGTAAAGTTGCCCTCGGCGTCGCAGCCCAGCGTAAAGGTGCCGTCCATGGCGTGGCGCTTGGGATGGAACGCGAGCGACTCGGCGCGCGTGAGCTTGCACTTCACAGGACGCTGGAACTTATAGGCAGCGAGCGCGGCCAGGTGCTGGATGGACACGTCCTCCTTGCCGCCAAAGCCGCCGCCCACGAGCATGGTCTCGACGACCACGCGCTCGGGCTCGTTGTCCCAGCCAAACATGTGGGCACACTCTTTGCGCGTATCGTAGGCACCCTGATCGGTCGACTGTACCTTGACGCCGTTCTTGTACGGGTAGGCGACGGCGCACTCGGGCTCCAAAAAGGCGTGCTCGGTAAAGGGCGTGGTAAAGCGCTGCGTCACGGTGAATGCGCTCTCCGCCAGCGCCTTGGCGGCGTCGCCGCGCGTCACGTGACGGCTCTGGCATACGTTGTCCTTGAGCTCCACCGTGTTGCCAAAGGCAAAGAAGCTGTCGTGCAGGCGCGGGGCGTCGGCAGCCTTGGCCTCGGCGATGTTGCGCACGGGCTCCAGCGGCTCATAATCGATCTTTACGAGCTTCTTGGCCTTCTCGAGCGTCGTCTCGTCCTCGGCGACCACCAGCACAATGGCATCGCCCACGCAGCGGGTGATATCGCCCTGGGCGATCATGACGTCCCAGTCCTGGATAAGGTGGCCGACCTGGTTGACTGGCACGTCCTCGGCGCGCAGAATGCCCACCACGCCGGGCAGGGCCTCGGCCTTGGAGGTATCGATGGAGAGCACGCGGGCGCGCGGATACTTGGAGCGCACGGCGCTGGCGTAGGTCAGACCCGGCTGATCGAGCTCGTCGATGTCGTCGGGATACTTGCCTTCGCCGAGCACCTTCTTGCGCACGTCGATACGGAAGGCGCGCTTGCCCACGCCGTAGTCGTCGCCGCGCTCCAAGTCCTCATCAATCTGCTTTTCGCCGCGGAGCACCGCTGCGGCCAGCGAGATGCCCTCGATAATCTTTTTGTAGCCGGTGCAACGGCAGACGTTGCCGCGGATGGCGTACTTGATCTGTTCCTCGGTAGGCTCGGGATCCTCGGCGATGAGCGCTGCACCCGCCATGACCATGCCGGGAATGCAAAAGCCGCACTGCACGGCGCCCACGGCGCCAAAGGCGTACACAAAGGCCTCGCGCACGTCCTCGGGCAGGCCCTCGACGGTCACGATGTTGCGGCCGGCGGCAAGAGCGGTGGTCAGCACGCACGCCTTGACGGCCGCACCGTCCACGTGGATGGTGCAGGTGCCGCACGCGCCCTCGGAGCAGCCGTCTTTGGCGGAATGGATATGCAGGTCGTCGCGCAGGTAGCGCAGCAGTGGCTTATTCTGCGTCGTCGTGCGCTCCACGCCGTTAACGGTAAAAGTGAATTCCTGTGCCATGGTGATTCCCCTCTACACGCCGGCGGCAATGCCGGTGCGGTCGTGGATGGCGCCATGCGGGCAGACGACGGCGCACATGCCGCACGACAGGCAGTCCGCGCCGTCGATATGGGCGCAGTTGTCCTCGATTCGGATAGCGCCGGCGGGGCACTTTTTGGCGCACATGCCGCAACCGATGCAGCTCGTGTCGCAGATCTTGCGCGCAATGGCACCTTTGTCGGTGTTGTTGCAGCGCACCAGAATGTTCTGGTAGCCGGGAACGAAGGCAATCACGCGCTGCGGGCACGCCATGCCGCACAGGCCGCAGCCCGTGCACTTGGAACGGTCCACGCGGGCGATGCCATCGACCAGCGCAATGGCGCCGTGGGGGCAGGCCGTGACGCAGGCGCCACAGCCAATGCAGCCTTCGCTGCAGCGGGCGTCGCCGCCTGCGGAAGCACAGCCGCTTCCGCAGGCAACGTAGGCCACGTTATGTTGAATGGATTTGGCCATAAGAGACTCGCCTATTTCTTAAGAAGGTACGAATAGTTGTCGCGCACGGCCTTGATGGTCAGGCGGACGGCCTCGGGAAGGCCGGTGTTGACGGCATCGACCGAGACGGTGCGGACCGTGCCGGCGACGCGGACCTTAAAGTGGTCCTCGCCCACGGCCAGGAAGCCCTCGTTCTCGGAGTTCTCCATGTCCTGCTCGCTCCAGAACAGGGTGAGCTTGTCCTTGTAGGGACGACCCTCCTGGTAGGGGCAGAACACGGCGCAGTTGCCGCACTCGTTGCACATGCCGTCGACATGGACGACCTGATGCTTGGCCAGGCCCGGCACCTTGATGGCAACGTTGGCGCGGTTGGGGCACACGTCGCAGCAGACCTCGCACACCGAACCGCAGCCCAGGCAGCGGGTCTTGGTGCAGTTGCGCTTGTCGCGGCACAGCGACCCCTTGCGCTCGTAGCAGGTGTCCTCGCGACCGGCCTGCTCGTTGCAGTCGGCGTACTTGTTAAAGTCCACGCCGGCGATGGCGCGGGCGACTTCGGCGGCGTCGGCAATAGCCTCGACCACGGTGGCCGGACCGCGACGGCAATCGCCTGCAGCCCAGACGCCCTCGACGCCGGTGGAGGTGGCGGCAAGGCGGCCGCGACGGTCGTGCTCGACGCCCGCGGCGTCGTACAGGCTGGCATCGATGCCCTCGCCCACGGCGCAGATCACCGTGGTGGCGGGAAGCTCAACGGTCTCGCCTGTGGCGACAGGGCTGCGACGGCCGCTTGCATCCGGCTCGCCAAGCTCCATAACATCGCAGGTCAGCACGGCGTCGTTAAGTGCCTTGGGCGCCAGCAGCTCGCAGAACTCAACGCCATCGGCAAGGGCAAAATCGAGCTCTTCCTCGTCGGCAGGCATCTGCTTCTTGGTGCGGCGATACACCAGGCGCACGTTCTTCACGCCAGCCAGGCGCTTAGCCACGCGCGCCGCGTCCATGGCGGTGTTGCCGGCACCGATGACCACGACGTCCTCGCCCAGCTCGAGTTTCTCGCCCTTCTTGGCGGCCTCGAGGAACTCCAGCACGTCGAGCTCGGCACCCTCGCCCAGGCCCGCAGAGCCGGGCATCCAAGCACCGGTGGCCACGACCACCTCGGAGAAGCCTTGAGCCTTGAGCTCGTCGATGGACTCCACGCGAGCATTGAGCTGCACCTTGGCGCCAAAGGCCAGGCAGAGCTCGGCATCGTGGGAGATATCGTCGCTCGCAATGCGGAACTCAGGGATGACGTGACGGACCACGCCGCCGAGCGAATCGCGGGCCTCAAAGATGGTGACGGGCACGCCGGCGCGCGTCAGGAAGAACGCCGTAGCCAGACCGGCCGGGCCGCCGCCGATAACGGCAACGTTGCGCTCGCCGTCGTTGGCGATGGCCTGGGCGCGCAGCTTGGGCAGCACGGCGGTCATGGCTTCGCGGGCGGCCTTGAGCTTGCTGGCGCGGATCTGGGCGCCCTCGGGCTCGTAGAACGCGCGCTCGCAGGCACGGCCGCAGGGATGCGGGCAGATGGTGCCGGTGATGAACGGCAGGGCGTTGCGCTCGATGATGATGTTGAGTGCGTCCTCGTAGCGGCCCTCGTCAACAGCCGCCAGGTAGGCGGGAATATCCTGCTGGATGGGGCAGCTCGTGCGGCACGGCGTGGTAAAGCAGTCGGAAAGCGGGCTCTTGCCGGCGACCTTGCGGTCGGGCAGCGGACGCAGCGGCTTCTTGTAGAGCGGGTTGGTGAGCGAGTCGGTCTGGATCGCGGTCACGGCATCGAGAGAGACGCCCGCGAACGGCTTGCCATCCAGGTCGGCAAACTCGCCGGCCATCTGGCTAAAGCGCTCGTAACCGCCGGGCTTGAGCACGTCGGTCGCCAGGGTGACGGGCCAAATGCCGGCATCGTACAGGCCGCGGATGTTGTAGACCGTGGCACCGCCGGAGTAGCTGATGCGCAGCTTGCCATCGAACTGCTCGGTAATGCGACGGGCGGCCTCGATGGTCAGCGAGAACAGCGAACGGCCCGACATGTACATCTCGGTGGAGGGCAGCTCGTCCTTCGTCACATCGACGGGGAAGGTATTGGTGAGCTTGACGCCAAACTCCAGGCCGCGCTCGGCGCACAGGGCAATCAGGCGCTCGAACATGGGCACGGCATCGGCCCACTGCAGATCCTCGCGGAAGTGCGTGTCATCGAAGACGATGTAGTCAAAGCCCAGCTCGTTCAGACGCTGACGGGCAAACTCATAGCCCAGCAGCGTGGGGTTGCACTTGATGTAGGTGTTGAGACCCTTCTCGGTGATGAGGTAGGTCGCGATGCGCTCGATCTCCGCCGGCGGGCAGCCGTGCAGGGTGGACTCGGTGATGGAGTTGGAGACGCGTGCCGGGATGGACTCGACAAACGCGGCGTCGACATGCTCAAACTTGTCCAGGTTGGCAAGCGCCCATGCGCGGCACTCGTTCCAGACGTCGGAGCCGCTGGCATCCTTCATGCCCTCGATGTAGGCATCGACCTTGGGGCTCTTGATGCCCTCCAGGTCATAACCCACGGACATGTTGAAGACAAAACCGTCCGGGCTTCCCAGGCCGTACTCGCGAGCGATCAGGTGGCAGGCGAACCATGCCTTCACGTACTCGGCAAAGGCCTGCGGAACCTCGAGCTCGGTCGACCACTCGCAGTTGTAGCACTCGTCCTGTGCCACGATACAGGGCTTGTTAACGCACTTGGAGAGCTCCTCGCCGTCCATAACCTGAACGGTCTTAAGCTCAAAGAAGCGGGAACCGGCCACATAAGAGGCCACGATGTTCTGGGCAAGCTGCGTGTTGGGACCGGCGGCCGGGCCAAACGGAGTCTCGATACGCTCGTCAAAAATGGGAAGCGCACCCTCCTGGTTGGTCGTGACCATCTTGCGCACGCCAAAGACGGCGCCCTGAGTCTTGTGCTCCTCGATGATCCAGTTCATCAGCTGCGAAAACGGGATCGGCCTCATGATGTCGCTCATAATGAGCTCCTCTCTGTAACGCCCGGCGAGACCGCGCGGCGGGCGCAAATACGGTGTAGTGCTAGCACAGCGCCGGCGACCCCGCGGAGGCCGCCTATACGCGCGCCGGATGCGGCGAAACATCCGACGCGCGTGAATCTACTTGTAATTAGTAGGCGCGATCGTTGAGCGTGCTCCAGAGCTTCTTGGACTCAGCCATGGTCCACGCGTTGATCTTTTCCTCATCAATCCCAACGAACTCGCGATCCTTGTACAGGACGCGGCCGTTGATGATGGTGGTGCGGCAGTTTTTGCCCATCATGCCAAAGAGCATGTGGCCGTCGATATTCTCCTCGCTCAGCGGCGTAAAGGGCTTGTAGTCCATGACGATGACGTCGGCGGCAGCGCCGGCCTCGAGCACACCGAGCTTGCGATCGAAGTACTTGCTCGCCATCTTGGCGTTGTTCTCGAACAGCATGGTCATGGCCTCGCACCAGCCCACGTTGGGCATGGCGGCGTTGTGGCGCTGAATGATCAGGAAGACCTTAAGGCTCTCGAGCATATCGTGGGTGTAGGCGTCTGTGCCCATGCACACGGGAATGCCGCGGCGGAAGAACTCGAGCACGGGGGCGCAGCCCACGGCGTTGCCCATATTAGATTCGGGGTTGTTGACGAGCCAAGTGCCGGACTCCTTGACGATATCCATCTCGGCAGGCGTCACGTGGATGCAGTGGCCGAGCATGGTGTCGGGACCCAGCAGGTTGTGCTGCAGCAGGCGCTCGACGGGGCTGATACCACCGCGGTTGAGGCGGGAATCCCACACGTCGTTCATGCCCTCGCACACATGGATGTGGAAGCCGGTCAGGCCGTTGTTGGCCTCGGCCATCTTATCCATGGTCTCGTCCGAAAGTGTAAAGGTGGCATGTCCGCCAAACATGGCAGCGATCATGTGGTTGTCGTTGTCGCGACGCTCCTTGGCGGCCCACTGGGCAAATTCGGCGTTCTCGGCAATGGCCTGGTCGCATTTTTCCTGGCCGCGGCGATCGGAGACCTCGTAGCACAGGCACGAACGCATGCCCAGCTCCTGAGCTGCATCCTTAATGGTAAAGAGGCTTCCCGGGATCTCGCAGAAGCTCGCGTGGTGGTCGAAGATCGTGGTGACACCATCGCGAATGGAGTCCAGAATCGTGGCATAGGCGCTTGCCTTGGTGCCGTCGAGCGTCAGATTGTCGTCGATCTTCCACCACTGCTGCTCGAGATTCTCCAGGAAGTTGGTGGGGTTGCAGCCCTTAATGGCAAGGCCGCGGGCCAGACCCGAGTAGATGTGGGTGTGGCAGTTGATGAGTCCGGGCATGATGAGGTTGCCCTGGGCATCGACGTACTCGGCATCCGGGTACTTGGCCTTGAGCTCGCACTCGGGACCTACTTCGACGATCGTATCTCCGTCAATGGCGACCGCACCGTTTGGAATGAACGGGGCCTGAGCATTGCGGGTAAAGACGGAACCGTTAGCGACCAGAAGCATAAATGCTCCCTTCAACATCAGGGGCGGGGTTTGACACCTCTGACATGGCGGAGTGCGAAGCGCCGGCCTACACCGGAAACGGGCCCTCTCCCGTCAACGCTTCACCAAAGGGACAAACCCTTTGAAGTGCGGCTTGGCACCGCATGACGTCGGCGGACGAGGCGATGCGCCCGCCGACGAATAGCACCGAATTGGTTACTTCTTGCTCTCGGGCAAGACCAGATCCACGGCAGCGTCCTTGGCAGCATCGATGTGCTGAGCCACGACCGGCGTCTGCGGAAGGATCAGGTTAAGGACAATGGCCATGATGGCGGTGGGGGTTACGGCATTGGAGCCGATGACGGTGGGCACCCAGGTGGGCATACCCTCACCGGCAAGGCAACCGCTGGCCATCCAGATACCCAGGCCAAAGACGACGGAGGTACCGACGATGGTGGTGGTGCGCTGCGTGAGGCCCTCGCGGGTGAACATGCGCACGCCGTTCATGGTGATGGTGCCAAAGACGCCGACGGTCGCGCCGCCGATGACGGGCTGCGGGATAGCGGAAAGGACGGCAGAGAGCTGCGGGAACAGACCGGCGATGGCAAAGACGGCCGCAATGATCACAAAGACCCACTTGTTGACGACCTTGTTGGAGCAGATGATGCCCACGTTCTGGCCAAGGGCGCTGGTGGGAAGACCGCCCAGCAGACCGCCGACCATAGAGGTGAGGCCCTGGGACACGATAGCGCCGGAGAGCTCGCGCTCGGTGGGCATACGGTCGATGGAGCCCAGGCAGGCGGCGGAGACGTCACCGATAACCTGGATGGCAACCATGGGGAACACGACGGCGAGGGTAATGCAGACCTCGGGATCAAACTCGAGCGCGTAGGGCATGAGCTTGGGAAGAGCGAAGACCTGAGCGGTGGCGACGCTGGAGAAGTCGATCATGCCAAAGGGGATGGAGACGATCATGCCAACGATCATGCCAAAGAACACGGATCCCAGCTTGAGCGTGCCCTTGCCAAAGTTGGCGAGCGCAAAGACCACGGCGAAGGTGATAAGAGCGACGCACCAGGCCTGCGGGGTGCCCCACAGCGGCGTACCCATACCGCCGGCCATATACTTGACGGCCGTGGGATACAGCGAAACGCCGATGGAGAAGATGACCGTACCGGTCACGACGGGCGGGAACAGCCACTTGATCTTGCTGTAGGCCAGACCAAAGAGGACCGCGACGGCGCCGCCGACGATCTCGCCACCCAGCAGCGCACCAAAGCTAAAGCCCGAGGCACCCATGGCCTGCAGGGCCGGCAGGAACGCGAACGAAACGCCCATGACGATGGGCAGGCCGCCGCCGATGCGACGGAAGGGAGCGAAGGCCTGAAGGGCCGTGTCGATCGCCGAAAGAATGAGCGCGACCTGGATGATGTCGGTACTCTGCTGGCTATTAAAGCCGTAGACGCCGGCCATGATGACCGCCGGGGTAATGATGCCGGCAAACGATGCCAGTACGTGCTGAAGGGCACACGGGATCATTTCCTTAACGGGAGGCATGCCTTCGCGAGTGAACAGGGCTTCAGTGCCGTTCGTAACCGTCTCCTGGGTCATTTGACCACCAATCCTCGAAGTAGTTGTTTTCGCATCTGACGCTCTATTGTGACGCAGTGCGGGGTTGAGGTTGTGCCTTCATTGCATATCGTATTAAAGATGATTCTCATTCTCAATAATAATTTTTTGTTATCAGACCATTCTTCAGCTGAAATAACGCATTTCCGCAGGTCAGGAAAGTGTCTGGTCAAAATAACATCTAACTTTTCTTTTGGTCAACCGTTTACCGCTAAATTCCTACCGTTCGTCTGCATTACTTAATGTACCTGCGGATATACGAGATGATGGGCAGCGTGTTACCATGAGAAAAAATTGTTATGAACATTTCCGATTTCACCCAAAGGAGTTGTCCGTGAACGAGACCGTACGTCGCTTTTTGCCGATGGTCGATTTCTTGGAGCAGGTACTCGGTAAGAACAGCGAAATCGTGTTGCACGATTTCTCGGATCCCGACCACGCCATCGTCGATATTCGCAACGGCATCGTGAGCGGCCGCAAGGTCGGCGGCCCCGCCACCGATCTGGCGCTCAAGATCATGCACGACCCCAAGTATCGCGACCTGCCGTTTATTACGGGCTACGAGGGCCGCGGCGCCGGAGGCAAGACGCTGGAGTCCGCGACGTACTTTATCCGCGAGAATGACGAGATCGTCGGTATGCTCTGCGTCAACACCGATCTCTCGACCGTGCGTTCCATCAACGCCATGGCGCAGCAGCTCATGGCGTGCTTCGACGCAGCGCCGACGCGCACGGAGCCCGCGTCTATCGAGGTCGAAAGCCTTTCGGAGTCCACGCAGGAGCTCATCGACCGCAGCATTGCCGAGTTGCTGAGCGCGCGCGGGCTGGACGTAGCGTCACTTGGTCAGAGCGACCGCGTGGACGTCATTCGCCACCTCAACGGCAACGGGGTGTTCATGCTCAAGGGCGCCGTGGCCTGCGCCGCCACCGCGCTGGGCATCTCAGAGCCCAGCGTCTACCGCTACCTGCAAAAAGTTCGCAAGGAGGGCTAACGAGCAAAATGGAGCGCGGCTCCACAAGCGATCCGTCACTTAACAAAAGACCCTGCAGCTCGCACGCGCTGCAGGGTCTTTTTGCATGTCATGTTTAGTTGTGGCCAACGACTTAGAGAGCGGCGACGACCTCGATCTCGACCAGACCGCCAGCCGGAAGGGCGGCAACCTGGAAGGCGCTGCGCGCGGGGAACGGGGCCTCGAACTTGGAGGCGTAGATCTCGTTCACGGCGGCGAAGTCGGCGATGTCGGCCAGGTAGACCGTGGTCTTGACGACATCGGCAAAGGTGGCGCCGGCAGCAGTCAGCAGGGCCTCGACGTTAGCAAGGGACTGCTTAGCCTGGGCCTCGACGCCCTCGGGCATCTTGCCAGTTGCGGGGTCGATGCCCAGCTGGCCGGACAGGAACACCATGTTGCCGGTCTGGATGCCGGGGGAATACGGTCCGATGGCTGCGGGTGCGTTATCGGAAGACACGACGGTCTTGCTCATGTTTTCTCCTTACGATCAATTGAGAGAGCGTGAGCGCGGCGTTCACACCGGGAGGCACAGTTCGGTCTGAACACCGCGCTTGATTGGGATAGTACTCAAGGTTTCCGCGCGATGCAAGAATATTATCAGCTTGCGAGAATATTTTATCGCCCAACGGTTTCCCCGAACCGCTGAACGGTTCTCCACGAGGTCAGCCAGCCCAAGCTGCTGAAGACTTTATCCCGCTTGGAGCGCGGGCATCGCCTGCCGCAACGGCACCACTATACTTTTGAATATCTGAGCATTTTGAAAGGCAGGATATGACCGCAACCGCCAGTCGAACCACCAACCGCAGGCCCGAGCTCTTGGCCCCCGCCGGAGGCCCCGAGCCCTTTGCCGCCGCACTCGCTGCCGGCGCCGATGCCATCTACTGTGGCATGGGCAGCTTCAACGCCCGCCGCAAGGCCACCAACTTTACCGACGAGGCCTTTGAGCAGGCCTGCCGCGCCGCACATCTAGCCGGCTCGCGCGTCTACGTCACGGTCAACATCGTCATCAAGCAGTCCGAGATGGGCGATGCGCTGCAACTCATCCACCGCTGCTCCACGCTGGGCGCCGACGCCTTCATCATCCAGGACTGGGGCCTGTTCTTTGAAGTCAAGCGCACGATGCCCGGCATCGAGACGCACATCTCAACCCAAGCAAACATCCACGACGACCGCGGAACCCTTTGGTGCCGTGAGCAGGGCGCCGACCGCGTGACCCTCTCGCGCGAGCTTTCCATCGACGAGATTGCCACCATTCACGACGCTGCGCCCGATGTTGACCTTGAGGTCTTTAGCCACGGCGCCATCTGCTTTTGCTACTCGGGTCTGTGCCTGCTGTCGAGCTTTGCCATGGCGGGTCGCTCGGCCAACCGCGGCATGTGCGCCCAGCCCTGCCGCCTGCCCTACGAGCTGATCGACGAGAACGGCCGCTCGCTCTCCCCTGCCGGTCGCGAGCGCGCGCTGTGCCCGCGCGACACCAACACGTCGCAGCTTGTTCGCCGTCTGTATGACGCCGGCGCCGCATCGCTCAAGCTCGAGGGCCGCATGAAGGCTCCCGATTACGTGTACTCCATCGTCGATGTGTACCGTCACCAGATTGACGATATGCTGGCCGATGTTTCGACCTCTAAGGATGAGGAAGCCGCCCGCCAACGCCAGCTCAAGCGCTGCTTTAACCGCGACTTTACGCACGCCTATCAGGACGGCACCTCGGGCGACGAGATGATGAGCTACGAGCGTTCCAACAACCGCGGCCAGATTGTGGGCACGGTGCTGGGCAGCCACCTGGCCAACCGCGACGTGCGAGGGCTCAAGCCCGACGACCGCCGTCGCCGCGCTGCCATCGCCCGCATTGAGCTGTTTGAGCCCGTGGGCAAGGGCGACCTGCTGGAACTTCGTCACGACGATGAGTTCAACCAATTCCTGACCACCATCGCCGCCGATGATGCCGCCGCCGGCGACATCATCGAGTGCCGCGTGCCTCGCAGCATGCCCGAGGGCTGCCGCGTGCGCGTGATTCGAAGCCAGCGCGCCATTGACGCTGCCGGCGCCGCGCTCAAGCGCGATGTGCTGCGCCGCCGCGCCGTAGACGTGTCCGTCGTGGCGCGTCTGGGTGAGCCGTTTACCGTTACGCTCACCTGCTGCGACGACCCTTCGCTTACGGCCACCGCCACCGGCTTTACCGTCGAGGCCGCCAAGACCCGCGCCGTCGAGGCATCCGATCTGGTTGAGCACGTCGGGCGCATGGGCTCCTCTCCCTTTGAGGCCGCGAGCTTTGACGTGGCCCTCGACGCCGGCTGCGGTATGGGCTTTTCCGCCGTGCACAAGGTGCGCGCCGCCGCTTGTAAGGCGCTGGAAGAGGCCATTCTGGCACCGTACGAGGAGCGCGCGAAAACGCTCGAGCTGCCGGCGATTGTAACCAGTGATTCCCGCCCCGCGCCCGAGCACTACCGCGATGAGCCGCAGATCTGCGCCGCCGCCACCACGCTCGAGGCCGCCGAGGCAGCCCGCGCGGAGGGTGCAACGCGCATCTATATGACCACCGACGCGCTCGAGGCTGTCGAACTCTCCCCTGCCGATGCATTTGAGCAGGGTATCGTGCCCGTACTCGACGAGGTCTGCCGCGCCGCCGACCACGAGCGCGTCGATCCTTGGATCAATGCCGGAGCCACCGTCGCCGTCGGCAATATCTCCGAACTCGCTGTAGCCGCTCATGCCGGCGCCACGACCGAGATTCGCTCTTGCCTGCCGGTGCATAACACGCCCTGCATGGAGGCGCTCGCCGATCGCGGAGCCGGTGCGTTTTGGCTCTCGCCCGAGATCACACTCGACGAGATTGTCTCGCTCGGCGCCGCCGCGCCCGCGGCTCTGGGCATCACCGTCTTTGGCCGCCCGCGCGTCATGACAAGCGAGCATTGCATTCTGCAGGTTGCCAACGGCTGTATCCACGATTGTGCCAACTGCCGCCTGCGTGCCCGCAAACTCTCGCTCAAGAATATCGACGGAAAGGTCATGCCGGTGCGTACCGACATCCACGGCCGCTCTCGCCTGTACGATGCTTACCCCATCGACCTCACGCCGCAGGTTCCTCAGCTGCTCGATGCCGGCGTGCGTCGTCTCATGGTGGACGGAACGCTGCTCGAGACGGATGAGGTGGGCCGTGCCGTCGCCCGCGTCCGTCGTGCCGTCGAAGCAGCACAGGCCGGCCGCAAGCCCGCCGCCCGCCTGCGCGGCGCCACCTCGGGCTGCATGTTTGTGGGAATTAGCTAACCGAAAGGCTTACACGTGAACGAAGAACCTCAAGTCCTCTACTGCGACGCCTGGCTCATGGCCATCGACAAGCCCGCCGGCATGATCGTCCACGGCGACGGCACCGGCGAGCGCACGCTCACCGACTACGCCAGCGACCTCTTGCTGGCGATGGGCGATGGCTTTGCCGCGACTGACATGCAGCCGCTCAACCGCCTGGATCGCAACACCACCGGCGTGGTGCTGTTCTCGCTCGACAAGCAAACGCAGCCCGCCTTTGACCAGATGGTCATCGACCACGCTTTCGAAAAGCACTACCTGGCGCTCGCCGAGGGCAAGATCGACTGGAACGAAAAGCTCATCGACAAGCCCATCGCCCGCGACCGTCACGACAGCCGAAAGATGCGCGTCGGCGCCAGCGGCAAGCCGTCTCAAACGCGTGTGAAGGTGCTCAAGCGTCTTAAGAGCCGTCGTGGCCTACCCACGCGTTCGTATCTCGATGTCGAGCTGCTCACCGGACGCAAACACCAGATTCGCGTGCACCTGGCAAGCGAGCACCATCCCCTGGTTGGCGACGACCTGTACGGAACGCCGCGCCCCTGCGGCCTGATGCTCCACGCCCACAGCGTGTCCTTCACGCATCCCGTAACCGGCGAGCACATCCACATCGAAGCCCCCTGCCCCTGGGAGCCCTAAAACCTGCCAAATAGGGACAGGTTTATTTTGGCAGGTTTTATCTGGACAAACGTTAAAACCACCACAAAGGTTCCTGCCCCTTTGTGGTGGTTTTGGCCTTAGCCCGTCCCCTGCTGTTAGACCGTGATGACGTTGTCCATTGCCCGATACTTGGCGGGCACCTCGCCCGCAGTGATGATCGTTGCATCGCGAAAGTCCGCAAACTTGACGGGCGCCACCATGCCAAATTTACTGGCGTCCGAGATTACGAAGCGCTTGGCGGTATGGCGCATCGAGATACGCTTGACCTGCGCTTCCTCGATATCCGGCGTGGTGAGACCTTGCTCGGCGGCGATGCCATTGGAACCCCAAAAACCGCAGTTGAAGTTATAGCGGTCCAGGGTTGCCAAGGCATCGGGACCGACGAGCGCCTCGGTCTCGGGCTTGAGCTCGCCGCCTAGCACCACGGTGCGCATACCGCGCAGGGCGAAATGCTGAGCATGGAGCACGGAATCGGTCACATAGGTGACACCCTCAAGGCGCGGAAGATGCTCGATGAGCTTGAGGGTCGTGGAGCCCGAATCGATATACACAAAGCTATCGGGCTCCACCAGGGCCGCGGCACGGGCGCAGATGCGCTCCTTGTCATCGTTATGGAGGTCGCTGCGCTCATTAAGCGTTAGGTCGCGCGTCACGTGCGCGCGCTCCAGACTCGTCGCGCCTCCGTGTACCTTGGCGATACGGTGCGCGCGGTCGAGCGTTTGCAAGTCGCGGCGAATGGTGGACGGTGTCACGCCCAGGGCTTCGGCAAGCTCCGGCACGGTAACCGAGCCGGCCTGCTGCACCATCGACACGATCTCGTTGAGCCTATCTTCCGCAAGCATCGCTTACTCCTCCTCGGGGTACACGACTCCCCAGTCGGCGCGGAGCTTGGTCATCAGCTCCATAACATCGGAAGCATAGCCCAGAAGCTCGCGCTTCGAATCATCGCCGGCAACGGCCTTCTCCAGGTCGGCCATCTCGTAGCACAGAGCGTATGCCTCGGTGCCGGCGTGGACCTCCTCACGGTGCCCGTCCGCAGTCCACACGATGGTCGCATGGTCGGCGCGCGGATACTCGTTGACCTCGATATAGCACCTGTCGAAGCTGATAACCGAGCGCTTGGGCTGCTTGGAGTGGAGCGAAAGGCTCACAACGCCCAGCTGCTGTTCAGCATTACGGCAGACAATGCCGCCCGCGACGTCAACGCCAGTCTCGCAGGTATTGCCCAGAGAGACGACCTCCGCGGGTTGGCTGGCCATAAACAGGCGCATGACGGACAGGGCATACACGCCAATGTCGAGCATGGCGCCGCCGGCAAGACTACGGTTGTAGAAGCGGTTGGTCAGGTCGCCGTACTCCTTATAGCTGCCAAAGTTGAGCTGGGCGAGGTTCATACGGCCAAAGTCGCCCGCATCCATGCGACGGCGCAGCTCCTGGTACAGCGGCATGTGAAGCACCGTGGTGGCATCCATAAGGACCACGTTGTGCTCGTCGGCGATGGCACGCGCCTCGTCGAGCTCAGCGGAATTGAGGGTAATGGCCTTCTCGCAGAGCACGTGCTTACCAGCTGCCAGAGCGGCGCGCAGGTAGGTGATATGCGTGTTGTGCGGCGTGGTGATATAGACTGCGTCAATGTTCGGATCGGCGTAGAGGTCCTCAATCGTCTCGTACACCTTCTCGACGCCATACTGCTCGGCAAAAGCTTGAGCCTTGGACAGCGTGCGGTTGGCGACGCCCGCAAGCTTGCGACCGGCAAGAGCGAGAGACTGGGCCATCTGGTTGGCGATAACACCGCAACCGATCACAGCCCAGCGGAGCTCGGGGGCCGTAAAAATATCGTTGGGGAACGGCTGATCCTGGACCGAAGCAAACGCCGCCTTAGCGGCTGCTTCGGCGTCGAGCGGAGCCTGTTTGGAATCTGCCATTATGTGCCTCCTGAGTTATCGGAAGTCCTTCATTTCTAACAACCCTATATTCGCACAATTGCGCGCGTATCTGCTCGTGTTTGCGTGTTTATTTGCTTATCGGTCATTATTTAGCCGTAGTTGGCAGATGTTTGCGCGGCTATGCGCATTATCGCGCAAGGATATGCGCGTAAATGCGCATGCAACGATTCTTGTGAAACATAAAGAGGCGGAACACCAAAGCCCTAAAAGACAGAGCAAACTGCATTACTTCACCCCTCTGGGGGCACCAGACATCAAAGGACCGTCCCAAACTGCCGGCACATAGGGACTGTCCCCCAACGACTGGTCATTTAAGTCTGTCCCCAACGAATGGTCCCCTATGAATGCCAAGCGACTTCCACTCATTTAAGTCTGTCCCCAATGAGTACCCAATGAGTGGGGATAGAAAAAGGCCCGGGTGCCGTGGAGCATCCAGGCCTTTGCTGGCAACTTAAATGTTGCGGGCAGCTTAGAACTTGTGGCCGCACTTCTTGCAGACGCGCAGCTTGTTCTTGCCGTCCTTCTCGTGACCGACGCGGGTAACCTTACCGCACTCGGGGCAAACGAGATTGACGTTGGAGGCGTCGATGGGAGCCTCCTGCGAAACGATGCCGCCCTGCTGGTTGGCAGCGTTGGGCTTGACGGCCTTCTTGACGACCGAAACGCCCTCGACAACGACCTTGTTCTCGGCGGGGAGAGCACGCAGGACAACGCCCTGCTTGCCGCGATCCTTACCAGAGAGAACCTGGACCTTATCGCCCTTCTTGATATACATATATCTCCCCTAACTACAGGGTCTCGGGAGCGAGCGAGACGATCTTCATGTACTTCTTGTCACGAAGCTCGCGAGCGACGGGCCCGAAGATACGGGTGCCGACGGGCGAACCATCGTTGTTGATGACAACGCAGGCGTTCTCATCAAAGCGAATGTAGGAGCCATCCTTGCGGCGGATCTCCTTAACGGTGCGAACGACGACGCAACGGACAACGTCCTTCTTCTTGACGTTGGCGCCAGGGGTAGCCTCCTGGACAGCACCGATGAACACATCGCCGATGCCTGCATAACGACGCTTGGAACCGCCAAGCACCTTGATGCAGCGAATCTTGCGAGCGCCGGAGTTGTCGGCGACGTTCAGCATGGTTTGCATCTGAATCATGGTAGATGTTCCTCCGAACTAAGAACCGAAGAGAGGTGCGCAGCCTTTATACGGCCCGTGGTATGCAAGCCAGGCATACGCACATCTTCGGAAACGTACAAGTCGTAAGAGCGACTGCTTATTTAGCGCGCTCGACGACCTCGATGAGGCGCCAACGCTTCATCTTGGACATAGGACGGGTCTCCATAACGCGGACAGTATCGCCCACGCCAGCCGTGCACTCCTCGTCGTGAGCGTGCAGCTTCTTGGAGCTGGTCATCATCTTGCCGTACTTGGGGTGACGCTTGCGCTCGGTGATGGTGACAACAATGGTCTTGGCACCGGAGACGGAGGTAACGACACCCGTACGGACCTTACGCGAGTTACGCGAATCAGTCATGTTCTCTCCTTAGGTCCTACTCGGCGACAGCGGACTTCTCCGCTGCGATCTCGCGGGCGCGCTGCTCCGTGAGGACGCGAGCGATGTCCTTCTTCACGGTGTTGACGCGAGCGGTGTTGTCCAGCTGGCTGGTGGCCATCTGGAAACGAAGGTTAAAGAGCTCGGCGCGCATTTCCTTCAGCTTCTCAACGAGCTGAGCGTCCGAGAGCTCACGAATCTCTGCGGGCTTCATTAGTTCTCCTCCTTGGCGGCGGCGGCGTCCTCAGCAGCCCACTTGGCCTCGAGAGCGGCCTCCTCAGCCATTTCCTTCTCGATGCGCTGCTCAGCGTTCTTGGCAACCACAATCTTGGTCTTGATGGGGAGCTTGTGCTGGGCAAGACGCAGAGCCTCGCGAGCGACCTCCTCGGGAACACCCTTGACCTCGAACATGATGCGGCCGGGCTTGACGACGGCCACCCACTCCTCGGGGTTACCCTTACCAGAACCCATGCGAGTCTCGGCAGGCTTCTTGGTGATGGGCTTATCGGGGAAGATCGTGATGTAGACACGACCGCCACGCTTCATGTAGCGGGTCATGGCAATACGAGCGGCCTCGATCTGACGGTTGGTGATCCAATGGGCCTCGAGAGCCTGGATACCAAACTCGCCGAAATGCAGCTCGGTATTACCCTTGGCCTGGCCCTTCATGGAGCCACGCTGCACCTTGCGGTGAAGAATACGCTTAGGGGCAAGCACTACTGACCCCTCCTCTCGGAGTTACGACGACGAGGACGGGAAGAGCCCTCGAGTGCAGGGTTGGGAACAGGCTGGCCCGGGAGCTTCTCACCCAGGTAGATCCAGACCTTCACGCCGCAAGCGCCCATGGTGGTGCTGGCGACAGCCGTGCCGTAGTCGATCTTGGCACGGAGGGTGTGCAGAGGCACGCGACCCTCGCGGTACCACTCACGACGGCCCATCTCGGCACCGCCGAGACGACCGGAGCACTGGATACGGATGCCCTTAGCGCCGGCCTTGCGGGCAGACTGGACAGCCTTGCGCATAGCGCGACGGAAGGCAACGCGGCCCTCGAGCTGCTCGGCGATAGACTGAGCAACGAGGTTGGCGTCGAGCTCGGGGCGCTTGATCTCGACAACGTCGACGGAGAGCTGGCCCTTGGAGACGCCAGCGACCTTCTCGAGCTCGGTGCGGAGGGCATCGATCTCGGCACCCTTCTTACCGATGACAACGCCGGGGCGAGCGGTGAGGATGATGACCTTCACCTTGTCGCCAGCGCGCTCGATCTCGACGCGGGAGACAGCTGCGCGGGAAAGACGCTTCTCGAGGTACTTGCGGATCTCGAGATCGTTACCGAGGGTCTTAGCGTAATCCTTCTCTGCGAACCAGCGGGAGCGCCAGTTCTCGGTGATGCCAAGACGGAAGCCGGTGGGGTAGACTTTCTGACCCATACAGCTTTACGCCTCCTTTCGAGGAGCAACGACGACGGTGATGTGGGAAGTACGCTTCAGAATGCGAGAAGCGGAACCCTTGGCGCGGGGACGGATGCGCTTAAGCGTCGGACCCTCGTCAACATAGGCAGCGGCGACAACCAGGTTGTCGGCACGCAGACCGTTGTTGTTCTCGGCGTTCGCAACGGCAGAACGGAGAACCTTCTCGACATCCACGGCGACGGCGCGGTCGCAGAAGTGGAGGATGTCGAAGGCCTGAGCGACAGGCTTGCGGCGGATCAGATCGACCACCAGGCGGGCCTTGCTGGGGGAAACACGCACGTACTTAGCGACGGCGCGAACCTCGGTGGCCTCAGTTTCAATAGACTTAGTTGCCATTTACGGTTAACCCCCTATTTGGCCTTGTGGCCACGGAACGTACGAGTCGGCGCGAACTCGCCGAGCTTGTGACCAACCATGGACTCGGTAACATACACGGGCACATGCTTGCGGCCGTCGTGGACGGCGATGGTGTGACCAACCATCTCGGGGAAGATGGTGGACGCGCGGGACCAGGTCTTCACGACGTCCTTCTTGCCAGCCTCGTTCATCGCGGTGATACGCGAGAGAAGGCGAGTCTCCACGAACGGGCCCTTTTTGAGACTTCTGCTCATAAGTGCTTTCTCCTAAAACTCGGTATCCGAAATTACTTCTTACGGCGACGAATGATGTGCTGGTTCGAGACCTTCTTCTTCTTGCGCGTACGAAGGCCCTTCGTCGGCTTACCCCAGGGGGTAACGGAGGGACGACCAGAGGTGTGGTTCTTGCCCTCGCCACCGCCGTGCGGGTGGTCGACAGGGTTCATGACGGTACCGCGGACGGTCGGGCGCACGTTCATGTGACGCTTACGGCCGGCCTTGCCGATGACGATGTTGGAGTGATCGGCGTTGCCGACCTCACCGACGGTGGCGCGGCAGGTAACGAGGATGCGGCGCATCTCGGAGGAAGGCATACGGACGATAGCGTACTTGCCCTCCTTACCCATCAGCTGGCAGGAGTTACCGGCGGAACGGGCGATAGCAGCGCCCTTGCCCGGCTGGAACTCAACGGCGTGGATGAGCGTACCGACGGGGATGTCGGCGAGGGGCAGAGCGTTGCCCGGCTTGATGTCGGCGTCAGAACCGGACATGATGGTCTGACCGACCTCGAGGCCCTTGGGGGCCAGAATGTAGCGCTTCTCACCGTCAGCGTAGTGCAGCAGAGCGATGCGAGCGGAACGGTTCGGATCGTACTCGATCGTGGCAACCTTGGCGGGCACGCCGTCCTTGTTGCGCTTGAAGTCGATCACGCGGTAACGACGCTTCACGCCGCCGCCCTGGTGGCGGGTGGTGATGCGGCCGTTGTTGTTACGACCGGCCTTCTTGGGCAGGGGCTCGAGAAGAGACTTCTCGGGCTTGGTGCAGGTGATCTCGGAGAAGTCGGAGATCGTCTGCCAACGCCTACCAGCGGAGGTCGGCTTAAGGTGCTTTACAGCCATTACAATCCCTTTCAATAGGAATCCGTTAGCCATCGCAGACAGGGATTCGAGGTTCTGCCTCGGGTGCGATGACACCGGACGTATACACGGTTCCGGGCGTGTCCATTTTATACGCCCAAAACCTTGAGCTCCCGCCTCCCCTATTCGGGAGGCATGAGCTCACTCAACAGCAGCGAGTCTTAGGCCTGGTTGCCAAAGACCTCGATGGTGTCGCCCTCGGCCAGCGTGACGATGGCCTTCTTCCAAGAACGGGTCTTGCCGGCGACATAGCGCACGCGCTTGGTCTTGGGCTTGACCGTCAGGGTGTTCACGCGAACGACCTTGACGCCGAAGATCTCCTCGACAGCGTCCTTGATCTGATACTTGTTAGCATCCTTGGCGACCTCGAACGTGTACTTGTTCTGCTCCATGCCGGAGAAGGAACGCTCGGACACGATCGGACGGATGATGATCTCGTGGGCGGTCATTTATGCAAGCACCTCCCCGAAGTGAGCGGCGATGTCAGCGGGCATCAGCACAGCGTTGTTGTTGACGAGATCGTAGGTGTTGGCCTCGTCAGCGGTGATGATGAACGTCTTGGGAATGTTGCGGAACGACAGGTAGGCGTTGACGTCCTCATCGCGAACGATGATGGTCAGACGCTTGCCCTCAAGGCCGAGAGCCTTGAGCATGGCAACGGCAGCCTTGGTGGAAGGCTTCTCGAAGCCGTAGTCGTCGACGAGCACGAGCTCGCCATCGGCCAGCTTGGCGGACAGCGCGGAGCGCATAGCCAGCTTGACCTCCTTGTTGTTCATACGCTTAGCGTAGGAACGGGGCTTGGGGGCGAAGACAACGCCACCGTGACGCCACTGGGCAGCACGGATGGAACCCTGGCGGGCACGGCCGGTGCCCTTCTGACGCCAAGGCTTCTTGCCGCCACCGGAAACCTCAGAGCGACCCTTAGCAGACTGGGTGCCCTGACGCCAAGAGGCCATCTGGCACTTGACGATGTGGTGCATAACGTGGATGTTCGGCTCGATGCCGTACACCTCAGCGGCGAGCTCGGCCTCGGCGACCTTCTTGCCCTCGCTGTTCTTTACTTCAAACTTTGCCATTTAAGTGTTCTCCTTGGTATGACGCTGGGCTAAATGGGCTGGGCCCTTAGGCCATACGGATGGCGACGAGACCATTCTTGGCACCCGGGACAGCGCCCTTGACCAAGATGAGGTTCTGCTCGGCATCGATGCGGACAACGGAAAGGTTCTTGACGGTAACGCGCTCGTTACCCATGTGACCGGCCATCTTGACGCCCTTGAGGACGCGCGCAGGATAGGCGCACTGACCGATAGAACCGGGGTGACGCTGGAAGTGAGAACCATGCGTCATAGGACCGCGGCGCTGACCCCAGCGCTTGATGCGACCCTGGAAGCCCTTACCCTTGGAGGTACCGATGACGTCGACCTTCTCGACATCAGCGAAATCAGCGACGGTGACGACCTCGCCGACCTTGTGCTCCTCGCCGTTCTCGACGCGGACCTCACGAAGGAAGCGGACAGGCTCGACGCCGGCCTTGGCGAAGTGACCAGCCATGGGCTTGTTCACGTTCTTGGCCTTGATGTCGCCGAAACCGATCTGGACGGCGTCATAGCCGTCGGTTGCCTGAGTTTTAACCTGCGAGACAGCGCAGGGGCCAGCCTGGATGACCGTGACGGGAACGACGTTGTCGTCCTCGTCCCAAACCTGGGTCATGCCAATCTTGCGGCCGAGAATCATGCTGATCAAGATATGATCCCAACTCTCGCGTGGTCTTGGGACAATGCGTACACCACCGAGCGTACGCCCCTAGAGGACCACTACTTACACGACGTGCTCCCCAGCCTTGTATTTCGCCCGGACTACCTGACAACCCTATTAAGCAGGCATTTTGTCCAGCCAGAATACTCCCCTGGTTTCACACAGCTGTTTAGTATACACGGCTGCGGGCGTATCCATCGAGATTCATATTTCACTCACATTGTTTACGCAGGTAAAGTGCGTGGCACGTCTTCCGAGCTTTGGCGGAGGGGCGGGGCCGAGAGTAGTTAAGGTTGCTGCTCTACAGTCCTGCTCACGACGGAGAGCACATTAAGTGCTCTCCTGTTCGTGCGGAACTCGCGACAACCTTAACTACTCTCGGCCCCGCCCCTCCGCCAAAGCTCGGAAGACGACACGTTGATGCCTGCTTAACTCTGCTCGCTCAGCTAATTACTTTGTTGAGGGTCCACTATTTGCTGGAGGGTGAACTTGCATTGCATTGGCTCGCCTTCTGCTTGTGGCTTTGCCTCATCGAAATTGAAGATCATGATGGCGCAGTTGGGGAGTTTTGCTGGGAGCTCGAAGCCCTCTGGGGCTGCAGCCTTGATGAATTGGCGGCTGGCGCTGCCGTGGCTTACTGCTAGGAGGGTTTCGATGCCCTCGGCTCCCATGAGATTGGTGAGGGTGCCTACCATGCGCTCCTGTAGGGCATGACTTCCCTCTCCTCCGAAGGGGACCAGGTCCTCGCCCGGATCCCAAACGTCGGTAGGTATTGCGTCGTGAGGGCCTTCCTCGAAGGTTCCGTAGCAGCGCTCGATGATGCCTTCGCAGGGCTCGACTGCTGCATCCGGGCCGAGTAGTTCAGTAGCGACGAGCTGAGCAGTGTCCATGGCTCGGCCTAAGGGCGAAGAGACCACTTTGTCGGGGACAACGTCGTGGCCCTTGAGCCATGCGGCTGCCATTCCCGCTTGTTTGCGGCCAAGGTCGGTCAGCGGTGAATCGCAGCGGCCCTGGACCAGCTTTTTGACGTTGAACTCCGTCTGACCGTGGCGGAGTAGATACAGTTTCTTCATGCTCTCCCCTTCTGCATAACCTGCTTTGCCGGCACAGCCTTACTCATGGGTATGTCCTACGTAGTCTTCGTCGATCGTAATCTTGGCAATCGACTTGGGATATTCCGATTCGACACGTTTTGCCAGCGTGTGCTTTACGTCTTCGGCACTCATCTGCAGATCCGAGGGTCGCACGCAGTCAAAAATCACGTTGGTGTGCGTAGGACCCGGCACACAGCGCAGGTCATGAATCGAGAGGCGGCTATCGATCTGTTGGGCCATGGCGTTAATGCGTAAACGCATGCTTGCCAGCTTGGGGTCATCGGTCACGATGGGATCGTAGTGAAGCGTGACAATCATGCCGTCTTCGTTCCTAAACGCCTGCTCGATGTTATCGAGCGTGTCGTGACTTTCCAGCGGGCTGGCCTCGGCTGCCATCTCGGCGTGAGCGCTTGCGAACTTCCTGCCCGGGCCGTAGTCGTGAACCATCAGATCGTGAACGCCCAAAACGCCGGGGTAGCTCATGATCTTGTCTCGAATGTGCTTGACCAGCTTAGGATCGGGCGTCTGGCCCAAAAGCGGGCTCACCGTATCCTGGATGAGTTCAAAACCGCTCCAGCCAATATAGGCACCAACGGCAAGGCCGACCCAAGCGTCAAGGTTGATGCCCGTCACCTGCGAAACAATCGCGCACACCAATACGGCGCCCGTGGCAAGAACATCGTTCTTGGAATCCTGCGCGGTCGCATGCAGCGTCTCGGACTCAATGCGATCGCCGAGCTTTTGGTTGAGGGCCGCCATCCAGAGCTTTACGACCATCGAAAGCACTAGAACTGCCACCAGGGCAAGCGAGAACTCGACAGGTTCGGGGTGGATGACACGCTCGGCCGAGGACTTCACCAGCTCAACGCCAATCAGCAGCACGAGTGCCGCCACGACCAGACCCGAGAGATACTCGTAGCGACCGTGGCCGTAAGGATGCTCGGGGTCGGCCGGCTTGCTCGCCAGCTTAAAGCCCAGCACGCTCACGATATTCGAGCTGGCATCGGACAGGTTGTTCATGGCATCCGCCACAATCGAAACCGATCCCGACAGCACGCCAATTGCGCCCTTCGCAGCACAAAGCGCAACATTGGCGACAATACACACCATGCCCGCTAACGTGCCCACACGCGCACGATCGCCCTGCGCGCGTTTAACAATCCACTCGACCATCTACATCCGCCCCCACGGTACTACCTATATATCTATTGCTCAAACGGATTGTAGTGTAGCCACTTTGTCCCCCAGATACAAAAAGGCCGCAACCCACACGGGCCACGACCTTGGAATGTGACATGCGGGACTGTCCCTTTGTCGATCGATTTATGCGCTTGCCTCGGCCGCGCTCTTAGAGGTTTCGGGCAAATCGGCTCCATCCCCCGCCGCCTGCCCCTTCGCCGGCACCACGCCAAAGCAGTAGCTCAGCGCCGCAGACGCCGCAAATGCCGTGCCGCCGGCAGCGCAGCACCACAGCAGGTTCGAGATGCCGCCCGTGGCAAAGCCAATGACCATGAGGACATTCGTCATGCCGATGGTATAGGCCGTAACGTGGCCCACGGCCGCAACAAGGCCTCCGACGGCGCCGCCAATGGCCATGCACGTCAGGCACCTGCCATATTTAAAGCCGCAACCGTACAGCGCCGGCTCGCTTACGCCACCAAGAACACCCGAGATTGAATAGCCCAGCATGAGCGCCTTCTCGTCCTTATCCGCAACGCGGAGCGACGCGCCAAAAGGCATGCCCCAAACGGCGAACGTTGCCATCGTCGCGGCGATCAGGATGCACGAATCCGTTCCCACACTCATAAACTGCGCATAGGCGAGCGATAGGACAACGTTGCTGACGCCGGCGATCTTAAGGAACTCCCAGCCCGCAGCAAGCCCCATGAGCGTGAGCAGCGACACGATGCCACCGGAATTGCCAAGCATAAACATAAGCTTGCCCAACAGCATGCCCAAATAGCTGCCCGCCGGCGCCGCGATACACAGCGAAACCGGAACCATGACAAGCATGGTCGCAAACGGAACAAACGAAAACGCCACGGCCTTGGGGATAACGCGCTGAAAGAAACACTCCACTCGCCATAGCACGGGCACCGAGATGAGAACCGGAATAACAGTCGTCGTGTAATCGTTGACCGGCGCGGGAAGCAGACCATACACGGAAGTCATCGACGCCCCCGTCGTCGATGCGGCATCGACGAGCTTAAGCAGATCGGGCGCAATCAACACGCCGCCCAGCATCATGCCCAGCTGCTCCGAGCAACCGAGCTGGCGGGCGGCCGCCCAACCAAGATAAATGGGCAAAAAGTAGTAGCCGGCGTTATAGAGCCAACTGTAGAACAGGCGATAGATTTCGGAATCGGCCAACCACAGGCCCAGCATGCCTTCGCCCATAATGACCGCGACGGTGCGGAACAACGCCGCACAGACAATAAAGGGCAGCGCCGACATCATGCTTTTGGACAGATAGTCCACCACGGATATGGCGTTTGATGAAACCGTCGTTGTAAACGAGGTGTTAGAAACTTGTGGCATGGAACGCCTTTCCCAATGTGACATGCGGACTGTTCCTTTGTCACATCGTGCGGTACTGACCGATTGCGCGGTACTTTTCGTAGCGGAGGTTTGTGAGGGTCGTGTCGTCGAGCTGCCCAAGCGTATCGAAGGCATCAAATGCCGAGGACATGACGGCACCGGCGATCCCCTCATGCGACAGGCCCTTATCGTCAACAATGCCGTCGATGATGCCGAGCGCCAACAGATCGGGGGCCGTGAGCTTAAGCGCCTCGGCGGCCTCATTCGCGCGCTCGGTATCCTTCCACAGGATCGACGCACAGGCCTCGGGGCTCACGACCGAATAGGCCGAGCTCGAGAGCATCAGGATGCGGTCGGCCACGGACAGCGCCAGCGCGCCACCAGAGCCGCCCTCGCCTGTCACCACCGAGACAATCGGCGTCTTGAGGCCGCTCATCTCCATAAGATTCTGGGCAATCGCCTCGCCCTGGCCGCGCTCCTCGGCACCGATGCCGCAAAACGCGCCCGAAGTATCGACCAGGCACAAGACCGGTCGACCAAACTTTTCGGCCTGGCGCATAAGGCGACGCGCTTTGCGGTAGCCCTCGGGATGCGCCATGCCAAAGTTGCGGCGCATACGCTCTTTGGTCGTGGTGCCGCGCTCGATGGCGATGACCGTTACGGGGCGTCCGTCTTTCCAGCCAATACCAGCCACCACAGCGGCGTCGTCGCCAAAGTAACGGTCGCCGTGCAGCTCCACGAATCCGTCGAGACCCAACGAGATCATCTCGCCTGCCGTGGCACGGTTCGCCGAGCGAGTCTGTTTGACGATTTCGAGCGCGCTTTTTGGTGCGGCCGAGCGCTTGAACAAGTGTCCCAGCTTTTTGCCGTGGCGACCCGTATGTACGATCTCATGCGGTGCCCCCAGGCCGGGCGCGTGCCCTTGGTGCAGCGCCAGCAGCTCGCCTACCGTGAGCGCAATCTCGCCACGCGGAACAACGGCATCGCAAAAGCCGTGCTCCAGCAAAAACTCGGAGCGCTGGAATCCCTTGGGCAGGCGCTTGTGCATGTTCTGCTCGATCACGCGCGGGCCGGCAAATGCCGTCAGGGCATCGGGCTCGGCCAGGATAATGTCGCCCTCCATGGCAAAGCTCGCGGTTACGCCCCCGGTCGTGGGGTCGGTGAGCACCGTGATGTACAGGTCGCCCGCCTCGCTATGACGCCTAACCGCCGCAGAGATTTTAGCCATCTGCATGAGCGAAGTCACGCCCTCCTGCATGCGGGCGCCACCCGATACGGTAAAGCCAACGACCGGCAGTCCCAGCTCGGTCGCACGCTCAAATGTACGGCAGATCTTCTCGCCCACCACGGAACCCATCGAGCCCATCATAAAGTTGGCGTCCATAAAGAAGAGGGCCGCATCGCAACCGCAGATTTTGCCCCTGCCGCACACAACGGCATCGCGCTCGCCCGAACGCTCGCTCACGCTCTTGAGCTTGTCGGCATACCCGGGAAACGAGAGGAAATCCTCCGACGCCAGATTGGCATCCCATTCCTCAAACGTGCCCTCGTCGACCGTCATGCGCATGCGCGCGCGACCGCTCACGCGAAAGTGTTTGCCGCAACGGGGGCACACCTCGAGGTTGTCGTGCAGGCGTGCCTCATCGATCACGCGGCGGCACTCCGGGCACTTGATAAACACGTGGCGCGCGGGAAACTCGGCGCACGACTCGGTCATCGGCCCCTCGAGGACGTTGACCGTCTTCGCTTTTCTATTCATTAGCATAGAGATGCCCCATCAGATCGGTGTGGTACATGCCCGACAAGAACTCGTCGTTTGCCAGCACGTCGAGCTGAAGCTCGCTGTTTTCGCTCACGCCTTCAATCACGAGCTCGCCCAGGGCCGAGCGCATCTTGCGAATGGCGCCGTCACGCGTGGGCGCACACACGATGAGCTTGCCAAGCATGGAGTCGTAGTACGGCGGAACGTTCGCACCGGTAAACATGGCGGAATCCCAGCGCACGCGCGGACCACCCGGCACACGCAACGCGGTGACCGTTCCGCATGACGGCAGAAAGTCCGGCGTTTCGGCATTGATGCGGCACTCCATGGCGTGGTTGCGGACCGGCATGTCCTCCTGCTCAAAGGGCAGAGGCTGGCCGGCTGCCACGCGCAGCTGCCACTTGACCAAGTCGGTATCGGTCACAAACTCCGTGACCGGATGCTCAACCTGCAGACGCGTGTTCATTTCCATAAAGTAGAAATTGCCGTCGTCCGAGTACAAAAACTCGATGGTGCCGGCTCCCTCGTAGCCGACGGCACGAGCCAAGTCACGCGCCGCCTTGTGCATGTGAGCACGAATGTCGTCGTGTCCGTCGAGGCACGGCGCGGGGCTCTCCTCGATTAGCTTTTGGTTGCGGCGCTGCACCGAGCACTCGCGCTCGCCGAGCGAAAACACATGGCCCTGCTTATCGGCCATAATCTGCACCTCAACGTGGTGCGCCGGCGCGACGAACTTCTCCATGTAGCACTCGCCGTCGCCAAAGACGGCCTCGCCCTCGGCACGTGCCTCGATGAACGCCTTTGCCGCATCTTCCACGCGCTCGACCTTGCGAATGCCGCGACCGCCTCCACCCGCACGCGCCTTGATGAGCACGGGGCAGCCAATGCGCTCGGCCTCGGCTGTCGCCTCCTCGGGGCTTTTGAGCAAATCGCAGCCCGGTACGATGGGCACGCCCGCCGCGGCAGCCGTTCGACGTGCGGCGTCCTTGTCGCCCATGCTGTCGATCACCTCGGCCGAAGGACCGACAAACGTCAGGCCATACTTGTCGCAGTCGCGCACGAAGCTCGCCTTCTCGGAAAAGAAGCCATAGCCGGGATGGATCGCCTTTGCTCCCGACTTCACGGCACAGGTGAGCACAGCATCGTCGTTGAGGTAGCTCTCGGCAAGACGCGGGCCGCCAATGCAATACGCCTCGTCGGCAAGCTGCACGTGCAGCGCGTCCGCATCGGCCGTGGAATAAACGGCGACGGTCTTGATGCCCATATCGCGGCACGCGCGGATAACACGCACCGCGACTTCTCCGCGGTTGGCGATGAGCACTTTGTCGAACATGAAGCCTTCCTTAACTTTCGTGCATGAGTGCAAAAGACATATCGGCGCGGCAGCAAACCTCACCGTTGACGCTCGCAGTACCCGTCGCAAAGCGGAACGGCCCGCGCGCACGCGTGATGGTGCACACCAGATCAACCGTGTCGCCCGGGCGCACCGGACGCTTAAAGCGCACCTTATCGAGGCTCGTATAGAACGGCGTCGCGCCGCGCGCCTCCTCATCGCCCATCAGCAGCACGCAGCAGTTCTGGGCGAGCATCTCGCACTGAATCACGCCGGGGACGACCGGGTTTCCCGGAAAATGTCCCTGCAAAAAGTACTCGTCGCCCGTAATCGTGATCTTGCCGTGGGCCTCGTCGCCCACCAGCTCGGCCTCGTCGAGCAAAAGCATCGGTTCGCGATGCGGCAACAGTTCTTTAAGCTCTTCTTTGTTCATGGATATCACCTATCCGATCCTCATGAGGCAGCTGCCAAACTCCACGAGGTCGCCGTCGGCCACGCAGATCTCGAGCACCTCGCCGTCTGCCTCGGCCGTCACCTCGTTGAGAACCTTCATGGCCTCGATGATGCAGAGGGTCTCGCCGGCCTTGACCTTAGAGCCCACGTGCACAAACGGCTCGTCGCCCGGCGCCGGGGCAGCATAGAAAACGCCGACCATGGGAGCGGTCACCTCGGTGCCCTTGGGCTCCGGCGCGGCAGCGGGCGCTTGCGCGGCGGGCTCCGGTGCGGCGGCAGGCATGGCGACAGGAGCCACCGCCGGAGCAGTCACGGCACCCGGCATAGGCATGGGCACGGCAACCGGCTGCGCGGCGCTCGCGCGCTCGAGTTCGACCGCGGTGCCATCGGGCTCCTCAACGCGTACGCGCGTGAGGCCGCGGTCCTCCATAACATCGGCTATCTCGGCAAGTCTTTTGGAATCCATGCTCTAGCTCCTCGTATATCTACGCAGCGCGATGGCGGCGTTGTGTCCGCCAAAGCCCAGGTTGGTCGAAAGCGCCCAGGTAAGGTCGGCGCGAACCGCGCGATTGGGCGTGTAGTCAAGATCGCAGGCGGGATCGGGCGTGTGGTAGTTAATGGTCGGCGGCACCACGCCCTGCTCGAGCGCCATGGCGCAGGCCATGACCTCGATGGCGCCCGTGGCACCGATCATGTGGCCGGTCATCGACTTAGTCGACGAGACGTGCGCGGCGCGCGCCGCGTCCTCGCCGAGCGCTCGTTTGATGCCCGCCGTCTCTGACGAATCGTTGAGTTTGGTCGAGGTGCCGTGAGCGTTGATGTAGAGGCCCTCGGAAGGCTTGACGTCGCCCTCGGCCACCGTCAGCGATATCGCGCGGGCAATGCCGGCAGCCTCGGGATCGGGGCTCGTGATGTGATAGGCATCATCGGTGTTGCCGTAGCCCACGACCTCGGCATAAATGTGCGCACCGCGCGCCTGAGCATGTTCCATGCTCTCGAGTACCAGCACGCAGGCGCCCTCGCCCATCACAAAGCCGTCGCGGTCTGCATCGAACGGGCGGCAAGCCGTCGCGGGATCAGGGTTGGTGGTCAATGCGCGGCAGGACGTAAAGCCCGCAACGGCATCGGGGATAATTGCAGCCTCGGCGCCGCCCGCGAGAATCGCATCGGCATAGCCATGCTTGATGGCGCGGAACGCCTCACCCACCGCATGGGCCGAGGTCGCGCACGCAGTCACCACGGGCAGGGTCGGGCCCTTTGCCTTGTGGCGGATTGCGATATTGCCCGATGCCATGTTGGGGATCATCATCGCGATCATATAGGGCGATGCGCGGCGGGGCCCACGGTCGGCAATCGTATGGACGTTGTCGACGAGTGTCTGCATGCCGCCCACGCCTGAACCCACGTAGACGCCTAGGCGCTCGCGATCGATGGCGCCTTCGACATCAAAGCCCGCATCGTGCATGGCCTCGTCCGAAGCCGCCATCGCAAACTGAACGCAGGGGTCGAGATGCTTAGCGTCACGCTTGCCAAAGTACTCGTTGCCGTCAAAGCCCTTGACCTCGGCCGCCACCTTAACGGCGAACGCATCGGTATCGAAGTGCGTAATCGGGCCGATGCCGCACGTGCCAGCACACATTGCTGCCCAGGTGGCAAGCGCGGTGTTGCCGAGCGGCGATATGGCACCTATGCCGGTAATTGCAACTCTCTGTTCCATCATGGTCTCCTCATCCAAGCCGTTCTTCGGCCCTGGTTTCTACATCGCCATTCCGCCGTCGACGCGTACGACCTCGCCTGTAATGTAGGCAGCCGCATCGCTCGCCAAAAAGCGCACCACGCCGGCCACTTCCTCGGGTTGCGCCATACGCTTAAGGGGAATCTGGTCCTCGGTGGCCGCACGCACCTTTTCCGAGAGCTTTGCCGTCATATCTGTCTCGACAAACCCGGGGGCGACCGCGTTCACTCGTATGCCGCGGGGTGCAAGCTCGCGCGCCACCGCCTTGGTCAGGCCAATCACGCCCGCCTTGGAGGCAGCGTAGTTAGCTTGCCCGGCATTGCCCATCAGGCCCACGACCGAGCTCATGTTGATGACGCAACCGCCGCGCTGGCGCATAAAGGTCTTGGTGAGCGCGCGCGTCATGTTGAACGTGCCCTTCAGATTGACATCGAGCACGCGGTCGAAGGCGTCGTCGCCCATGCGCATGAGCAGGCCATCGCGGGTGATGCCGGCGTTGTTGACGAGCGCCCAAATGGAGCCAAAGTCGTTGAGGACCGTCTCCACGCATGCGTCGACGGCGGCGGGGTCGGCCACGTCACATTGATATGCGCGTGCCGCGACGCCAACCGCCTCGCAGGCTTCGCACGTCTCGCGCGCCGCATCGACGCTACCGGCATAGACGACGGCGATATCAAAGCCGTCCTCCGCCAGACCGACAGCGCAGGCGCGGCCGATACCACGCGAGCCGCCCGTGACCAGTGCCACGCGACGTAAATCGTTGCGCTCGAGCGCGCCGTTGTTCAAGTTGCCCATGTCATTCCTTTCGGGTTACAGCCCTGTGGATTATGCGAGCTCGTCGGCAATAGCTGCGACCTGCTCGGCCGTTTCGCACGAATACACGCGAACGTCGCTCAGCGTACGCTTGACCAGGCCCGACAGCGTTTTGCCAGGGCCGACCTCAATAAACGTGTCGATGCCCTGATCCTGCAGAGTATGCAGCGTGTCGACCCAGCGAACGGCATGACTCACCTGGTTGGCCAAGACATCCGATGCCACTCGCGGGTCCGCCGGATAGGGCGCCGCCGTCATGTTTGCCATGACCGGAATCAGCAGCGGAGACGGCGCGTGGCCGGCTTGGATATACGTCGCCAGCCCCTCAGTCGCCTCTGCCATATAGGGGCTATGGAATGCACCCGACACCGCGACTTTCATAGCGCGGCCGCCAGCCCCTTTTACTAGGACATCGAGCTCCTGCAGTGCCTCGGACGCTCCGGCCACAACCGTCTGCTGCGGACTGTTGTAGTTGACCGGCCAGCAGTCCTCGCCGGCCTGTTTTGCCAGGCCCTCGACTTGCACCGCATCGAGCTTGATGACGGCGCGCATGCCGCCCGGATGGCGCTCGGCAGCCGCGGCCATCAGCGCCGCGCGCTCGCACACGAGCTTAAAGCCCGCTCGCGTATCGAATGCCCCCGCAAAGGTGAGCGCGGCGACCTCGCCCAGCGAGAATCCCGCACAGGCGGCAGGCACCACGCCGCGCTCACGCAGAGCGGTAGCCGCTGCCAGGTCGTGAACGAACACGCACGGCTGCGTGTTCTCGGTCTGCGAGAGCTCCTCCTTGGAGGCGCTCCGGCACTGCTCGCTGGTCCCCGGGCGCACCTCGTCGACAATGGCGAACACCTCGGCGGCCGCCGGCGATGCCTCGATCAGGTCGACGCCCATCGCGGGGTGTTGGGCACCCTGGCCGGCAAATAGAAACGCTATGCTACCCATGCGCACGCACCCTTCAGGACGCGCTCGGCGCCATCGACCAAGTCGTCAACGATTTCACGTGCGCTCTGGCACTCGTTGACCATGCCGGCAATCTGTCCACACAAAAACGAACCCTCTTCGTAATTGCCGTCCTTGGCGGCCTTGCGAAGGGCGCCCGTGCCCATGGCCCCGAGCTCCTCGGAGCTTGCGCCCGCCGCCTCGCTCTTGGCATACGCGTTGGTGAAGGGGCTCTTGAGGGCGCGCACCGGATGTCCCGTCGAGCGACCGGTCGCACGCGTCGAAGTGTCGTTGGCCTTCAGGACCATCTCCTTGTACTGCTCCGAGACGGTGCACTCGTCTGCGACCAGAAAGCGCGTACCCACTTGCACGCCTTCGGCGCCCAGCATAAAGGCGGCCGCCACGCCGCGTCCGTCGGCAATACCGCCGGCGGCCACGACGGGAATGTCGACCGCATCGACGACCTGCGGCACCAGTGCCATCGTCGAGGTCTCGCCAATATGGCCGCCCGATTCGGTGCCCTCGGCAACAACCGCCGTGGCCCCACGACGCGCCACGAGGCGCGCCAGCGCCACCGAGGCAACGACCGGGATGACCTTGATGCCCGCCTCGTTCCACGCCTTCATGTACTTGGTGGGATTGCCGGCACCCGTCACGGCGACCGGCACCCGCTCGTCAATCACGACCTGCGCGACCTCGTCGGCAAACGGGCTCATGAGCATGACGTTGACGCCAAAGGGCTTATCCGTCTTGGTGCGCAGCTCGTGAATCTGATCGCGCAGCCAGTTGGCGTCGGCATTCATGGCCGCGATGATTCCCAACCCGCCTGCCTCGGACACGGCCGATGCCAGCGAGGCATCGGCAATCCAGGCCATACCGCCCTGGAACACGGGCTTTTCGATGCCGAGCAGATCGCAGAGAGGAGTCTTGAGCATTTCTACTTCTCCAATGCCGCCTCGACCGTATCGGCGAACTCGCCGACCGTCTTGGGGTTCTCCTCGGTATCGAGCTGGATGCCAAACTCGTCCTCGACGGCGACGAGGATCTCGACGGTGCCCAGGCTGTCAAGACCAATCTCCTCGAGCGTGGACTCGGGCTTCATCTCGACATCGTCAAGACCAGCGGTCTCGCGGATAACGTCGCAAACGCGCTCGAAGGTCTTCTGATCTGCCATGGTAGTTCTCCTTTGGTTGTGCCCTAGGGCGTTTTTATTTCCTATGTGCGACTACTTCCAACGAAGCAGATAGCCACCTATATCCAGACCGGCGCCAAATCCAACCAAGGCGATGGTGTCGCCCGTGTGAAGTGCACCGGCGTTTGCCAGCCGGTCGAAGGCAAGCGGAATGCATGCGCTCGAAATGTTGCCGGTCTCGTGCAACGTGCGAACCACGCGCTCGTCCGGCACGCCCAGGCGCTTGACCGCCTGGCTCAGGATTCGTTCGTTAGCCTGATGGAATACAAAATGATCGATGCCTTCGACCGAAATGCCCGCATCGATCGCAAGCTTATGGACCGTGTCGCAGATGGCGTTGACGCCGAACTTGAACACGCGGCGACCATTCATGGACAGCACGCTCGCGCTATCTGCGGAAGCCTTAAACGGCGAGGTGCCGACCAGACCGGGAACGCGCAACGTCTCGACGTCGGGCGCCGTCGAAAGCTCAACGGCAAGGGGACTGTCTCCCCCAGCCTCAATCACTGCGGCGCCTGCCCCATCGCCAAAGAGCACGCAGGTGGCGCGGTCGGACCAGTCGAGCGCGCGCGTCATCTGCTCGGCGGCAACGACCAGCACGTGCTCGGCGCGACCGCGGGCGATATAGCCCTCGGCGACATCGAGCGCAAATACGAAGCCGGCACAAGCCGCCGAGACATCGAAGGCAGGGCACGTCGCGCCTAGTCGCTCAGCAACGGCACACGCCTCAGCGGGAACAAGGTGATCACCCGTCGTCGTCGAGCAGACGATCAGATCCAGCTGGCTCGCGTCGATTCCGGACACCCGGAGTGCCCGCTCGCTCGCCGCTACGGCAAGGTCGTCAAGTGACTCGGTGGTGCAGACGTGGCGGCTCTTGATACCTGTGCGAGTAAAAATCCACTCATCCGAGGTATCGAGGAACTCAGACAGCTCGTCATTGGAAACACTGCGCTCAGGAAGTGCCGAACCTGTTCCAAGAATCGTGAAACCCATCACTAACCTCCTTTGAGTTGTTGACGTGTTTACATCGACCAAGAGAGGATAGCGCATTTCAGTCTTTGTTGACGTGTTAACATTAAATTGTCCAAATGCGACAAAGGCTTCACATTGTGTCTATCTCTCGACACCATTGCGTCATTCACTTATTCAATAAGGAGGTAGCAGCCGCTATGGATGCCCAATTAACGATTGTCGACGTAACCGGATCGACCAACGATGACCTGCTCGAAGCAGGAAAACAGGGAGCGCCACACGGCACAGGACTTGCCGCCCGCGCGCAAACGGCAGGACGCGGCCGGCGCGGCCACAAGTGGGATTCAACCGCCGGCAACCTCTTGCTTTCGATTGTCCTGCGTCCATGCGTTAATCCCGCAAAGTACTCTGGTCTTGCCGCCGTCAGCGGCCTAGCGGTGCTTGCGGCGCTCGAAAAACAGGGCCTTGCAAACGAGATTGACCTCAAATGGCCCAACGATCTGATCGCGCGAGGACGCAAGCTCGGCGGCATTCTGGTCGAAGCGGCACGCGATAACGAAGGCAAACCTTTCGCCGTCTGCGGCATTGGCGTCAATGTGAACTATGTACCCTCGGAGGTTCCCGATGGCGGCCTGCCGGCAATCGGTCTCTCGGATCTCAACGAGAGCGTTCCCGCCGTCGATCTGCTGCTCAAGGAGGTCTATCACACCGTCGTAAACGCTGTGGACGTATGGACAGATCTGCTCAACGCCAAGGGAGAAGACGCCGGTCCGCTCGCGCCCGTCCGCGACGAATATATCGCTCACCTCAATTGGATCGGGGAGCACGTTATCGCCCGCTCCCCCGCTGGAGACGAGCTGGCGCGAGGCATCTTTAAAACGGTCGATGGCTTTGGTCGCGCGTGCATCGAAACGAAAGACGGCTTGCGTTTCTTCCATTTTGAGGAGGCGTCTTTGCGTCCCTTGAGCAAATAGGGCATCACAACCACGCTCTCGACAGCCTTGCCCGGCGGTCCAAAACCATCATTCAAAACAAAAGGGCCCCGCTACCGTAACGGCAGCGGGGCCCTTTAAGCTATGAACGATATCGCTTAGAGCTTGATGTCGATGTCGACGCCAGCGGGGAGGTCGAGACGCATGAGCGAATCAACGGTGCCCGAGGTGGGGTCGAGGATGTCGATGAGGCGCTTGTGAGTGCGCATCTCGAACTGCTCACGGGAGTCCTTGTTCACGTGCGGCGAGCGGATAACCGTGTACAGGTTGCGCTCGGTGGGCAGGGGGACAGGACCGGAAACGCGAGCGCCGGTCTTCTGAGCGGTCTCGACGATGAGCTTCGCGGACTGATCGACGACCTCGTGATCATAGCCCTTGAGGCGAATGCGGATCTTCTGGGTAGCCAACTTAAACCTCCAAAGAGTGCGAGAGATGTTCTCGCGGATTACGTAACAGGGAGCTCGAACTTAGGCGTTCTTGCTCATGACCTCGTCCACGATGGACTTGGGCGCGGGCTCATAAGAGTCGAACTGCATCGTGTAGGATGCACGGCCCTGGGTCTGGGAGCGAAGGTCGGTAGCGTAACCGAACATCTCGCCCAGCGGCACCTTGGCACGGATGAGCTTGCTGTTCTTGCGATCCTCCATACCCTCGATCTTGCCGCGGCGACCGGAGAGGTTGCCCATAACGTCGCCCATGTACTGCTCGGGGGTCTCGACCTCGACAGCCATGATCGGCTCGAGCAGCTGCGGATCGGACTTCTTGAGGGCGTCCTTGATAGCCATGGAACCGGCGATCTTGAAGGCGGCCTCGGAGGAGTCGACCTCGTGGTAAGAACCGTCGAACAGGGTGACCTTGACGTCGAGGACCGGGAAGCCGGCGATAACACCGGTGTTCAGGGCCTCCTGGATGCCCTTGTCGATGGACGGGATGTACTCCTTGGGCACGACGCCGCCGACGATAGCGTTGACGAACTCGTAGCCGAAGCCCTCCTCCATCTTCTCGAGCTTGATGACAGCGTGGCCGTACTGACCGCGACCGCCGGACTGACGGACGAACTTGCCCTCAGCCTTCTCGACGTCGTGACCAGCGGTCTCGCGGTAGGCAACCTGGGGCTTACCGACGTTAGCGTCAACCTTGAACTCGCGGAGCAGACGGTCGACGATGATCTCGAGGTGCAGCTCGCCCATGCCGGCGATGATGGTCTGGCCGGTCTCGTGGTTGGTGGACACCTGGAAGGTCGGGTCCTCCTCGGCGAGCTTGGTCAGAGCAAGGGACATCTTGTCCTGCTCGGCCTTGGTCTTGGGCTCGATGGCAACGTCGATAACGGGCTTAGCGAACTCGATCTTCTCGAGGACGATCTCCTTGCCCTCAGCGCACAGGGTGTCGCCGGTGGTGGAGTTCTTGAAGCCGACGCAAGCGACGATGTCGCCGGCGGCAGCGTCGTCACGGTCGATACGCTCGGCGGCGTTCATCTCGAGGATGCGGCCGAGGCGCTCGCGCTGACCGTTGGAAGCGTTGACCACGTAGGAGCCGGACTCGGCGCGGCCGGAGTAAACGCGGACGTAGGTGAGCTTACCGACGAACGGGTCGGTCATGATCTTGAAGACCAGGCCGGAGAAGGGCTCGTCGAAGGAAGGATGACGCTGGATCTCCTCGCCGGTGTCCGGATCGGTACCGGTGACGGCCTCGACGTCGAGCGGGCTGGGCAGGTAGTCGACAACAGCGTCGAGCAGCTCCTGGACGCCCTTGTTCTTGTAGGCGGAGCCCACAAAGACGAGGTTGAGCTCGTTGGCCAGAACGCCCTTGCGCAGAGCAGCCTTGAGCTCCTCGACGGTGAAGTCCTCCTCCATGAGGATCTTCTCCATGAGCTCGTCGTCAAAGCTGGCAGCAGCGTCAAGGAGCTCCTCGCGCTTGGTGGCAGCGATGTCGGCAAACTCAGCCGGGATCTCGTCCATCGGCTCGGGGTAGGTCATACCCTTCTCGTCGGCCTTGAAGTCCCATGCAGTCATGGTAACCAGGTCGATGACGCCCCAGAAGTTGTCCTCGGCGCCCATCGGGACCTGAGCGGCCACGGCGTTAGCGTCGAGACGATCCTTCATGGTCTCGATAGCGTTGAAGAAGTCGGCGCCCACGCGGTCATACTTGTTGATGAAGGCGATGCGGGGGACGTTGAAGGTAGAAGCCTGACGCCAAACGGTCTCAGACTGGGGCTGAACGCCGGCAACGGCGTCGAAGACGGCGACAGCGCCATCGAGAACGCGCAGGCAGCGCTCGACCTCGGCGGTGAAGTCAACGTGGCCCGGGGTGTCGATGATCTGGATGCGGTAGTCCTTACCGTCCTTGTTCCAGAAGCACGTGGTAGCAGCGGAGGTAATGGTTACGCCGCGCTCCTGCTCCTGAACCATCCAGTCCATGGTGGCAGCGCCCTCATGGACCTCACCGATCTTGTGGGTCTTACCGGTGTAGTAAAGAATACGCTCGGTCGTGGTGGTCTTACCGGCATCGATGTGGGCCATGATGCCGATGTTACGGGTATCGGAAAGCTTGTACTTAGGCTTAGCCATGTTAGTTCCTTACCTTAACTTACCAACGATAGTGAGAGAACGCGCGGTTGGCCTCGGCCATCTTAAAGACGTCCTCACGCTTCTTGACGGAAGCGCCCAGGCCGTTGGAAGCGTCGAGGATCTCGTTGGCGAGACGCTCGGCCATGGTCTTCTCCTTGCGAGCGCGGGAGAAGTTGACGATCCAGCGGATACCCAGAGCGGTGGAACGACGAGAGTTGACCTCCATCGGGACCTGATAAGTAGCGCCACCGACACGCTTGGGCTTAACCTCGAGCGTGGGCTTGACGTTGTCCATAGCCTTCTTGAAGGTAGCGAGAGCGTCGCCACCCTCGGACTTCTCGGCAACGATCTCGAAAGCGGTGTAAACGATGCGCTCAGCGGTGGCCTTCTTGCCGTCAAGAAGGACCTTGTTGATGAGCTGAGTCACCAGGCGGTTGTTGTAAACGGCGTCAGGCTGAACCTCACGACGATTAGCTGCTGCACGACGCGGCATGTGAAATCTCCTTAAGTGTCTACCGTGCGGCGCTTAGGCGGCACACGGCGAAAGTATCAAAACGTTATCTGGCTTATTTGGCCTTGGGGCGCTTAGCACCGTACTTGGAACGGGCCTGCATACGGTTCTGGACCGGAGCAGCGTCGTAGGCGCCACGGATGACGTGATAACGGACACCAGGGAGGTCACGGACACGACCGCCGCGGACGAGCACGATGGAGTGCTCCTGCAGGTTGTGGCCCTCACCCGGGATGTAAGCAGTAACTTCGATGCCGTTGACAAGGCGAACACGGGCAACCTTACGAAGAGCCGAGTTCGGCTTCTTGGGGCTCGTGGTGAAGACGCGGGTGCACACGCCGCGCTTCTGGGAGTTGTGCTGCAGAGCAGCGTTCTTGGACTTCTTGGGCACGGAACGACGGCCCTGGCGAACCAGCTGGTTAATAGTAGGCAAAGCGTACTCCTTCTCGAATGATTCCAGCTTTCTGTAAAGTGCAACGGCTTGAATCGAGGGGTCAGCATCCCCCTACGAAACACGCAGTTCGATAGGATACGTGGCGTTAGCTGTGCCGTCAACAGACCACGCCGCCGGGCGTATCCCAAAATAGCCATATTTCCGCAAAGCCTACACAAAAGGAATCCCCTCCTGTGCGCGGGGGCGGATTCCCGGAACGGGCCGCCCGCTGTTTAAGTTTGCTGCTCTACAGTCCTGCGCAAGACGGAAAGCACATTAAGTGCTTTCCTTTGCGTGCGGAACTCGCGACAAACTTAAACAGCGTGCGGCCCGTTCCGGGAATCCGACGTGCTCGCCAGAGCAACGCCACCTGCCAAATAGGGACAGGTTTATTTTGGTCGGTTTTATCTGGGGAAATGTCGCTCTTCACGGTGATTCGCATCCATTTGCCACGTTCTTCCAAGAATCAGACAAATAGCGTTCAATCTAACCGTCCATTTAACGCAAAATAGGCCGCTTCCCCTCTTGGGAAGCGGCCTAGACCTTACGAATAGACGATGGTAAAGGGTACTTCTGTTTCGGTCTCTCCTGTTGATGTGTACCTCGTGCCCTCAAGGGTTACCGAGACCACTTGATCGACATTGATCAGTTTTGTCGGCACCGAGATGTTCTCTCCGCTATTGCGCGTCAGCGAGACATAGAAATTGTACGCGCCCGCAGCATCATCTTCGATAATCTGCTCCGATCCATCCTTGTAGGTAACGGTCAACTTTTTCGTGACTGCGTCAATGCCCAGATCATCGATGTGCGTCTGGATGGAAAACGGGCTAATCTCAAGAGGCGAGTCACCGGAGCGGAGTTCCTTTGTATCGACGTACGCTCCAACGCTAAACTCGGGCGTCGATGCTTCGAACGGCTTCGCATCCTCGCCTTCGCCCTCAGTCCAGCAGATATTCCAGGTGACCGCATGTCGCAAATCTCGCTCGCGATTCCACGAGGCAAAGTACATCGTGCCTTTAATGACCGTGTCGCTTGATGTGTCCTTATCAATTGTGCAGCGCGTATCAGCCCATTCCTCGCCGAAGTTCATGCTGGGCGTGCCGATGCCTTGTTCTTCTTCACCATAGAGAACAAGTTCGCCAGTCTCTGCTGCCGGCTTGTAGTAGTTAACACCATTTGGATTGGACAACGTAAACGTCACGGCACCGCAACCGTTTTTATCGATAGCCATCTCATGGATATCAAGCGTATAGCCGTTACCCTCGACGGACAGATTAACCTTCTGGACTGTGCCCTCCAGGCTTTGGGGCGCAATGCCGTCACCAAACTCTCTGCTGTAGGTGTATTTAGCCCCCGATGAGCCGCCGTTGGTCCAGGTAATGGAATCCCCATTGCCGTGGTTTCCCCAGGCTGAGGCAAAATAGCTGGAATTGATAACGGCGTAGGCGACCCCTCCGGTCGCCAACACTCCGGCAAGACATCCGATTACGGCAACATACAGAGGCTTCGCGTGACCCTTTCGACGAAGCAGCTCTCCAGCCGCAGCATCAATAACACGGTCGGCAAGGTCGCTATCGGCTTGGATGGACTCGAAGGCCTGCTTGATTTGATTGGATTTCACGGTCGCCCTCCTCTAGGATGAATTTGAGCTTCGATCGACCGCGAGCTAAACGCGTTCGAACGGTCGCGGCTGGTACGTGCAGCAACTCGGCAATCTCTGAGGTCGAAAAGCCCAGATAGTAATAGAGCACGATGGGAACACGGAATCGCTCCGGAAGCCGCATGACATCTGACAGGACCGCCTTGGTCTCATCCTGCGCCGCCGAAAGCGAATCGGCCAGGTTCTCAATATCCTCCACACGCCTCCATGGCTTCCTAAAGAGCGATTTGCATTCATTGATCGTGACCCGGATAAGCCATCGACGAAGATGTTCCCAACTTTCAAAGTTTCCATCGCTTTTAAGCAACTTAAGAAAGACGTCTTGAGCAACATCGTCGGCGTCGGCGCGATCACGCAGGTACGTCAACGCGATTCGAAACACGACATCCCTGTGATCTTCAACCGCCTGTCTAAAAGCTTGTTCTTCCATAATCACCTCCCGGTGATGCTGATGTTTCTTGCTGAGGCCCTCACCATAGATACGCTTTGACCGAACGGAATGTTTCAAATTCAAGCAGGAAAAACCTACCAAAAAAACCCTGCCCCTTATTGGCAAGGGATCGACGGAACGCAACAGGGGGCGCTACCGCATGCGCGCGGCCCCACGCGGTAACATGGGGGAATCAAAACGCCTGGGCTTTCCCTTTTTGGCCATGCCCTGCTTTTTTAATTACATTTTGTTGCTGGGGGGGCCGCGCAGCGACGGAGATCGCCGCCGTTCGTTAGAACGGCGGAACTAGTTACTCCTCGTCGTTGTCCTTGGCCTCTTCGGCGTCGTCGGTGTCCACGAGCTGGTTGAGCAGCTCGTCGAGGGAAGCCATGTCCTCGTTGATCGCGCCGTTGGCAGGAGCCTTCTTGTCGTCGATCGGGGCGCCCAGGAGCTCCTCGTCGGCGTCGGCGTGATGCGTCGGAGCGGAGGTACCCAGCAGGATATCGTCCGGACCGTCGGGGCTAAAGACCATCTGCAGCAGCTGCGAGAGGTCTTCCTCGTCGGCAACGTCGTCGTTGTTCTCGAGGATGTAGAGCAAGTCGTGGGCCTCGAGGCCGTCACGGAGCTCCTCGATCGCCTTGGCACCGATACCATCAATGCGCAGCAGATCCTCCTCGGACTTGCCGACCAGGTCGCCGACCGTCTCGATGCCGACCTCGCTGAACTTGTTGGTCCAGCGCTGCGACACGCCCAGGTCGTCGAACAGGTACAGGCGAGCCTTCTCGGCGGAGATGGTGTGGCCGTTGCGGGTGAACGAACCGTCAGCACCACCGAACTCGTCGTAGCCGGCCCAGTCGAGCTGCTGCGGGAGCTGCTCGTCCAGGTCCTTGAGCTCAACCGGAGCCCACTCGGGCAGCGACTTGGCGTTGGGCGAAGCCGGACCGTCGATGTCCACGTAGCCGTCAGCCGTGCGATACGTCAGCTTGGCGTTGGCGTACGGCTTGAGGCCAGTACCGGCCGGGATCTTCTTACCGACGATGACGTTGGACTTAAGGTCGAGCAGGTGGTCGACCTTGCCCTCGATAGCAGCCTCGGTAAGGACGCCGGCGGTACGGATGAACGAAGCGCTCGACAGCCAGGAGTCGATGTTGGACGCGACCTTGAGCGTACCCAGGATGACGGGCTCGGCCACAGGAGCCTGACCGCCCAGACGGGCAACGCGCTCGACCTCGTCGGCGAACTCGTAGCGGTCGACGTACTGACCAAGCAGGTACTTGGAGTCGCCGGGGTTGGTGATCTGAACGCGACGCAGCATCTGACGTGCGAGCACCTCGATGTGCTTGTCGTTCAGGTCGACGCCCTGGCTGGTGTAGACGTCCTTGACGCTCTCGACGAAGGTGTGCATCGTCGACTCGATGTCGGTCAGCTTGCGCAGGTTGCGGAAGTTGACGAAGCCCTTGGTGATCTGGTCGCCGGCGCGAACCTCGCAGCCGTCCTCGATCTCGGGCATAAAGCGCACCGAAGCGGGGACGCGACGCTCGTCGAGGACACGGGTGTGATCCTCGGAGTCGGTGAGCGTCAGCACGTACTCGGACTTCTCGGGCTTAATCGAGAGGTGGCCGGAGTACGGAGCCAGCTCGGCCTCGCGACCCAGGATCTTCTCGTTGACGTTGCCGACGATATCGAACATACGGCTGACCGTAGGCAGACCCTGCGTAATATCGTCGACGCCAGCGACGCCGCCGGAGTGAATGGTACGCATCGTAAGCTGCGTACCGGGCTCGCCGATGGACTGGGCGGCAATAATGCCGACGGCAGTACCGATGGCGACCGGACGACGGGTGGAAAGATCCCAGCCGTAGCACTTCTGGCAGACGCCGTACTTGGAGCGGCAGGTGAGCAGCGCGCGAAGCTTGACCTTCTTAAGGCCCGCATCGACCATCTTCTGGATGTCGGCGACCTTCTCGATGTAGCCGTCCTGCTCAAAGAGCACGGTGCCATCGGGAGCGACGACGTCCTCAATGAAGCAACGGCCGACGAGGTCGGTGTTGAGGTCGGTGGTGCCGGGGATGATGAGGTTGTAGGTGACGCCCTCGTGCGTACCGCAGTCCTCCTCGCGGACGATGACGTCCTGGGCCACGTCGACCAGACGGCGGGTCAGGTAACCAGAGTCCGAGGTGTGGGATGCGGTATCGACCAGGCCCTTACGGGCGCCGTAGGTCGAAATGAAGTACTCGAGCGGCAGCAGACCCTCGCGGAAGTTCGCCTTAATGGGAAGGTCGATCGTCTCGCCGGACATATCTGCCATCAGGCCACGCATGCCACCGAGCTGACGCAGCTGGGTCTTAGAACCACGGGCGCCGGAGTCGGCCATCATGTACAGCGGGTTCTCCTCGTCGAACATATCGAGCATGAGCGCTGCGACCTTGTCGGTACAAGCGGTCCACTCGTTAACGACTTCGATGTGGCGCTCCGTCTCGTTGATGAAGCCCTCCTCGAAGTACTCGTTGATCTGGTCGACGTTGGCCTGGGCGCGATCGAGCAGCTCCTGCTTCTCGGCAGGGATGAGAGCGTCCCACACCGAGATGGTGAGGCCGGCGCGGGTAGCGTAGTGGAAGCCGGAGTACTTGATGGCGTCGAGGATCGGACCGACCTTGGCCTCGGGGTAACGATCGCAGCAGTCCGCAACCAGCTTGGCCACGTCGCCCTTGACCATCTTGTAGTTCATGAACTCATAGTCTTCGGGCAGGCACTGGCGGTTGAAGATGATGCGGCCGATGGAGGTCTCGAAGCGCGCGGTCTTGTTGCCGGTGACGTCGTAGTCGACAAACTCGTTCTTGCCGTTCTTGACGCGGAAGATACGGGTGCCGTCCTCGTTGATGACGTTGGCGTCGGCAGCGGACACGCGGACCTGAATCTTGGCCTGCATGTCGACCTCGGAGCGGCAGTCATAGGCGTGCAGCGCGTCGTCGAAGCTGGCGAACACGTGGTTCTCGCCCGGCAGACCGTCGCGGACCTGGGTGAGGTAGTACACACCGATGATCATGTCCTGCGAGGGGATGTTGACCGGCTTGCCGGATGCCGGCGAGCGCAGGTTGTTCGCAGAGAGCATGAGCACGCGGGCCTCGGCCTGAGCCTGGCTGGACAGCGGCACATGGACAGACATCTGGTCGCCGTCGAAGTCGGCGTTGAAGGGCGAGCAGACCAGCGGGTGCAGGTGGATAGCCTTGCCCTCGACCAGCACCGGCTCAAAGGCCTGGATGGACAGACGGTGCAGGGTCGGTGCACGGTTGAGCAGCACGACGCGGCCGTCAATGACCTCTTCGAGGATGTCCCACACAAAGGTGGCACCACGGTCGATAGCGCGCTTGGCGCCCTTGATGTTCTCGACCTTGCCAAGCTCGACCAGGCGCTTCATGACGAAGGGTTTGAAGAGCTCCAGCGCCATGGTCTTGGGCAGACCGCACTGGTGCAGCAGCAGCTTGGGGTCGGTAACGATAACCGAACGGCCGGAGTAGTCGACACGCTTACCCAGCAGGTTCTGACGGAAGCGACCCTGCTTGCCCTTGAGGGCCTCGGCGAGCGACTTCAGCGGGCGACCGCCACGGCCAGAGACCGGGCGACCACGGCGGCCGTTGTCGAACAGGGCGTCCACAGACTCCTGGAGCATGCGCTTCTCGTTGTTCACGATGATCGCGGGGGCGTCCAGGTCGAGCAGGCGCTTGAGTCGGTTGTTACGGTTAATCACGCGACGATACAGGTCGTTGAGGTCGGACGCGGCGAAGCGGCCGCCGTCGAGCTGGACCATCGGGCGCAGCTCCGGCGGAATGACCGGGATGACGTCCAGGATCATGTTCGCGGGGCTGTTGCCGCCCTTCAGGAAGGCGTCAACGACCTCAAGGCGCTTGACGGCCTTCTCGCGCTTCTGCTTCTGGGAATCCTCGTCGGCGATGATGGCCTTGAGCTTCTCGGCCTCGGAGGGGAGGTCGATGGCAGCGAGCAGGTCGCGAACGGCCTCGGCACCCATACCACCCTTGAAGTACATGGAGTAGTAACGGGTCATCTCACGGAACAGCGGCTCATCGGAGATGAGGTCGCGCTCGGTAAGCTTCATGAAGGCGTTGAAGGCGTCCGTGCGGAGCTGCTTCTCGTCCTTGCACTCTTCCTCGATGTCGACGATGCCAGAGGCGATCTCCTCGGGGGTCAGCGGCTCCTCGTCGGAGAACTCGTCAAAGTTCTCGGGGTCGCCCTGCTCCTTGAGGGACTCGATCTGGCGGGCGCACTCGGCATCGATCTCTTCCAGATCGGCGGCGAGCTCCTCGCGCAGGTCGTCGGCGTCGGCCTCGCGAGCCTCGTAGTCGACCTCGGTGATGATGTAGCTGGCAAAGTACAGAACCTTCTCGAGGTCCTTGGACTTGATGTCGAGCATACGGCTCATCGGGAAGCTCGTGGGGCTCTTGAAGTACCAGATGTGGGACACGGGAGCGGCGAGCTCGATGTGGCCCATGCGGTCGCGACGCACCTTGGCCGAGGTGACCTCGACGCCGCAGCGCTCGCAGACGATGCCCTTAAAGCGGATGCCCTTGTACTTGCCGCAGGAGCACTCCCAGTCCTTGGCGGGACCGAAGAGCTTCTCGCAGAACAGGCCGTCCTTCTCGGGCTTGAGGGTACGGTAGTTGATGGTCTCCGGCTTCTTGACCTCACCGTGCGACCAGGAACGGATCTGGTCGGCGGAGGCAAGGGAGATCTTTACCGAGTCAAAATCAGTAGCTTCGAAATCTGCCACAGTCAACTACTCCTTATCAGTGGTCGTGGCGGCGACAGCCTCGGGCGCCTCGGCGGTCTCGGCATCCTGGGCCTCGACGTCGGCGTCAACGCCGGCGAGCGCAGCCAGGTCGTCGAGAGCAGAGGTCTCCTCGGCGGTCACAGGGGCGGAGGCGTCCTCGTCGGCATCGTGCATGGGCTCGATGTCCAGCGCGAGGGAGCGGATCTCCTTGACGAGAACCTTGAAGGACTCGGGGATACCCGGGACAGGAACGTTCTCGCCCTTGACGATGGACTCGTAGGTCTTGACGCGGCCCACGGTATCGTCGGACTTGACGGTCAGGATCTCCTGCAGGACGTTGGAAGCACCGTAAGCGTACAGTGCCCAAACTTCCATCTCGCCGAAGCGCTGGCCGCCGAACTGAGCCTTGCCGCCCAGAGGCTGCTGGGTAACCAAGCTGTAAGGGCCGGTCGAACGGGCGTGGATCTTGTCGTCGACCATGTGGCCGAGCTTGAGGATGTAGGACGTACCCACGGTAATGGGCTCGCGGAACTCCTCGCCGGTGCGGCCGTCGAACAGACGGGTCTTGCCGCGCTCGTCAAGCTGGGTGACGAACTCGGGACGCATGTGATCGCCAAAGGCAGCGGTGGCCTTGTTGAGCATGTTCTTGTTGGCACGACGAATGACCTCGGCGATCTCGTCCTCCTTGGCGCCGTCGAAGACAGGCGTGGCGGTGAAGAACGGACCGGGGACGTACTTGTCGGAGTCGGCCTGCTCGGTATCCCAACCGCAGGCAGCAGCCCAGCCAAGGTGGCACTCGAGCAGCTGGCCGACGTTCATACGCGAAGGAACGCCCAGCGGGTTGAGGATAACGTCGATCGGGGTACCGTCAGCCATGTAGGGCATGTCCTCGACCGGCAGAACGTTACAGATAACACCCTTGTTGCCGTGGCGGCCGGCGATCTTATCGCCCTGCTGGATCTTACGACGCTGGGCGACGTAGACGCGCACCTGCTCGTTGACGCCGGGGGCCAGATCGTCGCCGTTCTCGCGGCTAAAGCGGACGACGTCGATGACGCGGCCGTAAGCGCCGTGAGGCATCTTAAGGGAGGTGTCGCGGACGTCGTGGGCCTTGGCACCGAAGATGGCGCGCAGCAGGCGCTCCTCGGCGGTCAGAGCGCTCTCGCCCTTAGGCGTGACCTTGCCGACCAGGATGTCGCCAGGGCCGACCTCAGCGCCGATGCGGATAATGCCGTCCTCGTCGAGGTTGGCAAGCATATCCTCGGAGAGGTTCGGGATCTCGCGGGTGATCTCCTCGGGGCCGAGCTTGGTGTCGCGGGCATCGATCTCGTGACGGGTGATGTTGATGGTCGTCAGCAGGTCCTCGGCCACCAGGCGCTCGGACACGACGATACCGTCCTCGTAGTTGAAGCCTTCCCACGGCATGTATGCCACGGTGAGGTTCTGGCCCAGTGCGAGCTCGCCATGATCGGTCGAAGGACCGTCAGCCAGGGGCTCGCCCTGCTCAACGGTGTCACCGACGCGCACGAGCGGACGGTGGTTGATGCAGGTGGACTGGTTGGAGCGCTGGTACTTGGCCAGGTGATACTCGTCCATGCCGCCGGCATGCTTGACGATGATCTTTGCGGCGTCGGCAAAGATGACCTCGCCGGCGTTCTTGGCCAGGGTGACCTCGCCGGAGTCCAGGGCGGCGCGACGCTCCATGCCGGTACCGACATAGGGAGCGGCAGGGTGAACCAGCGGCACGGCCTGACGCTGCATGTTAGCGCCCATCAGCGTACGCTTGGCGTCGTCGTGCTCAAGGAACGGGATCAGCGTGGCTGCGACGGAGAGCATCTGACGCGGCGAGACGTCCATGTAGTCGACGTCCTCGACGGGCACGTCGGCGGGAGCGCCGAAGGAGCCGTCGAAGTCGCGGGTACGGGCGATCACGGTGTGCGGACGGACGATCTTGCCCTCGGCATCGGTCGTGATGAACTCGTTGGTCTTGGGATCGAGCGGCGTGTTGGCCGGCGCGATGACGTGCTTCTCTTCCTCGTCAGCGGTCATCCAGTCGATCTGGTCGGTGGCAACGCCGTTCTCGACGCGACGGAACGGAGCCTCGATGAAGCCGTACTCGTTGACGCGGGCGTAGAGGGCGAGCGAGCCGATCAGGCCGATGTTGGGGCCTTCGGGGGTCTCGATCGGGCACATGCGGCTGTAGTGCGAGTTGTGAACGTCGCGGACGGCCGTCGGCACGTTGGTGCGGCGGCTGGAGCCGGACTTGTGGCCGGCAAGACCACCAGGGCCGAGTGCGGACAGACGGCGCTTGTGGGTCAGACCGGTCAGGGGGTTCGCCTGGTCCATGAACTGCGAGAGCTGCGAGGAACCGAAGAACTCCTTGATGGAGGCCACGATCGGGCGAATGTTGATGAGCGACTGCGGGGTGATCTCGTCGATGTCCTGGGAGCTCATGCGCTCACGGACGACGCGCTCCATACGGCTCATGCCGATACGGAACTGGTTGGCGACGAGCTCGCCGACGGTGCGGATACGGCGGTTGCCGAAGTGGTCGATGTCGTCGACCTTGAAGCCCTGCTCGCCGGCAGCGAGGGACAGCAGGTAGCGCAGCGTCGCGACGATATCCTCGTCGGTAAGCACCGTGACCTCTTCCTCGGTGGTGAGGTTGAGCTTCTTGTTGACCTTGTAACGACCGACGCGGGCCAGGTCGTAGCGCTGCGGGTTGAAGAGCAGACCCTCGAGCAGGCTGCGGGAAGCGTCCACGGTGGGAGGCTCGCCCGGGCGCAGACGACGGTAGATCTCGATAAGGGCATCCTCGCGGGTGAGGGCGGTGTCGCGCTCCAGGGTGCGCTTGATCACATCGGAGTTGCCGAGCAGCTCGATGATGTCGTCGTTGGTGACGGCAATGCCAAGGGCGCGCAGGAACATCGTGGCGCTCTGCTTGCGCTTACGGTCGATGGAGACCATGAGCTGGTCGCGCTTGTCGACCTCAAACTCAAGCCAGGCACCGCGGGACGGGATGATCTGGGCCTTGTAGATCTGCTTGCCCGAATCCATCTCGGAGCTGTAGTACACACCCGGGGAACGGACGAGCTGCGAGACGACGATACGCTCGGTACCGTTGATGATGAAGGTGCCCTGATCGGTCATCATGGGGAAGTCGCCCATAAAGACGAGCTGCTCCTTGATCTCGCCGGTCTCCTTGTTGGTGAGACGAACGTCGGTCAGAAGCGGGGCCTGATAGGTCATGTCCTTCTCGCGGCACTCCTCGACGGTGTGCGCGGGGTCGCCGAACTGATGCTCGCCGAAGGTAACCTCGAGAACATGGTTCTGGCTCTGGATGGGGCTGGATTCCTTGAACGCCTCACGAAGGCCCTCGTCCTTAAAACGCTCAAAGGATTCCCTTTGAACAGAGATAAGGTTGGGGAGCTCCATGGCCTCCGGGATTTTCCCGAAGCTGACGCGCTTGCGCTCAGTGGCAGTGTATGCGTAGGTCACCAGGTTTTTCCTCCTTCACGGAAATGCTCGGTGGGTTGGCGAGGCATAGCTTCGCCAGTTATCGCAACCTAATAGTTTATCAGGTACCGACCGTTGGGCAAGAAAAGCCTTGACGCGATTGAGTTTTTGGAGTAGCAAAGTTTTTCGACAGAAAAGGTGCAGGTAGATGTATGTATATCGAACATCTGTTCATATATTTTCTGTGAACAGAGAGCCGGCAATCGCAGCTCTTATAAAAAACGGGCGCGAACCGAGGTCCGCGCCCATAAATGTCGATGCCCGAAGGCTTATTTGCGCATCAAGCCGCCGCGCTCGTCGATGGCGTCCCAGAAGGCGCTGGCAAAGCGAGGATCGCTTGCGGCCATGAGGGCGTTGGTGGCCATCCAGCCAGACGGGGTACCGGTGTCGTAGCCCGAGAGCGGGTCGATGACGACAGCGTACATGGCCTCACGGTCAAGCGAGCGAGCCATGGCGTCGGTGAGCTGGATCTCGCCGCCCTTGCCGGCCTGCTGATCGGCGAGCAGGTCCATAACCAGCGGGCTCAGCAGGTAACGACCGACGATGTACAGGTTGGACGGAGCCGCCTCGGGAGCGGGCTTCTCGACCAGACCGCCGATGCGCCAGACAGCGCCCGGCTCGGCATCGGCAACGCCCTCGGCGCCCTCGAGCGAACCGACGCGCTCGCCGGCGATAACGCCGTAGCGGCTGACTTCCTCGGGCGAGCAAGCAGCGACGGCGATAACCGAAGCGCCACCGTGCTCCTTGGAAACGGCGAGCATCTTGTCGCAGATGTCGCGGTTAGGCACAACGTAGTCGCCCAGAAGAACCAGGAAGTTCTCCCCTGCCACGGCGTCGGCAGCAGAGCGGATAGCATGGCCGAGGCCCTTGGGCTCGTACTGATAACGGAAGTCGACCGGCATACCGCCAGCGTGGGCGACGGCATCGGCATAGGCGTTCTTGCCGCGCTCGCGCAGCAGGTTCTCGAGCGAGCGATCGGGCTGGAAGTAGTTCAGCAGCTCGGGCTTGCCGGGAGAAGTAACGATGATGGCATCGTCGACCTCCTCGGGGTCGAGTGCCTCCTCAACGACATACTGGATGACCGGCTTGTCGAGAACCGGCAGCATCTCTTTGGGGGTGCACTTGGTGCCAGGCAGAAAACGCGTGCCAAGACCGGCGGCGGGGATGATTGCCTTCATGTTATTCAAGGATCCTTTCGCAGGCGCAAAAGCGCCCCATGCGTGCGGCACACAGCCGCAGACCAAATTGCGATACCCAAGCATCTTACCGCTGGAACCATATGTCGCTACAAGGCAGAGACAATTCTTCAGCAGGTCAACGCAAATTATTGCTCGAATGGTGCAATTTTATTGCCCAAAGGCAAGGCAGCCGATACGACGCAAATCACAGAACATGGCAGTTTGAGCAACCGATGTCGAGGGACCGAAAAACAAAAAAGACGGGGCTCGCAATGCGAACCCCGTCTGCAAAGAAATCTGGCGAGAAAGCCTGATTACTTGAGGGTGACAGCAGCGCCAGCAGCCTCGAGCTTCTCCTTGGCAGCCTCGGCGTCCTCCTTCTTGGCACCCTCGAGAACGGCCTTGGGAGCGCCCTCGACGACCTCCTTGGCCTCCTTCAGGCCAAGGTTGGTGAGCTCACGGACGGCCTTGATGACCTGAATCTTGTTGTCGCCGAAGCCCTCGAGCACGACGTCAAACTCGGTCTTCTCCTCGGCCTCAGCAGCGCCAGCAGCGGGAGCGGCGACAACAGCGGCAGGAGCAGCGGCGGAAACGCCGAAGGTGTCCTCGATAGCCTTAACGAGCTCGGAAGCCTCGAGAAGGGTCATTTCCTTAAGAGCATCGATGATCTCATCGGTGGTAAGCTTAGCCATTTCTAAGTCCTTTCGGTTTCCGTGCGAATGCACGGAGATCAGTTAAAACACGGCGCGAATGCGCCAGGGGTGCGGCGTTGCCGCCGCGGGTGAAAACAGCGACTAGGCTGCCTTCTGCTCGGAGACCTGCTGGATCGAACGAGCGAGACCAGAGGAAACGCCGTTGACGCAGACAGCGATGTCGCGAGCGAAACCGGAGATGAGACCGGCGATCTGGCCGAGAAGCTGATCCTTGGTGGGCAGCTCGGCGATAGCCTTAACATCATCAGCGGAAACGGCCTTGCCGTCGGAGATACCGCCCTTGATCTCAAGGACGCCCTTGGACTTAGCGGAGAAGTCCTTAAGGGCCTTAGCGGCCTCGACCGGCTCGGACTCGTAGAACACATAAGCGACGGGGCCGGCGAGAATCTCGTCGAGCTCGGGCTGCTCCTGGTTCTTGAGAGCGATCTTGACCAGGTTGTTCTTGTAGACCTTCATCTCGGCGCCGCACTCGCGAAGCTGATGACGCAGCTCCTGAGCCTGCTTAACCGTCAGACCGTTGTAGTTGACGACGAACAGACCGGCGTTCTCGGCGATACGGGACTCGATCTCTGCAACCTTGTCGATTTTGTACTGCTGGGGCATGAATTACACCTCCTCGAATTCTTTCCGGGCACGGTCCGCCACAAGGACGTGACGGGGGCATGTCCAAAAAGAAAGCCCCCGCGCTGCATGAGCGACGGGGGCGAGAAGACATATCTACTCGACCACCTCGGCTGGCGGGAAGTCCCATTAAGCTCGCGGGTAAGGCCCGTTTGCGCCGGCTGTCTCTGGCAGCGGATTCGTGCGTGAACCGAAAGTATTATGGCGGGGACCCCGGCGTCGGTCAACGGGCGCGAGGATTCGTACACAAACCCTGCATACGCTCCGACCGGGGGGGGGGGGGGGGGGGGTTGGGGGGGGGGGGGGGGGGGGGGGGGCCCCCGGGCGGGGCGGGGGGGGGGGGGGGGGGGGGGGGGGGGGGGGGGAAAC
>UQAU01000006.1 GCA_900539035.1 uncultured Collinsella sp. | reverse complement strand
GGGGCGTGGGGGCGGTGTGTATCCCACCAAACCCCCCCCCCCCCCCCCCCGGCCGGTAGCTAGGTTGCCTTTGCTGCTAATCCTGGGGGCGGTTGAGCGACGCGCCCCACTCATAATGCTTGGGTCGGTGGGCTGATGTGTTGCATCCCTGAGGGCTACAAGGTTGAAATGAAGGTGGACAGGCGGCGGAGGCCTTCGTCTAGGTCTTTATCGGAGACGCAGTAGCTTAGGCGGATGTGGCCTTCGGTGCCGAAGCAGTTTCCGGGGACTAGGGCTACGTTGGCCTCTTTGATGGCTTTGATGCAGAAGTCTTCGCTGGTTAGGCCGAACTTTTTGATGCTCGGGAAAGTGTAGAAGGCTCCTGCGGGTTCTACTACATCGAGGCCCATGGCGTTTAAGGCTGCGAGCACGCGTTCGCGACGGGCTCGGTAGACTTTGAGCATGGGGGTTGGGTCGATGGTCAGGGCTCGCGCTGCGGCGTCCATCTCAAAGGAGACGGCACTCGATACTAAGTATTGATGGGCCTTTGCGATCTCGGCGATGACGGGGGCTGCGGCTGCGAGCCAACCCAGGCGCCAGCCGGTCATGGCCCAGGGCTTGGAGAAGCTCTCGATAATTACGGTCTGCTCACGCAGCTCCGGGTGGCGCTGGGCAAAGCGCTCGTAGCCATCCACATAAACCAGGCGGTTGTATACGTCGTCGCAGACCACGTAGATGCCCGTCTGCTCTGCCACGCGCGCCACGGCGTCGAGTGACGCCGCGCTGAGGATGCAGCCCGTGGGGTTGTTGGGCGAGCAGATGACGATAGCCTTGGTCGCCGGCGTCACGCAAGCACGAAGTGCGTCCTCGTCAATCTGGAATTGCGCAGGCTCCGTATCCAAAAAGACCGCCTTGGCGTGATTGGCCACGACGATGCTCTCGTACAGACCAAAGGCCGGCGTGGGAATAATGACCTCGTCGCCGGGGTTGAGCATAGCCATGAATGTTGCCGACAGCGCCTCGGTCGCACCGTCGGTCAGGATGACCTCATCGGCGGAAAACGTAAGGCCCGCGTCCCCCATGTAGGCAGATAACGCCTCACGCAGGGCGGGGCGACCGTTGTTGGGCGGATAGTGCGTGTCACCGCGGCCCAACGAAGCAGTCACCTCGGCGCTAATCACATCGGGCGTGGGAAAATCGGGCTCGCCGAGCGCGAGCGCGATGCACCCCGGATGCTGGGCGGCGAGCGCATTGATCCGGCGGATGCCGGAGGGCTTGAGCGTGGCAAGCGAGGTATTCATGGGCAGACGCATGGCGTTCCTTTCGTAAGGGTTGCACTAGGATAGCGCGGCGAGGCACCGCCAGACGGTGTAACCTAAACGGAAACCAACCGGAAAGGAGGCGGCATGGAGACGACCGCACGCGGCGATGCACCAAAAACGTTGCAAACCATTGCGTATATCAGCATTCCCAATAGCGCCGATCTTGATTTTTTGCTCTGGGACCTGCAGGATGCCATCGCCGCCTATGCTCAACTTTCCGGCACCGCACTCCCCCGCCCGGTCGACTTGAAGGCAAATGACGCCGGCAGCGTTGCCGATGGCATCGTGCTGGCCATTGAAGATGTGGCTGACGATGAGACGTTGACAGCTATCGAGCAGGCGCTTGAGCGCTTTGGCGGTACGGGAACGCGCGTCTATGCCGCAATTCGAGCCGCACAAGAGGGCACTGAGCAGGCGCGTGGGACCGCCGTTCGCCTGCACAAGGCATGTGAGCGCCATGACCAATTGTGGTGTGGAGGCGTTGCCATCTGCGCCGGCAGCGGCATCGCAGCGCTTCGTCGCTCCCCGCGCATGGGACTCTTGCGGCGACCTTTTTCGGAGGCCATGGACAAGCTCGTGGGCGCCGTTCGCATGGGATGTTCCGTCGAACACGCGCAGAAGCTCGGTGGCGCTGCAACGGGTGGCGTCGACACCGACGGCATGGTGCGCGCCACGCCCGCACTGCCCACACCGATCTGGCACGCCGTTATGAGGCATCTTGCCGAGCACTCAAACTGCTAAATCGAAAAAGCCTGCCAATCAGCGGCGCCGCTCCACCGCTCAACAAGACGCTCCGGGCGCCAAGCGGCATTGGCGGGACTTGTCGAGGGCAGGACGATGGCAGGCAGCCCCGTCCGATCTTGCAAGTAGCGTTTGTAGAGTCGCCCTGCCGCACCGCCGTTACAGACAACGACCTCGATCGGCGCGGCATCGGTAATGCGCTCGATATGCGCCGGCACAACGTTACGAATGCTCGCGTCACTCGAGCCCTTAATGTCGCAGCTCTCGATTGCATCCCACAGGGCCACGCCACCGTTCAACAGCATGGATCGCTTGGCGGCAATCGAGGCGTCGAGCGTCGCGGGCTCACCGCTTGCCAAAGGGTCGCCCTCGTTGGGTGGCACAGGCACACCGAGGCACGCGGCCATCACGCGCCAAAAGCGATTCTGAGGGTTGCCGTAATAAAAGGCATTGGCACGCGAGAGCACCGAGGGAAACGACCCCAGCACCAAAACGCGCGAGTGCTCGTCGAACACAGGCTCAAACCCATGCTCAATATGTTGATAGCCCTCGTCAGACGCTGCCATGGCCTAGGCCCTCAGCAGATAACGCACCTCGTAGGGCGCAAGCTCAAGGGAGCCAGCTAGCTCGACCGTGGGCACGCCATCGGCAAGCAGGTCGACAAAGGACCCGTCGAGCTCGCCGGTGCCAAAGGTGTAAGGCTCGCCCACGGCGTTCACCGCCACGAGCACCGTCGCACCGTCACAAGCGCGTTCGAACAGCAGCTGCTTATTCTGGATCACCACGTTGCGATAGGCGCCGTAGTTGAGGGCGCGAGCCGCCGCATCGTTTGCCGAGCGCAGGTGCGCCAGCTGCTTGATGAAGGCCGTCAGCTCGTTGGGCGCAGGCTCATCGGGCGCAGGGCGCAGCGCCCAGTCGCCATCGGGGCCGCCCTTTTCGCCAGCAATTCCCCACTCGCTGCCATAGTAGACGCACGGGATGCCTGGCATGCCAAAGAGCATGCCGTAGGCGGGACGCAGACAGGACTTGTCGGTGAGGATGCTCGCCAGGCGCGGCACGTCGTGGTTGTCGACAAACGACAGCAGGTGCTTGCCGCGGTAGATGCACCAAGGGTCGCCGCCAAACTGACGGTGCAGCGAGTGCGCGATTTCGAACATATTGACCGAGTTAAAGCTGGAATACAGGCCCTTGTAGCACTCGTAATTAGTGCAGGAATCGAGCATCTCGTCGTTGACGATTTGGTTGTAGTCGCCGTGGAGCGTCTCGCCGATCAGCACAAAGTCGGGCTTGAGCTCACGGGTAAAGGCGTGCAGGCGGCGCATAAAGTCGCGGTCGAGCATATAGGCAACGTCCAGGCGCAAGCCGTCGACGCCAAAGACCTCGGCCCAGCGGCGCACGGACTCGAGCAGGTAATCGACCACGGCGGGGTTTTGCAGGTTGAGCTTCACGAGCTCAAAATGGCCTTCCCAGCCCTCGTACCAAAAGCCGTCGCCGTAGCACGAGTCGCCATCAAAGCTAATGTGGAACCAGTCCTTGTAGGGCGAGTCCCACTTGCGCTCCTGCACATCGCGGAAGGCCCAAAAGCCACGGCCCACATGGTTGAAGACCGCATCGAGCACCACGCGGATGCCATGGGCGTGCAGCGTCTCGCATGCGGCGGCAAAGTCGGCATCCCCACCCAAGCGACGGTCGATGTGGCGCAGGCTGCGCGTATCGTAGCCGTGGCTATCAGACTCGAGCGGCGGGTTGATCAGTACAGCGCCAATACCGAGTTTTTGCAAGTAATCGGCCCATTGGGCAATCTTCATGATGGGGGCATCGGGATTGGGTTCAGTGCCGGCAACTTGGGAGAGCTCATCCTCGGCAACGGACGCGGCGTTTTCGCGCGGAGCTCCGCAAAAGCCCAGCGGATAGATCTGATAGAACGTCGTCTCGTATGCCCACATAGCAACCTCCCGGTAAGCTCAACACAACGACATCCATTGTATGCCCAGCTTGTATCCTCTCCCCCAAAATAAGTTGCGGTGAAATACGGACTGTTTGCCAGGTTTATTGGGCTAAACAATCCGTATTTCACCGCAACTGATAGGGGGATGTGGTTAGGCGACGGGCTTGGCGCGGCGGATGGCCGGGAACAGCACGGTGATGGCGAGGATGACGCCCACGACGGCAATCGCCCCGCCCGCGAAGCCGATCCAAGCGATACCGGGACCCGAAACCACGGCGCCGCCGATCGCGGTACCCGTGCCGATACCCAGATTGAACAGGCCCGAGAAGATCGACATGGCGACGGCCGACGAGTCCGCCGGCGTGTGCTTGATGAGCTCGGCCTGAAACGCCACGTTAAAGGCCGTGGCGCAGCAGCCCCACAGTGCGCAGACGGCAAGCACGCTCACGAGCGACGATGCGGCCGGCCCCATGAGCAGCAGGGCCACCGGCACGCCGGAGAGCGTGATAGCCAAGAACGGGAAGCGATGCCCATCGAACAGGCGGCCAAACAGCCAGCTTCCGAGCAAACCAGAGCAGCCAAACGCCGTCAGCGTCATGGTGATGGCGCCCGCATCGACGTGCGCGACCTGCGCCAGGAAGGGCTCGATATAGCTGTAGCTTGCGTAATAGCCGGTCGCCATGAAGACCGTGACTGCGTAGAGCGCGATGAGGAGCGGGTTCTTGAGCAGCTCGGGCAGCTGTTTGAACGTAAAACGCTCGCCCGCTGGCATGGCAGGAAACACCGTGGCCTGGTAGACGACCGCGATGGCTGAGAGGCCCCCGACCACGGCGAACGTCATGCGCCAGCCCACGGCCAGGCCAATGGCGCGACCGAGAGGCAGGCCAAAGATCTGCGCGATGGACGAGCCCGTAGCGATCATGCTGATGGCGAGCGCCCCATGGCGCGTGTCAACCAGACGCGACGCCATGATCGAGGCGACCGACCAGAACACGGCATGCGCGCAGGCAACCACCAGGCGTGCGCAGACCAGGATGGGATAGGTGGGCGCCACGGCGGACAGGAACTGGCCCAGCGAGAACACGGCAAGCACGCCCAGCAGCATCCGCTTGAACTCAAAACGCGAGGCAAACACCATGAGTGGCAACGACAGCAGCATGACGCCCCAGGCATAGACCGAGATCATGATGCCAGCTTGGGCCTCGGTGAGCGAAAACGATGCGGCGATGTCGGTCAGCAGGCCGATGGGCATAAACTCCGACGTGTTGAACACGAACGCACAGCAGGTGAGCCCGACGAGTGGGAGCCACTGCTTGAGCGTGATGCCGTCTTGCCTTGTCTGAGTCATATATAACGTCTCCAATCGTTTTGAGCGGAGGCGATTATATAGCAATGGCCCCGCATCCGTCAGTACAGATGCGGGGCCGAAAACAATTCGATACACAGAGGTTGCGCCGTCAATTCATAACTAAGCCAACCCCAGCAATATGCCCGCCGAATGCACGACAAACGCCACGATCCAGGCGACTGCCACCTGAAACGCGAACACGGCAACGGCGTAGCGCGCGCCCAGCTCGCTCTTGACGGCGCCGATGGCAGCCACGCAGGGCGGATACAGCAGTGTAAAGACCAGAAACACATAGGCAGTAAACGGCGAAAACATGGTCGACAGTGCCGCGGGCGAGGTCGCGCCCAAAAGCACCGTGAGCGTCGATATGACGCTCTCCTTGGCGATAAGTCCGGTGACGAGCGCCGTGGACGCACGCCAGTCGCCAAACCCAAGCGGCGCCAGCGCCGGCGCGATGATGCTGCCGAGGCCCGCAAGCAGGCTTTGCGACTGATCGGCGACCACATTAAAGCGAATGTCGAACGTCTGAAGGAACCAGATGACCACGGTAGCGGCAAAGATAATGGTAAAGGCCTTGGTAATAAAGTCCTTGGCCTTATCCCATGCCAGCATCACTGTCGTCTTGACGCTCGGCAGGCGGTAGTTGGGAAGCTCCATGATAAACGGCACCGGGTCGCCCTTAAATGCCGTGCGGTTGAGCACCAAAGCCGCGATGCAACCGACCGCAATGCCAATCAGATAGAGCGAGACCATGGCGGGAACCGTCGCCTGTGGGAAAAACGCCCCGCACAGCAGGCCGTAGACCGGCAACTTGGCCGAGCAGCTCATGAACGGCGTGAGCATGACCGTCATCTTGCGGTCGTGCTCGGATGGGAGCGTACGGGTCGACATGATAGCCGGCACGGTGCAGCCAAAACCGACGAGCATAGGCACGAAGCTGCGGCCCGACAGGCCAAAGCGACGCAGCACCTTATCCATGACAAAGGCCACGCGCGCCATGTAGCCGGAGTCTTCCAAGATGGAGAGGAACAAGAAGAGCACGACGATAATCGGTAGGAAGGTCAGCACGCTGCCCACACCCGTAAGCACGCCGTCGACAGCTAGCGAGCGCACCACGTCGTTGGTGCCGAACGCCTTGAGGCCCGCATCGGCCGAGGCGATGACGGCAGCGATGCCGTCCTCCATGAGTCCCTGCAACGCCGCGCCGATCACGCCAAACGTCAGCCAAAAGACGAGGCCCATGATCACCAGGAACGCCGGAATGGCTGTGTAACGACCTGTCAGGATGCGGTCGATCTTGACGGAGCGCACGTGCTCGCGGCTCTCGTGCGGCTTGACGACGCAACGCCCACACACGTCGCCGATAAAGCTAAAGCGCATATCGGCCAGCGCGGACAGGCGGTCGGTGCCGGCCTCGCCCTCCATCTGGGTAATGATGTGCTCGATGGCGTCGAGCTCGTTGCGATCCAGGTGAAGCGCCTCGGTCACCAGCTCGTCGCCCTCAACCAGCTTGGTCGCCGCAAAACGCACGGGAATGTGCGCCGTCGCGGCATGGTCCTCGATAAGGTTGGCGATGCCGTGAATGCAGCGATGCAGCGCGCCGCCGTCTGGGCCATCGGGCGCGCAAAAGTCCAAGCGACCAGGGCGCTCGCGGAACCGTGCCACGTGCAGGGCGTGGTCCACCAACTCGCCGATGCCCTCGTTGCGGGCAGCGCTAATGGGGACAACGGGCACGCCCATCAGGCTCTCGAGCAAGTTGACGTCCACGGCGCCGCCGTTGGCGGTCACCTCGTCCATCATGTTGAGCGCGATGACCATAGGACGGTCGAGCTCCATGAGCTGCAGTGTCAGGTACAGGTTGCGCTCGATGTTGGTGGCGTCAATGATGTCGATGATGGCGTCGGGGTTTTCGTCCAAGATGAATTGACGGCTGACGATTTCTTCGCCCGTGTACGGAGACAGCGAATAAATGCCGGGCAGGTCGGTAACGCTCGCCTCGGGGTGGTTACGAATAGTGCCGTCCTTGCGATCGACCGTCACGCCGGGAAAGTTACCGACGTGCTGGTTGGAACCGGTCAGCTGGTTGAACAGCGTGGTCTTGCCGCAGTTTTGGTTGCCGGCGAGGGCAAAGTGCAGCGGCGCGCCCTCGGGCACGGCCGTCTTTGCCGCACGGGGCGAATACGTCCCCTCGCCCAGAGCCGGATGCTCCGTCGTGCCGATTGCGGCGTTAGCGCGCGGACCCGTATCGGTGTCGTGAATATCCACGAGCTCGATGCGAGCGGCATCGTCCTTGCGCAGTGTCAACTCGTAGCCACGCAGGCGGATCTCGAGCGGATCGCCCATGGGGGCGTACTTCATCATGGTGACTTCGGTGCCCGGCGTTAGACCCATGTCCAAAATATGCTGTCGGAGTGCCTGATCGTCCGATGCCACCGATGCGACAACGGCGTCCTTTCCAATCTCGAGCGTATCGAGCCTCACGTCCGTGTTCCTCCCCCGGCGCCCACAGGGCGTTGTATTTAGTTTACCTAGGCTAACAGTTCGCCTTGGCTAACCATTTTTACCCATGCATGATAGCGCGAACATGCAACGATGTTCAATCGACAGATCGGTGCAAGGGGAATTCTGGGCCATTGCTTCCCAGACGGGCCTGTTGCGGAAACCGAATCCCACTCCGGAACACCTAAACGGGACGGGCTTTCCGGTTGAGGCATCTAGCGGAAACTGCAGCCCGGAATCGGCGCTCAGACTGGGATGCAATTTCCCAATGGGGCCCTCGGGAAAACTGCAGCCCGGAATCTGCTCTCGAAACGGGACGCGGTTTCCCCGAGGACCGAAACAGCCGCCCGCCCCTCGACAAAATGATCCGTTCCCTCCGTCGCATGCGGAACATCCAAGGAGTGTCCCAGGGTGCCGGCACAATAGGAACGTCCCCAGCTGCCGGCGGCATTTCGCCGCAACAGCAAAAGCCCGCGCTGGCAACAAATGTCACCTGCGCGGGCTTGGTGGGCGCTCACAAAGGCACGTTACAGAGGCCCACGTCAGTTATGGATTACCGAACGGCACCGGCACGCGATGCCTCCATCGGCTTACCAAGCGATGAAGCTTGCCGCAGTCTTAGACTATCGGCGCAATGCCGGCAAAGTGCAGATACAGCGAAATGATTGCCACGACAATGACCACCGCTGCGATCAGCTTGTCGTGCAGATGCGGAAGCACCGGTTTACCGCGGCCTCGCTCGCCCAGCATATAAACGGGAATGGCCGGAGCAAAAAGAATCGTCGTGATCATAACGCCCTGAAGACCAGTCGACCACACCAGGAACAATGTGTAGATGAAGCCGAGCGTACCGAAGAAGCGGGCTTTGCCGACGCTGGGCGCATGCGGCCCGTCCAGATGCTCGTTCTTCCAGCCAATCACCATGTAATAGGCAGCCGAGCAGACATACGGAACCAGAATCGTGTTGACTGCGCAGCTATAGAAGAACTGGTAGGTGCTCGCCGCCACATACGACACGATCAAGAAGAGCTGCGTGATGCCGGAGCTCACGAGAACCGTTACCACCGGGGCGTCGTGCTTGTTCGTCTTGGCAAACGCCAGAGGGAAGGATCCCTGGCGCGCTGCCTCGAACGGCGTCTCGGACGCAATGATGACATAGCCCAGCAACGCGCCGACCAACGAAAGGATAACGCCAAGGTTTACGATGGCAGCACCAACCGGACCGATTGCGCACTCGAGAATTCCCGCCATGGAGGGCGTTGCAAGCTGTGCCATCTCCTCGCGCGGCATAATGCCGAGCGACAGCATCGAGATGATCAGATACAGCGTGAATACAGCCGCAAATCCGAGCGCCGTCGAGCGGCCGACGTCACGCACGTACTTTGCACGGCCCGAGATAACGACAGCGCCCTCGATGCCCGTGAAGACCCAGACAAGGGCGATCATGGTCGAGACAACCTGCTCGCCAAAGCCAGGACCAGCCGGCTCTCCCCAAAAGTTGTCCATAAAGATATCGACGTTGAACTTACCCAGGAGCACGATACTCAGCACAAAAAGCCCCAGCGGCACCAGCTTCGCCAACGTGACGATCGTGTTAATGCCCGCAGCCTCCTTAACGCCACGAAGCACAAGGGCGGTAAGGAACCACAAAAACACGCTGGCGCAGACGATAGAAAGCAGGTTGTTACCCGCGCCAAACGCGGGGAAGAAATAGCCCAGCGCGCTAAACAGCAAGAGCGCAAAGCTCACGTTGGAAAGACATGCGCTGATCCAGTAGCCCCAAGCGGAGTTGAATCCAATGTAATCGCCAAAACCGGCCGCAGCGTATGCATAGATGCCTCCGGTCAGGTCGGGACGGGCCTGAGACAAGCCGTTGAACACCATCATCAGCGCAAAGACGCCAATAAAGCAAATTCCCCACGAGACGATAACCGCACCGGTATTTGCCCCGCCTGCTGCCATATCGCCGGCAAGCGAAAAGATGCCGCCACAAATACTGGCGGTAATGACCATCATGGTCAGACGAAAGAGATCGAGGCCATTAGGGTCGATAATCTCTTCATTTTGAGCTTTAGAGGCCATTGTATGTGCACCCCCTTCATCATGTGATCGAACGAAAGATGGCCCGGACGTCCCGAATCGGGTGCCGGGCCATCGGTCAAGCGATCATCAGACTGTTACAGCTATCGCGTTAGAAGCGCAGCGACAGGCAAGAAAGGCCGCCGTCGACCTTGCGATACTCGGAGGTGTCAACAACGAGTGTCTTGTAGCCCAGATCCTGCACGGCCTTGAGCACAGTCGGATAGCCCTCGGCAACGATGACCGTACCGTTGACCCAGATGCAGTTGGCGCCGTACGCCTCGTCCTCGGGCACGACGATCTTGTTGTACTGGGCAAAGTCGGGCTTATCGATGAACTCACCAGAGACGAGCATGTTGTTGTCCTCGATGTAGTTGACGCCCGTCTTGAGGTGCAGGACCTCCTCCAGCGGAACCTCAGAACCCTCGAGGCCCCAGCCCTCGAGAATCTCACAGAACTGGCGGATGCCCTCTTCGTTGGTACGAGCGGAGCGACCGACGTAGAAATGGTCACCGACCATCATGACGTCGCCGCCGTCGAGCGTGCCCGGAGAAACGATGTGCTTGACATGCTCGTCGTCAAAGAAGCGACGGACGGCCGGCTCGATCTCGTCCTTCTCGCCGTTGCGGCTATCGGCACCGGGGTTGGTAATGATGGCGCCGCAGCGAGTGATGACGGCCGGATCTTCGACGAAGCAGCTGTCGGGATACTGCTCGAGTGCCGGCAGCACCGACACGTCAACGCCACACTGCTCGAGCGCATGCTCGTAATCGTAGTGCTCCTCGATGGCGCGCTCGTAGATGGGCTGGCCAAGCTCGGGGGCACTCGTGATGCCATTGCTCAGGGACTTGCCGGGGCGGCGGATGATGACGTGGCTGAACTTGGTCATGATGATCCTCCTTGGATCTCTTAGCAGAGAGCGGGACTTCTTCGCGCCCGCCTTCCTTTCGATGGCTTTATCTTAGGACGGTTTTCCTGTTTTGTATATTGTATACAATCCTGAACGGTAGGTATTCTTCGGTAAGCGTATTCTTACGTATCGGCGCAAAGTAGCATGATTTAGCTGGTCGTTCTATAATTCAACTGAGCTATTCAAGTGAAACGTATTTGCTTTTAGAAATATACCGTTAAGGAACATAGGCTCATGGAAACGCTCAGAAGGCCCCTGAAAGACCACGTATACGACTACATTTCGAGCCGTATTGACGCCGGCGAGCTTTCGGCCGGCGACCGGCTGAGCGAGCAAGCGATCTGCGACGCCATGGGCGTGTCGCGCACGCCGGTCCGCGAAGCGCTCATCCAGCTCGCAAGCGACGGTTATCTGGACAATCTCCCCCGCCGCGGATTCCGCGTCCGTGGGTTCGATCAGCAAAACGCCGTTGAAGTCTTTGAGATTATGGGGCCGCTCGACGGGCAGGCCGCATATCTCGCCTGTCCGAACCTAACCGACGATGACATTACGCAGCTTAAATTTCTCGTCGGCTCCATGGACCTCGCGATCCAAGGCGGTCTCATCCGAAAGTACGACGACATTCAGCGAGGCTTTCATCTAACGTACTTCAACCGCTGCGGCAACGACCGTCTGCGCGATATGATCTCGCAGCTCGAGCGCTGCTTTATCAAGCGCGATTACGAGACTGTCGACCAGGAGACGGCGTGCAAACTGCTCAATAAAGCCAACAGCGAACATGCTCATATTCTTGAGTTGTTCGAAGCACGAGATGCGACGGGCGTGCGCGACTACGTTCGCGATGTCCATTGGAACACAGAAAACGCCCAGTTCACCGTCTGGTAGGAAACGATGCCCTTGCGGAAAGCGTGTCCCGTTATTCCCGCTCGAAACGGGTCGCAGTTTCCCAACGGGGCCCCTCGGGGAAACTGCGACCCAGAATTTGAGCTCGAAACGGGATGTGGTTTCCAAATCGAGGCCCTATGGGAAACCGTGTCCCACCTTGAAGGGGGGACTGGGATGCAGTTTCCGGGCGGGGCATCAAAAACGAAGTTGCGGTGGAATAGTTCCTGGATGGGCTGGTTGATGCCCCAGATAGGAACTATTTCACCGCAAGTTATTGAAGGGCTTGGATGCCGGGACTCTTACAGATGGCGCTCCAGGAAGCGGAAGGCTAGGCGAATCCAAGGGCGGACCGCCACCTGCTTGTCCTCGTTGTCGACCGCGGTGTTGGCGTTGCCGAGCGAAAGGCCGTGACCACCCTGGTCAAAGACGTGCATCTCGCATGCAACGCCCTCCTCGGCCATGCGCTGCGCAAACGGGTAGACCTGCGCGATCGGCGCCGTCTTGTCGTCGGACACGCCCCACACAAAAGTCGGTGGCATCTGACGCGAAACATGCGTGGTGGGGCAGATGTCGGCCAGATGCTCGTCAGTTGCCTCGCCGCCCGTCACCATCGACAGGTAGTCGTTGAGCAAATCGCGCCCCGTCTTGCCGCCCGTCTTGGGCACACGCAAGTCAATGCGCGGATCGCGCGTCTGCATGTCGCGCACATAGGCAAAGTCGAGCAATGGATAACCCAGCACCACGGCATCGGGACGAATGTCGTCCGGACGCGCCCCGGCAAGTGCCGCGAAGGGGCCGGTCTTCCACTGTGTTGCCAGCGAGGCGCAAATCATGCCGCCAGCAGAAAAGCCCACGACGCACACGCGCTTAGGATCGACATGCCACTCGTCGGCGTTGGCGCGCACCGTGGCGACCATCTTGGCAAGATCTGCCTGGGGGTGCGGAAAGCTCACGTCACCCGTAGAACTCGTGACATAGTTGAGCACAAAGGCCTGGTAGCCGCGATCCAAAAATGCAAACGCCACCGGGTCCTGCTCGTGCGGAGCGATATGCGTAAACCCGCCTCCGCCGCAGATGATCACCGCGGGGCGGCGGCCATTCGGTTTATCGGGCAGCGGCTCGGCACCCAAATACGTAAACGTCGCCGGATAATCCTCGGTCGGCTCCTCGCCCCACAGCGCATGGTTCTCGACAATCATATGTGCTCCCTTCGCGCAAATTATGCGCCCTTGTTTTTCGCCTTCAAGCGTACCCCACTTGAACCCGTGGCGCAGAAACACTCCGGCAATAAGTTTCCCTTCAACTGATATATCACATAATCCCAGTTCAGAGGTATCGTTGAGCAGCGTAGAATAGGGGCGTTGACCAAGCCGCGAAACACATGTGAAACGTTTCCGGCAAACCAAACGCGCGATATGCGCCTATTTAAGTTGGAGGCAACTATGGGTCTGCTCGATTCGCTTAAGTCCACCTTCACCTCGACCGGCGAGGCGTCCGTTCCGCCCGCAGCAAGCTTCGCTACCCGCGAAGGCGTCATCTATGCCCCCGTCAACGGCGTGCTCGTCAACCTGAACGAGGTTCCCGACGAGACGATCGCCTCGGGCATGCTTGGCCAGGGCTATGGCATCGAGCCCATTACCGGCACCATCTATGCGCCCGCCAACGGCCGCATCGGTGCCACCACTGTCACCAACCACTCCATCGGCATGATTACCGAGGACGGCCTGCGCGTGTTCATCCATGTTGGCCTGGGCACCGTGGAAATGAACGGCAAGGGTTTTGCCCGCTTTGTCGAGATGGGCGATGTGGTCAAGGCAGGCCAGCCGCTCATCAGCTTCGACCGCGAGGCCATTAAGGCCGCTGGTCACGAGGACATCGTGACCGTCATCGTCTCCGAGCTCGATCGTCTTAAGAGCATCGACCATGTCGGCGAGTCTGGAACGCTTATCGGCGGCAACCCGCTCGTCAAGCTTGGCGACCCGCTGCTGGTTGCCAAGACCAAGTAGCTAGGCCCCGCGCCACACAGCCAAAAGGCACCTCGTCAAGCGCCCACGACCATTAGGCCGCGGGCGCTTTTCGTTTGAAAAACCATCCCGCCAATGCCTTATCTGTATAGCCCAAATGAGCCGAGCTGCTAGAATATCGAACTGTATGGATAACTATCATTCAACCGTTATGGGAGGATACGTGAACCGCACCAAAATCGCGCAGCTCTATGCCGATGCCGAGTCGCTCGGCGGCCAGACCGTCACCGTCGCCGGCTGGGTCAAGTCCGTCCGCGACATGAAGAACTTTGGCTTTGTTACGCTCAACGACGGCAGCTGCTTCCGCGACCTGCAGGTCGTCATGAACCGCGAGGCACTCGACAACTACGACGAGATCGCCCATCAAAACGTCTCGGCCGCACTCATTTGCACCGGCACCGTCAAGCTGACCCCCGATGCGCCCCAGCCTTTCGAGCTTTCTGCCACCTCCATCGAGGTCGAGGGCGTCAGCGCCCCGGATTACCCGCTGCAGAAGAAGCGCGCAACCGTCGAGTTCCTGCGCACCCAGCAGCACCTGCGTCCGCGCACCAACCTGTTCCGCGCCGTGTTCCGCATCCGCTCTGTCGCGGCTGCCGCCATCCACCGCTTCTTCCAGGAGCAGGGCTTTGTCTACGTCAACACCCCCATCATCACCACGAGTGACTGCGAGGGCGCCGGCGAGATGTTCCGCGTGACCACGCTCGACCCCAAAAATCCGCCCCTCACCGAGTCCGGCGAGGTCGACTGGAGCCAGGACTTCTTTGGCAAGCATGCAAGCCTCACCGTGTCCGGCCAGCTCAATGCCGAGAACTTTGCCATGGCCTTTGGCGACGTGTACACCTTTGGCCCCACCTTCCGCGCCGAGAACTCCAACACCACGCGCCACGCCGCCGAGTTTTGGATGATCGAGCCCGAGATGGCCTTCGCCGATCTTAACGACTACATGGACAACGCCGAGGCCATGCTCAAGTATGTCCTCAAGGACGTTATGGCAACCTGCCCCGACGAGCTCAATATGCTCAACAAGTTTGTGGACAAGGGTCTGCTCGAGCGCCTGGACCATGTCGCCAACTCCGACTTTGCCCGCGTTACCTACACCGAGGCCGTCGAGATCCTGGAGCAGGCAGTCGCTGCTGGCCACCAGTTTAATTACCCCGTCAGCTGGGGCATCGACCTGCAGACCGAGCACGAGCGCTTCCTGACCGAGGAGCACTTTAAGCGCCCGACCTTCGTGACCGACTACCCGGCCGAGATCAAGGCCTTCTACATGCGCATGAACGAGGACGGCAAGACCGTCGCCGCCGCCGACTGCCTGGTTCCCGGTATCGGCGAGATTATCGGCGGCTCCCAGCGTGAGGAGCGCCTGGACCTGCTCGAGGCCCGCATCAAGGACCTGGGCATGAATCCCGAACAGTACAAGTACTACCTTGACCTGCGCCGCTACGGTTCCTGCAAGCACGCCGGCTACGGTCTGGGCTTCGAGCGCTTGGTCATGTATCTGACCGGCGTGGGCAACATCCGCGACGTCCTGCCGCACCCGCGCACCGTGGGCAACGCCGACTTCTAATCGTCGGACGCTAGCTTGCGTCGCCACACGCCAACGCTCATCGCACAAGCGTCTCTCGACATCGGTCGAGAGACGCTTTTTTCAACAGCATCCGTCAAGCTTTTGGCAAGTTTTTGGTCAGTTGAGCAGGGCTGTTGAAAACTCGACCCGCCGTTTGCCGACGACTACCGACCGCCCAGAGTGCCCTGCGCCCCTGGGAAAGCCCCACGTCCTAGGCTCCATACCGTCGCCACCCAAAACGGAAAGGACGTGGGCACCATGACCGAAGCCGCTGTTGAAACCTACGACACCACGACTAGAGGCGCCGCCTCGATGGCAGCCTATCGCGCCGTTCGCATCCTGCAACTCTTAAGCGAAAACACCGGCGAGGACAAGGCCATGCTTTCCGATGAGCTGATCCGGCGCCTCGCCCATCCCGACGACCCCGCCCGCATGCCCATCTCGGCGGCGCGGCGCAGCATCTACACCGCCATCTCCGCGCTTCGCCATGCCGGATACGAAATTGAGTACAAACGCGGCGTGGGCTACAAACTTCTTACCCGCCCGCTCACCGATGAAGAGATCATCCGGCTCCACGGTATGGTCATGCGCAACCGCTCCACGCCTATCGCTATCCGCAAGAGCATGGCGCAGCACTTAGTTGCCATGGCGAGTGCCGACGTTCGCGGCTACCTCGATACACCCGAACCCGTTCCGAGCGCAGGCAGCAAGGCTACCAAGGCAACACGCACGCCCATCAAGCGCATCGACACGTGCGAGCTCGTCGAGCAGGCCATCGACCACGGAACCACGGTGAGTTTTGATATTTCGAGCGTTACGACGCGTGGCGAAACCGAAGCAGCACGGATGACGCTGCGTCCCTTTGCCATCAGGCAGCGCGATGGCATCTCGTATCTGCTGGGAACGGTCTACGACGCCCGAGGCGCCGATGACACGTTGCGTACCGTAGAGATTGGCCGAATGAGAAACGTCACCACACGTCTCCTCGACGGCAAGAAGCTCTTCGCCGCCCTAGACGAGGACGACGCCTCCTCCGCCGCATAAGACCCTCCGCCGCCCATTCGACTACCCGCACCGCCCATCCGATTCTGTATTAAAAAACCCGCCAGGCTGTTGTAAAAATGGACATCAGCGCTACTATAGTTCCACTTGCACTTTGTCCCAGTGCAGTGTTTCCAGCCATTTTTATACTGGGGGTAATGATATGAAGGACATCACCATCAGCCGCAGGAGCCTTCTGGTCTCCGCCGGCCTGCTCGCGCTCGCCCCGCTCGCCGGGTGCGGCGGCAACTCTGGTTCCGGCTCTGCTGCCGCCGGTTCCGACTACACCATCGGCGTTCTGCAGCTCACCGAGCACTCCGCACTCGATGCCGCCAACGACGGCTTTGTCAAGGCCATCAAGGAGAGCGGCCTTAAGGTCAAGATCGACCAGAAGAACGCCCAGAACGACCAGTCCACGTGTAAGTCCATTGCCGACAAGTTTGTGGGCGACAACGTCAACCTGATTTATGCCATCGCCACGCCCGCCGCGCAGGCTGCCGCCGGCGCCACGGCCGATATCCCCATCGTGGGCTGCGCCATCACCGACTACGCCGCCTCCGGCCTGGTCCAGGACAACGACAAGCCCGGCACCAACGTCACGGGCGCTTCCGACCTCACCCCGGTCGCCGAGCAGCTCGAGATGATGCAGAAGGTCCTGCCCGACGTTAAAAAGGTCGGCCTGCTCTACTGCACCGCCGAGTCCAACTCCGACGTCCAGATCAAGGCCGCCAAGAAGGAGCTCGACAAGCTGGGCCTCGAGTACACCGATTTCACCGTCTCGAGCTCCAACGAGATTCAGTCCGTCGTCGAGTCTGCCGTGGGCAAGGTCGACGCGCTGTACTCCCCCACCGACAACACCATCGCCGCGGGCGCCTCGCAGGTGGGCCAGATCTGCAAGGAGAACAAGCTTCCCTTCGTGACTGGCGAGGAGGGCATGTGCATGGCCGGCGGCCTGTTCACCCTCTCCATCAATTACGAGGATCTGGGCTACGCCGCGGGCGAGATGGCCGTCAAGATTCTGAAGGGCGAGGCCAAGCCCGAGGATATGCCGATCAAGCACCTCTCGAGCAAGGACCTGGTCGTCGTCAAGAAAGACGAAATGGCCGAGGCCCTGGGCATCGACCTTTCCGCTCTGGACGCGTAATGCTATACGCGGCATGCGTCTAGAGCCCGTGCTCGCGCTTTAGCTGCGTTATTCAATATCTGAGCCACAGGGGCGGGCGCTGTAGACCGGCGTCCGCCCTGCTTGTTTCAGGTAAAACAAAACGTCTGTCCGCAGCTCTTCTATGCATTGTTACCGCTATTATGGTGAATCACGTGTCCACCCTATCCTAGGAGGTATGAAGCATGCTCATTGCATTGCAGGGCGCCGTTTCGCAGGGCGTCCTCTGGGGCATTATGGTGCTTGGCGTGTTTATCACGTTCCGCCTGCTCGACATTCCCGATATGACCTGCGACGGCAGCTTTGCCCTCGGCGGCTGCGTCTGCGCTGTGCTCATCGTCAATAACAACGTCGACCCGCTGCTCGCCGTGCTGGCCGGTATGTGCGCCGGCGCCATCGCGGGTGCCGTCACGGGCATTTTGACCACCGTCTTCGAGATTCCCGCGATCCTCGCCGGAATCCTCACCCAGATCAGCCTGTGGTCCATCAACCTGCGCATCATGGGCAAGTCCAATACGCCCATTCTTGCCAAGGGCACCGTGTTCTCGGCCGTCAGCAATATGACCGGTCTGCCGCAGTCCACCGTTGCCATCATCTTGGGCATCCTGCTCGCCGTGGCTATCGTTGCCATCCTGTATTGGTTCTTTGGCACCGAGATCGGCTCGGCGCTGCGCGCCACCGGCAACAACGAGTACATGATCCGCGCTCTGGGCGTCAACACCAACTCCACCAAGATGATCGCCCTCGTGCTCTCCAACGCCCTCATCGGCCTTTCGGGCGCGCTCATCTGCCAGAGCCAGAAGTATGCCGACATTGGTATGGGCACCGGTGCCATCGTTATCGGTCTTGCCGCCATTGTTATCGGTGAGGTGCTCGGCCGTCTGCTGCCCGGCGGCCTCACGCAGTTTAGCGTCCGTCTTGCCTCCGCCGTCTTTGGCTCCGTGGTGTACTTCCTTATCCGCGCCATCGTGCTGCAGTTGGGCATGGACGCCAACGACATGAAGCTGCTCTCCGCCGTGATTGTCGCTGTGGCCCTGTGCGTGCCCGTGGTTTGGGAGCGCTATAAGCTCCGCAGCTCCTACACGAAGGGGGATGAGGCAGATGCTTAAGCTCTCGCACGTCAAGAAGACCTTTAACAAGGGCACCGTCACCGAGAAGCGCGCGCTCACCGGCGTCGACCTCACCCTGAATGACGGCGACTTTGTAACCGTGATCGGCGGCAATGGCGCCGGCAAGTCCACGCTGCTCAACATGATCGCCGGCGTGTACCCGCTCGATTCGGGCGTTATTGAGCTCGACGGCACCGATATCTCGCGCCTGAGCGAGTCGCAGCGCGCCAAGTACCTGGGCCGCGTGTTTCAGGACCCCATGCGCGGTACCGCTGCCGACATGCAGATCGCCGAGAACCTGGCCCTCGCCAAGCGTCGCGGCCAGCGTCGCGGCCTTTCGTGGGGCGTTACCAAGGCCGAGAAAGATGAGTACGTTGAGCTGCTCAAGCGCCTGGACCTTGGTCTTGACACGCGTCTTAACGCCAAGGTCGGCCTGCTCTCGGGCGGCCAGCGCCAGGCACTCACCCTGTTGATGGCCACGCTCACCAGGCCGCGCCTGCTGCTGCTCGACGAGCACACGGCGGCCCTCGACCCCAAGACGGCCTCTAAGGTGCTCAACCTGACCGAGGAGATCGTCGACGAGAACCACCTGACCACGCTCATGGTCACGCACAACATGAACGACGCCATCCGTCTGGGCAACCGTCTGATCATGATGCACGAAGGCCATGTGATCTACGACGTGGCGGGCGATGAGAAGAAGTCGCTCACCGTAGCCGACCTGCTGCAGAAGTTCGAGGAGGTCTCGGGCGGCGAGCTCGCCAACGACCGCATGCTGCTAAGCTAAAACCTGCCAAAAAGGGACAGGTTTATTTTGGTAGGTTTTATCTGCGCAAACGCCAAAACCGCCGCAAAGGGACAGAGGCCCTTGCGGCGGTTTTCGCATATTATGTCGATAATCCGATATTCAACCAGACATTCTGGCTAAGGACTAAGGAAACTGCCATGAAAAGACTCCCCCGCTTTGCGTTGGCCGCCGCGTTGTTTGCCGGCGCGCTCGCAGGCATCCCAAGCCTCGCTTTCGCGGGAAACCTGCCCGCCGCTATTGACGGCTCCGTGGCCGTCATGCACACCAACGATATCCACGGCAGCTACAAGTACAGCTACAACGCAAGCAAGGGCACCGGCACTGTGGGCTTTGATGGACTGGCGGTTCTCTATAGCGCCCAAAACAGCGCCCCCGATCTTTTGCTCGATGCGGGCGACACCTTCCACGGGCAGTCCTTTGCCACCATGAGCGAGGGCAAGAGCATCGCCGAGCTCATGGACACCTTCTATGCAGACGGCTACGACGCGACCACGCCGGGCAACCACGACTGGAGCTACGGCGCGGACAAGCTCCGCACCATGACCGGCTACAGCACCACCGGCACGCCCTTCGCCATGCTCTGCGCGAACGCGAAGTCTACGAGCGGCGTATGGAGCTCGAGCATCACGAAGACGCTCGATCGCACCTGGGAGGATAGCGAGGATCACTCCACATTCGACTACAAAATCAAGGTCGGCGTCGTGGGTGCCATGGATGAGTCGCTGGGATCCTCGCTGCGCGCGGACCTGGTCGCGGGCACGTCGTTCTCGAGTGCCACGAACGCCATCAATACCGAGGCAGAGCAGCTGCGCAAGGAGGGCTGCAACGTTGTCGTCTGTATCGCGCATACGCTCAACGCCAAGACCTTTGCCACACGGCTCCGTGGCATCGATGCCCTTATCGCAGGCCACGAGCACATCAACCTTAACGAGAAGGTGACGGGAGCCGACGGCAAGACGATCCACGTTGTCGAGGCAGGCAGCGCCTTTGCCGAGGTGGGGCTGCTTTCCGTCCCCTACGAGTACGACACCAAGGGCACCGAAAGCACCGACGATGATACGGTGACAGTATACGCAGGCAAAAGCGACGAGAAGCTCTACACCGCCAAGGACGTAAACGACCTTTTGGTAGACCCCGATAAGGGTTCCGACTACCAGAGCTGCCTCGCTGGGGTTCGCGACAACAAGATCGGGCCGCTCGACGAGGCCTTTGAAGCCGCATCGGGCAAGGTACTCGGCACGTCAGCCACCGACTATTTCTACGGCGAGGACGCCGCAGGCACGCATGGTTGGGAAATGGTGCGCACCACCGATTTCCGCCCCAGCAAGGAGGGCGACACCGCCAAGGCCCAGACCATCGGACATGTGATCTGCGGTTCCTATCTTAATTTGACGGGCGCAGACCTTGCCATCGAGAACGCGGGCGGCATCCGCGGCGGCATCGCAGCGGGCGATGTGACCGCCGGCAACGTCATCGCCATCTCGCCCTACGGCAACACCGTGGAGACCTGGACCATGACCGGCGCGGACTTCCTGGCAGCGCTCGAGCACTCGCTGCAGATCAGCGACGAGTGCAATCACAGCTACGAGCTTCAGCAGGCTTATGTGGCGGCCGGTCACACCGAGCAGGAGGCGCAAGACAAGTACAAGTGGCGCGACGATTCCGGCAGCGTCCTTTCCTTCGGCGGAATCAATGTGACAATCGATTGGACGCAGTCCGAAGGCAAGCGCATCGTGAGCGCCACGCTCACCAAGGATGGCAGCACGCTCGACCCCGCCAAGACCTATACCGTCGCCACCAACAACTACATCATCACCAACACGACCGACTTCCCCACCTTCGCAAACGCCACCAAGCACACCGAGTGGGGTACCTGCGAGTCAGCCCTAAGGGCGCTGATCGGGCAGAACGGCTGGGAGAGCAAGATGGCCGGGCTCGCCGGCACCATCAGCTTTGGCTCCGCTGCCGTGGACCCCACGCCCACACCGGCCCCGACGCCTAAGCCCTCGCCTAAGACGGACACGACGACCACGAAGGTCATCACCAAGAAGACGACCGGTAAGCTTGCCGCAACGGGAGACCGCACGCTGGCAGTAGTTGGCGCGTGCCTTATCGGTGGCATCATCGTCATCACGCTCGGCATTATCTGGAAGCGTCGACGCTAAGCTACACCGCCGGGCCTTGCAGCCCCGCCGCGCTAACCTAATATCGAGCACAGACGCCCGTCCGATGTGATCGGACGGGCTTCTTGGTGGGTATCATGGTTGGACGATCATGAGGAGGTTTTCCCTACATGGAATTGTTTGAGCCGATTCTTCATTTCTTTGAGCAACGGTGGGTCCACAACATCATCTGGGCCGTCATCTTGGCGATAGGCACCGCCGTCGCCGCCAAGGTCGTATCCAAGACCCTGAACCATCTGCTTAACCGAGACGATAACCCGCTTCCGGCATCGAGTATCTTCATCAACATCGCGCGCGCCGTCATCTGGATGATTGGCGGCAGCTTTATCCTCGACAACTGCTTTGGCATTAACGCAAACGCGCTCGTCGCCGCTCTTGGCGTCGGCGGCATCGCTATCTCGCTCGGCTTTCAGGACACGCTGTCAAACCTTATCGGCGGCATGCAAGTGACCTTTATGGGCATCATCAAACCCGGCGACAATATCGAGGTCGGCGGCGTATCCGGCGTGGTCCAAGACATCACTTGGCGCCATACAACGATTGAGGATGCCTGTGGACAGACCATCATTGTGCCCAACTCAAACATCTCCAAGAACACGCTCGTGCATTTGATGCCCTTTGGGCGCGTGGCCGTGCCCGTTGCCGTAAAGGACACGTCTAAGTGGGCTTCCCTTGACGCGCTGGCAGACGAGCTCACGAGCGCAACCAAAACGGCCGTCTCGCCCATCTCGGGCTTTGACAAGGAGCCCTACGTACTCTTTAGCGAAATCGGCGACTTTGGCATCAAAGGAAAGATCATCTTTATCGTCAGCGACGACAGCACTACTTTCACGGCAGCCGACGCCTGCATCCGCGCCATCGCCCCCATCATCGCCTAAACCACCGCAAAGGGGACAGGCATCTTTGTAGTGGTTTTCATTCGTGGTACCATGGTTCATATCGTTGTTTAAACGACTAAGGGAGTAGACACCATGGAAGAGGCCTATCGTCAAGCACGCAAGCGCGGCGAGCAGGGACGCCGTCGCGCCATCAGCCAAAGCGAGCATCCATACCTTACGGACCTCGACAGTTTGGTTGCTCAGCTCCCCTTAGGTCAGCGAGAGAATGTCGGCCTAAGGGATATTCCGCTCGAAATGGTCATCGGCACGGTCACCAAAGGCCGTCAGTCCGCCTTTTCGTGTAACTTTATGCCTCTGCTTCCGTTTACCACCGAGTTCGCCCGCAAGTGGTCCAACCTCTACGACATCCAGGTGACCGAGGGCTATCGCGACCCCATCATCGTCACCGAGTTCATGCATCGGTTCTATGTCCAGGAAGGCAACAAACGCGTCAGTGTCCTCAAATTCCTAGACGCCCCGACGGTTTCGGCCAAGGTCACCCGTCTCTACCCCGGCACATGGGATTCCGTCGAAAGCCGCCTGTACGGTGAGTTCTGCGCGTTTTGGCGCGTCTGCCCCCTATACGAGATCGAGTTCTCGCGTGAGGGAAGCTACGAAACGCTCGCCAAGATGCTCGGTCAGAACCTTATCGAAAAATGGCCGCAGAAAAAGGTCGACTACCTGCGCCACACCTTCCTGCTCTTTAAGCGCGCCTACCTTCGCGCAGGCGGCGACCACCTGGACATTACGCCTGCCGATGCCATGCTCGTCTACCTCAATGTGTACAACCAGGACCGCCTGCTGGATACGCCGACGGATATCGTCGTAAACCGCCTGTGCAAGATTTGGCGCGAGCTGGTCATTGCCGGCAAAAATGACGAGGACAAGGTCGATCTTGTCGAAGCACCGAGCATCGACGAGGAGGAGACGCCCGCCAAGTCCACCTCCGGCGTGCTCAACTTCTTTATGGGCAAGACCGTCTATTCGGCGGCCAACCCCCTGCGCATCGCCTTTATCCATGAGTTCCCCTGTGCGACGTCGAGCTGGGACAGTCTGCACGACCAAGGGCGTCAGTATCTCGATGAGCACTTTGACGGTATCGTGCGCACCGAGGCGTTCGAGGACTGTCACGATCCGGACGTGTTCTACGCCGCCGTGGAAACGGCTGTCAAACATGGAGACAACGTCATCTTCTCGACCTCGCACCGCCTGATGGAATACACGCTCAGAGCTGCCGTTGAGTATCCCCAGGTTCGGTTCCTTAACTGCTCTATCGGCCTTCCCCACCAAAGCGTCCGTTCGTACTTTGGCAAGATGTACGAGGCCAAGTTCCTCCTGGGCGCCCTTGCCGCCAGCATGGCGGACAACCATCGCATCGGCTACCACGCGTCGGTCTTCGCATCCGGCGCGCTCAGCGAGATCAATGCCTTTGCCATCGGTGCCTCGCTGCTCGACCCCCGCGCGCAAATTATCCTCACCTGGGGCGATGTGCCCGCCGGCGGTCTTGCCGAGGCCATGTGCCGCGAAGGCGTGAGCGTCATGACCGGCGCTGACATGTCAAAGTCGCTCGAAGACCCTACGGCCTACGGACTCCACCGCCTGGTCGATGGCAAGGTTTCCGGCATCGCCATGCCGGTATGGAACTGGGGCCGTTACTACGAGCTCATCGTTCGCAGCCTGCTGCACGGCACGTGGGACGAGACCAGCGACGACAACCAAGTGCGCGCCGTCAACTACTGGTATGGCATGAGCTCCGGCGTTATCGACATCCGTTACGCTCCGGGCCTACCCTACCAGACGCGCAAACTCGTGCAGTTGCTCCGCAACGGCATTGTTGAGGGATCCATCAACCCCTTTGGCGGCGAGCTCCACAGCCAGAACGGCGTGGTACAGATCGAAGGCTTCCCTCCGCTGCCGAGCACGCAGATTGTCGAGATGAATTGGCTGGCGGACAACGTGGTAGGCACCATTCCGCAGCTCGACGATGAGCCGAAAGTCCCTGCCCTATGAAAATCCTTGCCATAGCCGATACCGAAGAACGATGCCTTTGGGAGTGCTTTCGCAAGGAACGCTTTGAGGGAGTCGACCTGATTTTGTCCGCCGGCGATCTGGACCCGGACTATCTTGAGTTTTTGGTCACGGTCATCAACAAACCGCTCATCTACGTGCGCGGCAATCACGATGACCGCTACGCACGTCATGCACCGGGCGGATGTATCTGCGTAGAAGACAGCGTATACACGTACCGAGGGATTCGCATTGCGGGCCTTGGCGGGTCCATGCGTTATCGCGACGGCGCCAACATGTACACCGAACGCGAGATGTCCAAGCGCGTGCGCAAGCTGTCACGCAAAGTGAAGATGGTCGGCGGCTGCGACATCCTGCTGACCCATGCGCCCGCCGCCGGCATGGGCGATCTGGACGATCTGCCACATCGGGGATTCGAATGCTTTAACACAGCGCTTGAGTCCTGGAGCCCCGACTACATGGTGCACGGGCATGTGCATCAGAGCTACGGTCCCGATTTTCAGCGCGAGCGGCAACACGCGTGCGGGACGACGATCATCAACGCCTGCGGCTATACGCAATTTGAACTGGACGAGACACGCTACCCCATCCGTGGCTGGCAGGCAGCCTGGCTCAATTCGCAAACCATGCGCCGCGAGCTCAAACGCCACGATGCCATCGAGTCCTCAACAGCCAGAACACCCTGGTAACCACCTTTAAGGCTTGACGCTGCGCCGGCCCCAAGCACCCCATCTCGCCCCTCAGACCGTCGCTCGCGTACCAAAGTACGCGTCGCTCCTCTTTCGGGGCGACCTGGGGCACTTGGAACCGGCTCGCTGCGATGCCATAACATTGACGCCAAAGTGCCCAAACCACCACAAAGGTACCTGCCCCCTTTGTGGTGGTTACAGGGCAGCGATGACCTTATCGCCCGTCTGAGCGGTGCCGAGGATTTTGTCGGCCGGGGTGTTAGCGTCGGCAATGTCTCGGGTTCGCCAACCTTCGTCGAGCACACGCGCCACGGCGGTCTCGATCCAAGCGGCCTGCTCACCCATGTCGAGTGCGTACGTGAGCAGCATTGCCGCCGACAGGATCTGCGCTAGCGGATTGGCAATACCGAGTCCCGCGATATCGGGCGCGCTACCGGCGCTCGGCTCGAACAGCGACACGCCATCGCCCAGCGAAGCCGAGGCAAGCATGCCGAGCGATCCAGTAATCTGCGCCGCCTCGTCGGAGAGGATGTCGCCGAACATGTTCTCCGTAACTACGACGTCAAAGTCAGCCGGTCGGTTAATGAGCTGCATGGCGGCGTTGTCGACGAGCAGGTCCTCAAGCTCTACATCTGAGTACCCCTCGTCATGCACGCGATGCACGACCTCGCGCCACATGCGGCTCGTCTCAAGTACGTTGCGTTTATCCACGCTTGTCACCTTGCCGCGGCGCTTGCGAGCCACCTCGAACGCCTGACGGGCGATGCGCTCCACCTCGAACTCGCGGTACTCCATAATGTCGATTGCACGCTGGCCGGCAGCGCCATCTGTACCCGCGCCGTCCTCGTCGTAGAAGCGCTCATGCTTACCAAAGTAAATGCCGCCGGTAAGCTCGCGAACGAGCACCATGTCCACACCCCTGATGACCTCGGGACGAAGCGTCGACGCATCGGCCAGCGCATCGTAGATCTTGACGGGGCGAAGGTTGGTATAGAGGCCGAGCTCCTTGCGGATGCGCAGCAGGCCCTGTTCGGGGCGTGGGGCCGCCGGATCGGTCGAATCCCACTTGGGACCACCGACGGATGCCAACAGCACGGCATCTGACGCCTTTGCCGCCGCAAGCGTTTCATCGGGCAGCGGGTTGCCGCACGCATCGATCGCCGCGCCGCCGATCAGGTGATCCTCAAAGGCAAACTCTACGCCGGCGCGCTTGCCCACCGCAGCCAGCACCTTCTTGCCCTCGGCAATGACCTCGGGCCCAATACCGTCGCCCGGCAGGCAGCAAATCTTATAGGTTTTTTTCACGTTGCAGCTCCAGCTCTCGCTACTCGGTCCGTTTGCAAACGGGTTATCCAGTTTCACCGTCATTTTCCTCTACGCCTCCTGAGCCTTTGCCGCGGCAATCTTGGCACGCGTACGTGCGACCAGGCCACCAGCCTCGATAATCTCGGCAATAAACGGTGGGAACGGCTCAGCCGTAAAGGTCTCACCGGTACGCTCGTTGGTAATGACGCCGGCCTCGGTATCGACCTTCACGGTATCGCCGGCGTGGATCGCATCGACCACCTCAGGGCACTCCATAATGGGCAGGCCCACGTTAATGGCATTGCGATAGAAGATACGAGCAAAGCTCTTGGCAATGACGCACGACACACCCGCGGCCTTAATGGCAACCGGAGCATGCTCACGCGAAGAGCCACAACCAAAGTTCTCCTCGGCGACAATGATGTCACCGGGCTTCACGGTGGAGGCAAACATCGGATCAATATCCTCCATAGCATGCGCCGCCAAATGCGCATGATCCGACGAATTCAGATACCGAGCAGGAATGATGACATCCGTATCTACGTCACGACCATACTTAAATACCTTGCCCTCAAAGTTCATATCATTCTCCGTTCAAACATGAAATGCGGGGGATTTGATATTTACTTGCTTACTCGGACAGTCCTGCTCGCACGGAGAGCACATTAAGTGCTCTCCGGCTCGTGCGGAACTCGACGCAAGCAAATATCAAATCCCTCGTCCTCGTTTCGACTACAAAAAAGCTAATGGAAAGTTAGCGTTCGCCTTCGGCGAACAAAATGAGGGCCAGGACTGTTCGAAGCGCCGGATAAAACACCCAAGACCCCCACAGCTCTTACAGGTCAGACGGCAAGCATATGTGCCCCGCCACGGCAGAAGCCGCCGCCACAGCCGGCGAGGCCAGATAGACCTCGGACGTGGGGTCGCCCATACGGCCGACGAAGTTGCGATTGGTCGTGGAGATGCAACGCTCCCCCGCCGCCAGAATGCCCATGTAGCCACCCAGGCACGGACCGCACGTGGGTGTGGAGAACACACAGTTGGCATCCAGGAAGGCATCGGTCAGGCCCTCTTGTATGCACTGGCGAAAGACCGCCTGGGTCGCTGGAATCACGATGCAGCGCACCCCGTCGGCAACCTTATGCCCACGCATGACTTCGGCCGCAGCACGCATATCCTCGATACGGCCGTTGGTGCACGAGCCGATCACTGCCTGGTCGATCGTGATGTGGCGGCTCTCGCTGACCGGATGGGTGTTGCTCGGCAGATGCGGCCACGACACGCACGGCTGAATGTCGGCCGCATCGATCTTGATGACTTGCGCATACTCGGCATTCGGATCGGCGTGGTACTCAACGTAATCGCGTTCGCAGCGGCCCTTGAGCCAGGCGCGCGCAACATCATCGACCTCGATAATGCCAGCCTTGCCGCCCGCTTCGATCGCCATGTTCGAGATGGTCATGCGACCCTCCATCGACAGGCTCTCGATGGTGCTGCCAGCGAACTCCATAGCCTGGTAGAGAGCCCCGTCCACACCGATCATACCGATGATGTGCAAGATGATGTCCTTGGCCGTGGCACCATCAGTGAGCTCGCCATTGATCTCAAAGCGAATTGTCGGCGGCACCTTAAACCATGCGCGCCCCGTGGCGATACCCACGCCAGCATCCGTTGAGCCCACACCGGTTGAAAACGCACCCAAGGCGCCATACGTGCAGGTATGCGAGTCGGCACCGATAATCAGGTCGCCCGGCACCACGACGCCGCGCTCGGGCAGCAGAGCATGCTCAATGCCCGCGCAGCCTTGCTCGTAATAGTGCGTCACATGCTGCTCATGCGCAAAATCGCGCATCTTCTTGGTCTGCTCGGCGCTCTTGATGTCCTTGTTGGGCGCATAGTGGTCGGGCACCAGGCAAATGCGGCCGCGATCGAATACCTCAGTCGCACCCAGCTCGCGAAAGACATCGATCGCGATAGGCGCGGTAATGTCGTTGGCGAGCACGATGTCCAGGTCGCACTCGACCAGCTGGCCCGGTTTAACCTCGTCCAAGCCGGCGTGTACCGCCAAAATTTTCTCTGCTACGGTCATGGGACGTGCCATGTGATTCCCCTCTCGTGCGGGCGCATGCCCGGCTAGTCGTTACTAGTTGCCCGCTTTGGAACGGTTGGTCTGGATCATGCGGTTAATAGCGTTGATGAAAGCCTTGGCCGAGCTCACGATAATATCGGTATCCGCGCCGCGGCCGGTGTAGATTTTGCCGTCCTCGGCGGTGATGCGCACCGTCACCTCACCGATGGCGTCGATGCCACGCGTAATGGCCTTAACGCTGAACTCCGTCAGCTCGCCATGGGCAGAAATTGCCTTGTCGACCGCTTTGTACGCCGCGTCGACCGGGCCGGTGCCCGTCGAGCACACCACATGGGTCTCGCCGTCCTCGTCGGTAATGGTTGCCGTAGCCGTAGGAATGAGCGGGTCGCCGCAAGAAACCTGAAGCGCATCGAGCGTGTAGATGGCTTTGACCTCGCGCTGACGCTCCTGGATCATCGACTCCAAATCCTCGTCGAAGACTTCCTTCTTTTGGTCGGCAATCTCCAAAAAACGCTGGTAGATGGCCTCGAACTCCTCATCTGCAAACGTGTAGCCCAGCTCGGCGAGGCGATGGCGCAGTGCCGCGTGACCCGAGCGCGCCGAAAGGATAATCTCGGAACCGGCGGCTCCCACTTCTTTGGGGTCGATAATCTCGTAGGTATCACGCGCCTTGAGCACGCCGTCCTGATGGATGCCCGAGCTGTGGGCAAAGGCGTTGGCGCCCACGATGGATTTGTTGGGCTGCACGTTAATGCCGGTAATGGAGCTAACGAGCTTAGAGGCGCGCGTGAGCTCGGTCGTCACGATGTCGGTGTGGGCGTCCAGATCCTGCTCGTGCATCTTCATGGCCATAACGACTTCCTCGAGCGCTGTGTTACCCGCGCGCTCGCCCAGGCCGTTGATGGTGCACTCGATCTGCGTCGCGCCGTTACGGACGGCCTCGAGCGCAAGAGCTGTGGCCATGCCAAGGTCGTTATGGGTGTGGACCGAGATCGTAACGTCCTCGATGCCGGCCACGCGCTCGCGCAGATCGCGAATGCGCGCACCAAAATCCCAAGGCATGTTGTAACCCGTGGTGTCCGGGATGTTCACCACCGTGGCGCCGGCCTTAACCGCGGCCTCGATTATGCGAACAAGGAACTCCTGATCAGAGCGGCCCGCATCCTCGGCATAAAACTCGACATCGTCGACAAACTTACGAGCATGCTTTACCGCGTGAATGGCGCGCTCAATAGCCTCGCCCTCGGTCATATGAAGCTTGTCACGCAGATGGCTGGGACTCACACCCAGACCGGTATGAATACGGGGCCTCCGGGCCGTTTTAAGGGCTTCTGCGGCCACTTCAATGTCCCTGTCGACAGCGCGGGTAAGGCCGCATACCGTGCAACGGTCGCCCGCGATCTTACCGATCTCCTGTACGGAGCGAAAATCACCGGGGCTCGAAATGGGAAAGCCCGCCTCGATAACATCGACGTTCATGCGCACCAGCTGACGAGCGATGATGAGCTTTTCCTCGGTATTCATGCTGGCGCCGGGAGACTGCTCTCCGTCGCGCAGGGTGGTGTCAAAGATTGCAATTTTGCGACTCATGATTTCCTCCTGATAGGCCTGAGTTACAGATGGCTTTCAGGAGAGATGGAGTGCCCCAAGATAGAAAAATACCCGTGTCGCTCATCACGCCCAAAAGCGGCGGACGATAGCGCACCCGGGTACAACTCATCGTTATAGCGTAATTACAACCCTAGCGCGCTATCCCATCTAGCAGCGCTAGGCCTAGGAGCTGCTGCGTGTTCTTGAACATGTTCGGCTCCTTTCAGCCTCGGGTATGTACTACATCACGCTAAAGTGTAACACAGACGAAACGAGATCGGGCGAACATTTGGACCATTTCCACCACAAAGGTGCCTGTCCCCTTTGTGGTGGTTTTACCCCGAGATAGCAAGAAACCCGGTCCTGCACGAGACAGAACCGGGTTTCTTTAGCAATGCTTGCTTTGCTCAGGCAGTAACTAGCAGTTACTCAGCCAGGAAGTCACGCTGGACAGCGGGATCGACCTTGACGCCAGGGCCCATGGTGGAAGACACGGAGATGGACTTGACGTACTTGCCCTTAGCAGAAGAGGGCTTGACGCGCAGAATCTCGGTGTACAGGGCAGCGTAGTTCTCAACGAGCTGCTGCTCAGAGAAGGACTTCTTGCCCAGGGGCACGTGGCAGATGCCGTAGCGATCGGCGCGATACTCAACGCGGCCGGCCTTGAGCTCGGAGACCATCTTGGCGACGTCCATGGTCACGGTGCCGAGCTTGGGGTTCGGCATGAGGCCACGGGGACCAAGGATCTTACCGATGCGGCCAACCTTGGCCATCATGTTCGGCGTAGCGATAGCGGCGTCAAAGTTGATCTCGCCCTTCTGGATCTGGGCGACGAGCTCGTCGGAACCGATGATGTCGGCGCCGGCAGCCTCGGCCTCGCGGGCCTTCTCGCCCTCGGCGAAGACGGCAACACGAATGGTCTTGCCGGTACCGTGGGGCAGGGAGATGGAACCGCGGATGTTCTGGTCAGCCTTACGAGTATCGACGCCCAGACGGAAGTGGGCCTCGACGGTCTCGTCGAACTTGGCGGTGTCGAGCTCCTTGATGAGCTTGGCAGCCTGAAGGGGGGTGTAGAGCGTGGCGCGGTCGATCTTCTCGGCAGCGGCGTTATAGCTCTTACCATGCTTAGCCATGTGCATTACCTCCTGTGGTTAAACGGGCGTAAGCCCTCCCACATCGTATCGTGTGCCCTATTGCACACATTTAACGGGCGCCCGGTCGGAGCGCCCGTCGTTACCTAATGAAATCGCTACTCAGCGATGGTGACACCCATGGAACGGGCGGTACCGGCGATGATCTTCTTGGCGGCGTCAATGTCGTTGGCATTGAGATCCGGCATCTTGATCTCGGCGATCTTGGTGAGCTGCTCCTGGGAGAGCTGACCAACCTTGTCGGCCTGGGGCTTAGCGGAACCAGACTTGAGGTTCAGCTCCTTCTTGATGAGGTGAGCCGCCGGCGGGGTCTTGGTGATGAAGGAGAAGGACTTATCCTCGAAGACAGTGATCTCAACGGGGATGATGTCACCCTTCTTGTCCTGCGTCTCGGCGTTAAAGGCCTGGCAGAACTGCATGATGTTCACGCCAGCAGCGCCCAGGGCGGGGCCGACGGGAGGAGCGGGGTTAGCTGCACCAGCAGGAATCTGGAGCTTAATGACGTTGGCAACCTTCTTCTCAGCCATGGTCATTCCTTTCGAATCACGAGTGTGAAGTACTTGCTATATCGTAAGCACGCACGTGTTAGAAGCACTCCTGAGATGAGCAGTCACAGAAGAAGCACGCTCGCGCGAACGGACGAAAAACTTAAGCGATGACAGCGACCTGGTTAAAGTCGAGCTCAACCGGCGTCTCGCGGCCAAAGATCATCAGGGTGACCTTAAGCTTGCCTGCCTCGGTGTTGACCTCGGAGACCTTGCCATCAAAGTCGGTAAGCGGACCATCGGTGACGCGGACGGACGTGCCGACCTCAATATCAACCGAGGTGCGCTTGGGCGAATCGCCCTTACCGGGACGACGAGTCATCTTGTTGTACTCGTCGCGGGAAAGCGGCGCGGGCTTGCCATTGCCGCCCAGGAAACCGGTGACGCCGGGCGTGTTGCGAACACACGTCCAAGCATCGTCATCCATCTCCATGCGAACCAGGACATAACCCGGGAAAATCTTGGAATCCTTGGTCTCACGCTTGCCACCCTCTTTGATCTCGGTGACGCGCTCCATAGGAATCTCGATATCAAAGATACGGTCCTGCATGCCCATGGTCTCGATACGATGCTCGAGATCGGACTTAACACGGTTCTCGTATCCAGAGTAAGTGTGAACGACGTACCAACGCTTAGACATGGTTTAGCCCCTCAATCCGGAGAACAGAGCAAGAGCCTCGCCAAAGCCAGCATCGAGCAGAGCGATGACGACGCCGACGACGACCAGAGAAGCGCAAACGACGACCGAGTAGTTCACGAGCTCCTTCTTATCGGGCCACGTGACACGCTTCATTTCGGACTTGACCGAAGCGAAATACTTCTTGGTGCGGGCGAAGAAACCGGGCTTCTCGTTCTTCTTGGACTTCGCAGCCTTCTCGCTCTTCTTGGCAACGGCCTTCTTGGCCTCAACCTTGGAGTTGGCGGCAGCATTGTTGGCAGACGCCTGCTGCTGTGCCTTCTTCTTGTTCTTCTTGTTGGCCATTTGGGTTACCTCCGCGCAATGCGCTTATACATGAGTAAACCGTAAGCCCCCAAATGGGAGCTTACGGAATAATGACTGGCACGCCAGGAAGGACTCGAACCCTCAACACTCGGTTTTGGAGACCGATGCTCTACCAATTGAACTACTGGCGTATGTGACTAGAGACTAGCGAGTCTCTTTGTGCAGCGTGTGGTGACGGCACCAGGGGCAATACTTCTTGATCTCCATACGATCAGGCATGGTCGACTTGTTCTTGGTGGTCGTATAGTTGCGGCGCTTGCACTCAGTGCACGCAAGAGTAACTAGAGTACGCATGTATCCTGAACCTTTCATTTCCGCCCCGTACGGGCACGAGTTGGTACTTTATCAGCTCTATGTAAGTGCTGTCAATGAAAACCTCGAATCAATTGGTTCTCGGTGGATCCATTCATATTTGGAACACATCAATGGAGCCAGCGAGATCTAATCGACCCCTCACGCTCGGCTTAAGAGTGAGCCAAGCGTAATTGTCAGGCAAAAAGCCCCGCGCAGAAAAGAACCCGGCACCCATATAAGTGCCGGGTTCTCTAAGTCAGCTATATCAGAGAGCTAATTTACTCAATGATCGTGGAGACGATGCCCGAACCGACGGTGTGGCCACCCTCGCGAATAGCGAAGCGCAGGCCCTCCTCCATGGCGATCGGGTGGATGAGGTCGCCCTCGATGGTGATGTGGTCACCAGGCATAGCCATCTCGGTGCCCTCGGGGAGCTTGACCGTACCGGTAACGTCGGTGGTACGGAAGTAGAACTGAGGACGATAACCATCGAAGAACGGGGTGTGACGGCCGCCCTCCTCCTTGGTCAGAACGTAGATCTCGCCGGTGAACTTGGTGTGCGGGGTAACCGAACCGGGCTTGCAGAGAACCTGGCCACGCTCGATGTCCTCACGCTTGATGCCGCGGAGCAGCAGACCGACGTTGTCGCCAGCCTCGCAGAAGTCCATGGACTTACGGAACATCTCGATACCAGTAACGACGGTGTTCTGGGTATCCTTGATGCCGACGATCTCGACGGGCTCGTTGAGCTTGAGCTCACCGCGCTCGACACGGCCGGTAGCAACGGTACCACGGCCGGAGATGGTCATAACGTCCTCAACGGCCATCAGGAACGGGAGGTCGTTGTTACGAGCAGGCGTCGGGATGTACTCATCGACGGCCTTCATGAGCTCGCGAATGGCGTCCATCCACTTGGCGTCGCCCTCGAGAGCGCCCAGAGCGGAACCACGGATGACGGGGATGTCGTCGCCGGGGAAATCGTACTCGGAGAGGAGCTCACGGGTCTCCATCTCGACGAGGTCGATGAGCTCGTCATCGTCGACCATGTCGCACTTGTTCAGGAAGACGACGATGTAGGGAACGCCGACCTGACGGGCGAGCAGGATGTGCTCACGAGTCTGAGCCATGGGGCCGTCGGTAGCAGCGATGACCAGGATAGCGCCGTCCATCTGAGCAGCACCGGAGATCATGTTCTTGACGTAGTCAGCGTGGCCCGGGCAGTCAACGTGAGCGTAGTGACGGGCAGCGGTCTCGTACTCAACGTGGGAGACGGAAATCGTAATGCCGCGCTCGCGCTCCTCGGGAGCCTTGTCGATGTTCTCGAACGCAGTGAAGTCAGCCTTGCAGCCCTCGGTCTCGGAGAGAACCTTGGTGATGGCAGCGGTCAGCGTGGTCTTGCCGTGGTCGACGTGACCAATGGTGCCGATGTTAACATGCGGCTTAGTGCGCTCAAACTTCTCTTTGGCCATAAAGCCCTCCTCTAAACAGGTCGTCCCCGGACGGGACTTTGCCTTTATACCATAGTGGCCTCTCAACATACTATTGAGAAGCCACCGTGTTACCTATGGTAGCGGTGACTGGATTCGAACCAGTGACGCCACGGGTATGAACCGTGTGCTCTAACCAACTGAGCTACACCGCCGGATGGAGCCTGCAACCAGACTTGAACTGGTGACCTCTTCGTTACCAACGAAGTGCTCTACCGACTGAGCTATACAGGCACTTGACGGGTGGGAGCTATAGGATTCGAACCTATGTAGGCAGAGCCAACGGGTTTACAGCCCGTCCCCATTAACCACTCGGGCAAACTCCCAATCGTTCAAGTATCCGCAGGTCCTTTGGTCTTTTGGACCGCCGCCCCCGCGAACGAAAAAGATAATACGATGCAACCTTGGGGGCTGTCAACGAAAACCTCTAGATACACGGCACCGGGCGTATCTATATAGCCGTGACCTGCGGTTTTGTTGAGTTTGGATATGAAGGACGGTGGTTTTGGATACTGAGGTGACGTTTCCCGAGGTAACACTTTGCTGTAGTGGAGTACACCTTCAGTATCGAACTTCGATACCAGCTTATTTGCACCTATATATAGTTCGAGATCGGGCTCCCGTGGCAGATTCGAGCGTAGATTTTCTCCCGTTTGAAATCGAGCGTGGATAATCTCCCACTTTTGTCGTGCCATCGAGTCCAATGTGGGAGATTATCCACTCTCATTCACTAAACGGGAGATTTTCCACGCTCGTACGTCCGAAAATCCTCGCTCGATCAAGTAGACCAGGGCCTTCACCGTTTTCATCTCGTTCTGTAACAGCTAGAACGGTTTTCAGCCTCTTCGTGTTACAGATCGAGATGTTATCGGCCGTCCCTTGGCAATGTCTCGATCTGTAACTATAAGGAGGGTCTTCAGCCCACTCGTGTTACAGATCGAGATAAACCGAAAACGGGATGGGCGCCAACCCGATGGCACACCACCTAAAAAGAAACGGGCCCTGTCCCATAAGGGAACAGAGCCCGAAACTCTCATGGAGCCAGTGACAGGAATCGAACCTGCAACCCACTGATTACAAATCAGTTGCGCTACCGTTGCGCCACACTGGCACACTTGGCGCTTTCGCGCGAAGCCTGTTAAGAATAAAGGAATTGCGGACGAGGCGCAACAGGCCGCACGACGTTATACAAATATGCAAAATCCAGCAACAACAGGTACCAGGCCCGTTCGTTTCTGTCAGTTCGCCCTCAATCTTAAAACCATTCGTCAAAACGAATAGTTTTAATTACAATTGGCTATATAAAACTATTCGTTTTGACGAAGGGTTTCGCGATGCTTACTACCAAGGAAGCCGCCGAGCTGCTCGGCATCACTCCGCGCAGGGTGCAGGAGCTCATAAAAAACGGAGCACTTGAGGCCCGCAAGGCTTCTGGTGTATGGCTCATCGACAAAGACAGCGTCGACACGCGACTCCGCTCCGTGACCAAAACGGGGGGACGTCCCCGCCGCGGCCACGGTAAGAACGAGATCGCGTTCACCCTCATGAACCGCACGCACGAAGTCGCTCAGCTGGTCTACAGCACATCGCGAAAAGACTTTACCCACATCGGCGCCGACATCGATTACGCCCACGCCCCTATTGGAGTATTTGGCCCTAATAGCCCCGTATCGCTAGACTCTTTCCGCACTTGGTGGCGCGGCCGCGGTATCCCGCTCGCACGCATTGGGCTAGCCTCCCTGCTTGCAGAAGCCGCAGTCGATATTCCCGATGAACTCGTCCAGCGAAATCTTGGCCTCTCCTTATCCGACCAGTATTGGATTAGGCCCCAAGATTCCGGTCTCGCGTGGGAGGATATTAACTTCTTCAATAATGCTTTTGACGACGTCTCTCTGTCCATCGCACCCTTCGCCCCAGAGGGCAAAGCAGCCGCCGCAAAGCCCGATAACACCTCGGACGGCAACTTTCAGAAGTATTGGACATGCGAGGGCGGGCGTCGAATTCTGCATAAGGCAGGAGCGCACCTGAACCAAGAACCATATAACGAGCTGGTAGCGACCGCGCTCCATCGTCGCATCCTAAACGTCTGCGATTATGTGCCTTACTCGCTCGAGGGCACGGGCACTTCCGCCTTGAGCATATGCGATGTCTTCTTAACTGATGAAGAAGAGTATGTCCCTGCGTTCTATGTAAACCAGTACGCAAACGCAGATGAAAGACTAACCGACTACGAGCGATATGTAGCAAACTGCGAGAAGCTCGGGGTAACAGGCGTCAAGGATGCCCTTGACCGCATGATCGTATGCGACGACATCATCGCCAACTATGACCGTCATTGGCGTAACTTTGGCCTTGTGCGAAACGTCAACACGCTAGCCTGCAGACCTGCCCCCATCTTCGATTCGGGCTCATCGCTCTGGTGCAACATATCTCTAGAGGAGCTTAGGGCAGGAGAGCACAGTTTTGCCAGCGCGCAGTTCCATTCAAGTCCCGCGAAACAAATGTTGCTTGTTGAGGATATGAACTGGTTTGACGGGGACAAACTCGAAGGTTTTGTCGACGAGGCAATCGAGATTCTGTCTAAAAACGATGCCCTAGCAGCGAGACTGCCTTATCTAAAAGAGGCGCTAACGTGGCGCCTCGAAAGAATGATCGACATCGCTGAATGGAGTTAGCAAGGCAGCATTGCCCCGCCAACTCCCCTACCGTCCGCGCAGGGCCTTGAGCTTGGCCAAGGCATCGGGGCTCAAGCGGCTGCCCAGAGTCATCTTGATCTGCGGAGCTTCCTCTGCCTCGTGAACGTCGTTATCGATCTGTTTGATCTCGTCCACCAGCATACGGCTCGAGATGCGCGTGACGCCCTTGCCCATGACAACGGCCTGAATCGTGCCGTCGCTCGATACCACGGAGCACGCGCGGCCTTCCTCGCGTGCCTCGATGCAGAGCTTCTGCACCACGGTATCGGCAGAGACGCCCGTCGGCGAAAACTCGATGCGAACGCCACGGGCCGGCAGGTTGGGGCGCTCGTTGGAGATATTGCCCGCGCCGTCAAACACAATCACGGCCTCGTAGCGGCCCTGGGCAAAGGCGGCGACGTCGTTGATGAGGGCGGTGCGCGCCATATCGTGAACGTCGCTGGAATACGGATCGTCGGAATGGTCGTACACGAGCTTTTCGTAGCGCGGCGTGCAGTGAATCACGTTGTAACCGTCGACTACCAGCAGCTCGGGCTTGTTGGAGTGCACCGTCGAGACTGGGTCGGCGATAGCCTGCGCAAACGCATTGCCGCCCACGCCGTAGGTCGCGGCCGAGACAATCGGCTTGGCCGAGCCCTCGCCAAAGCGCTTGGCCTTGGACTTGGCACGGTTCTTTTTGGACATGCGCTACTCCTCCCCCATGAGCTCGCCGGCATTGCGGCGCAGCCACTCAAAGCACAGCGCCGTCGTTGCCTGGGCAACATTGAGGCTCTCGGTCATGCCGCGCTGGGGAAGCTTGGTCAAAAAGTCGCATTTCTCGAGCACCAGGCGCGAGATGCCGTCGCCCTCGGAGCCCATGACGAGCGCCACGCGACCTTCGAAGGGAGCATCCCAGCAACTGCCCTCGGCGTGCTCGGAAGCACCGCCCACCCAAAAACCAGCGGCCTTGAGGTCATCGAGTACACGGGCAATATTGGGAACCTGCGCGATAGGCAGATGCATGACAGCACCGGCTGAGGTCTTGTAGCTGCCCACGGTCACGCCGGCGGCACGCTTGTTGGCGATGACGACGCCGGCCGCGCCCACGACCTCGGCGGAGCGCACAATGGCGCCAAAGTTGCCGTCGTCGGTCACATGGTCGAGCACGACGACGAGCGCCGGACCGTCGCCTGCGCGGTCGAGAATATCGGCGACATCGGCATAGGGGAAGTTGCCAACCTCGAGCGCGATGCCCTGGTGAGCGCCATGGCTCGACAGTGCGTCGAGCTGCGCGCGCGGCACATACTTAATGCGGACGCCCGCGGCGTTGAGGTCATCGACCAGACGAGACAGGGCGGCATCGCGCTCCCCGCCCTCGGCAATGAGCGCGCACTTGATGGGAAAACCAGTGCGCAGCGCCTCGGCGGCAGCACGACGACCTTCGATAAACTCGCCCTTGGGAGCCTGGACAGCGTCGCGGCCACGCTCGCGCTGCGGACGTGCAGCCTGGATGCGATCGCGCTGGCCCTTGGGAGCGGCAGCGCGATCATTGCGGCGAATCGGACGCGAGCCAGAAGCAGCCTGCTTGCCGCCACGAGACGCGCGCTTGCGATTGTCGGCCATAAAGCGACCTCCTAAATACAACTATCAAACGAAACAAATAGACCGACCGCCCGAGGTGCGGCAGATTGCCTTGAAAGAGGAGGGCATAGACCTTGAGGTCATGCCCGACGATTGAAAGGCAAGGTGCCGTGGCTCGGGCGGTCGGCACGGGTTTTCCAAGTGTCCGAGATAGCCGTGAAAGAGGAGCGACGCGTACTTGAGTACGCGAGCGACGGTTTGAACGGCAAGGTCGGATGCTTGGGAAACCCGCAGGGATTAGAGAGTCTTGATACGGGTGCCCGCGGCAGTATCCTCAATCGTCAGGCCCAGGTCCTTGAGCTGGTCGCGAATGGCATCTGCCAGATCCCAGTTCTTGGCGGCACGGGCCTCGGCGCGAGCCTCGAGAATCTTGGAAGCTGCCTCGTCCACGTCGTCACCAGTGTAGGCGACCAGGCCGGCGGCAACGCCCAGCAGGCCCAGCGGCAGCTCCACCTTGGGCTCGGGGAGCTCAACGCCAAGCGTATCGAGCAGCTCGGCCAGCGTGTCGGCGGCAGCCAGGGCAGCGGCCTTGTCGGCAGCGTCGCCCGCCTGCTCCAGGTACTGGTTGCACTCGGTGACAAAGCCAAAGACGGCACCCATGGCACCAGCGGTGTTAAAGTCGTCGTCCATGCACTCCTTAAAGGCGGCACGAGTCTCGGCGACCTTGTCGGCAAACGCCTCGGATGCTGCCTCATCGGCGTCGGCCGTTGCGTGATTCGCGGCCCAGCGCAGGTTCTCGACCGTACCGGCGATACGCGTGAGCGAATTCTCGGCACCCTCCAGGCGCTCCCAAGAAAAATCGAGCGGCGAGCGATAGCTCGTCTGCAGCATCAGCAGGCGCAGGGCGGCAGCGGAGTGCTGCTCGAGGACCTCGGCCAGCGTAAAGAAGTTGCCGAGCGACTTGGACATCTTCTCGCCGTCAACCAGCAGCATGCCCGTGTGCATCCAGGTGTTGGAGAAGCCCTGGTGCCAGGCGCAGGTAGCCTGGGCGCACTCGTTCTCGTGATGCGGGAAGGCAAGGTCGGAGCCGCCGCCGTGGATGTCGATCGGAGTGCCCAGGTAGCGGTGCACCATGGCGGCGCACTCGGTGTGCCAACCGGGACGGCCCTCGCCCCAGGGGCTCGGCCAGCTGGGCTCGCCGGGCTTGGCGGCCTTCCACAGGGCAAAGTCGAGCGGGTCGTTCTTGTCCTCGTTCTCCTCGATGCGCGCGCCCACCATAAGGTCGTCGATGTTGCGGCCCGAGACCTGACCGTAGTTGGGATCGCTGCGCACGGCAAAGTACACATCGCCGTTATCGGCTGCGTAAGCGTGGCCCTGCTCGATGAGCGTCTTGATCATAGCGATCATGGGGCCGATCTCCTTGGTGGCGCGGGGGCGCACATCGGGATCGAGCACGTTGGCGGCGCGCATGACGCCGATGAACTTATCGGAGAACTCCGTCGCGACCTCGGCAGCCGTACGGCCCTGCTCGTTGGCGCGCTTGATGATCTTGTCATCGACATCGGTGAGGTTCTGGGCGAACGTGACCTCGTAGCCGCTCGCGATGAGCCAGCGACGAATCACGTCAAAGCTGATGAACGTGCGGGCATTGCCGATGTGGATGTTGTCGTAGACCGTGGGGCCGCACACGTACATGCGGACCTTGCCGGACTCGATGGGCTGGAACTCTTCCTTTTTATGGGTAGCGCTGTTGTAGATACGCATTCGTTACTCCTTAACGGTTTTCTGTAGCAGGCAGACGGCCCAGGCGCCGATTCCCTCGCCCTGGCCTTCCCAACCGAGCTTTTCGGTCGTAGTGGCGGCGACGCCCACGTTTTCGACGTCAACGCCCAGGGCATGGGCAAGGTTGGCGCGCATGGCATCGCGGTGTGGGGTGATCTTGGGTTGCTGACAGGCAATGGTGCAATCGGCATCGACAAACTCAAAGCCCAGCTCGCGCGCATAGTCCATCACGCGAGCGAGCAGCACCATCGAATCGGCACCCTCGTAGGCAGGGTCGGTATCGGGAAACAGTTTGCCGATGTCTCCCCCGCGGCAGGCGCCCAGAATGGCGTCGGCCAAGGCGTGCGCGAGCACATCGGCATCCGAGTGGCCCAGCAGGCCGCGCTCGTAGGGAATGTCGACACCGCCGATGATACATCGACGCCCCTCCACCAGACGGTGAACGTCGTAGCCATGGCCAATGCGCAGGTTACTGAACATGGGGAAGGTCCTCTCCCTCGGCCATACGGCCAAGCAGAATCGCGGTTACGGGACGCAAGTCCTCGGGCACCGTCACCTTAAGGTTATCGCGCGGGCTCTGGACGCAGCGGACGCGCCCACCCATGCGCTCGACCAGCGACGAATCATCGGTGCCGATAAAGCCCTCGGCAATGGCTGCAGCGTGGGCGCGCTTCATAGCATCGACGCTAAAGATCTGCGGCGTCTGCGCAGCCCAATAGAGCTCACGCGGCGGCGTCTCGACGATGTTATCGCCGTCGACGATCTTGAGCGTGTCGATCGCGGGTTGACCGCACACGACACCGTCGAGCGAGCGGTCGCCCACAAGCACGTCGATCGCATGATCGATGGCCTCGGTCGTGATGAGCGGACGAGCGCCATCGTGAATGGCGACGTATTCAAAGCCCGCCGGCACCGCGTGCACGCCGGCGCGGGTGGAATCCTGACGAGTATCGCCGGCATCGGCAAAGCTGATGGGCGTGTCATAGTCAAACGGGTCGATGGCCAGGCGGCGCATCTCGGCACGGCGCTCGGCAGGGCAAACCACCACGATGTGGCCGACCTTATCGCTACGGTCAAATGCGCGGATGGACCAGCTCATAAGCGGACGGCCCGCTACATTGACGAGCTGCTTGCCACCGGGGTTACCAAAGCGCTGGCCGCTGCCACCGGCAACGACCACGGCGCATACGGGCGCCATTATGCGTTCCCCTGTTTGGTGCCCTTCATGCGGTACAGGGAGTCCGCAAGAATGGCAGGGTTGTTGACGCCAAAGTCGCCCAGGCGCTCCGGATCCTCGCTGATGTCATCCATGAGCTCCTGCAGCGAGCCGTACTCGTCGACGATCTTCTCGGCCACGCCGTCGCGCACGACGGACACGCGCGAAAGCGTGCGCAGGCCCAGCGGCGTCATGACGGAGTCCTCGTCCAGGTCGTCGTAACCCAGAACTGCCGCCACGTGCTGCGGGTCGGACAGGTCCTTAGGCGTCATGCGAGCGAGCTCTGCACGAATCTTCTCGGCATTAGCCTCGGAAGAATCGCTCGCGTAGTCGCGAATCATCAGGTCGTACTCGGTATCCATACTGGAGCCGGCGAGCTGCTCGAGCTGCATCTGCACGAGCTTGCCCTGGTTGCCCAGCTTGACGATGCAATCCTTAAGCTCGGTCTTTGCCTGCTGCATGATCTCGAAGCTCGAGAAGATGCTCGTGATGTCGGCGAGCGTAACGTAGTCGTCGAGCTCAAGGGCCGTCAGGCGCAGCAGGGAGCGGTCGAGCGACTGACGGGTGGTCTGGAGCGTGGCGACGAGCTGGTTGACCGAGCTCATGATGGTGGTGACGGGCTGGATCTCGTAGCTCTTGCCGTGAACGTACACGTTAACGACGGCACGACGGGCCGAGACCGAAATCACGATGGCGTCGGTGAGCACCGACATGCGAGCGGCGGTGCGATGACGCATGCCCGTCTCGCTTGTGGCAAGCGAGGGATCAGGATTGAGGTGGAAGTTGGCGCGCAGGATCTGGGTGAGGTCGCCGTCGATGACGATGGCACCGTCCATCTTGGAGAGCTCGAACAGACGGTTCGAGGTGAACGAAATGTTGAGCGGGAAGCCGTCGTTACCGGCAGCGAGCACGTTTTCGGTGTCGCCGACGCAGATAAGGGCGCCCAGGTGACCGGCAATGATCATGTCGAGGGCGGTGCGGATCGGCTGGCCGGGGGCAGTCAGGCGGATGGCCTGTTCCATACGCTTTTGCAGCTCGTTCTTATCCAAGGCATCGCTCCCATCGTATACGCTCCATAAACGCTAAATAGTTTCTCACGGTTTGCCCCCGCGGCGCTTGCGAAATCCGATGCTTACAGAATGAGCGAACACAGCCGAGAGCGCCGCCCCAAACGAGCTGCCCATGTGGTAGCATCGGTGTTCACATAAATGAGGGAGTAGTCGCGTGATCGGGTTCGCCTCCGATGGCGCGGCAAGTCAACATACTGGCCGATGTGGCCTGGCTTGCCTTAATGAACGAGACTCGTGGCTGTGCGCGCAACGCGTACGCCACGGGTCTTTTTTGTTACTCCCCCAAGAGGTACACGCGGGCCCGCCCGCAGAGAGGGAGCCAGACTATGGGACTCGCAGAGCTCGTGTTGCTCGCCGTTGGCCTTTCGATGGACGCCTTTGCCGTATCCATCTGCAAGGGTCTCGGCATGAAAAAGATCAACCTTAAAGTCGCCGTGGTGCTCGGCCTGTTCTTTGGCGGCTTTCAGGCCGGCATGCCCGTAATCGGATGGGCGCTTGGCAGCCAGTTTATGGGCATCATCGGCCCCATCGACCACTGGATCGCCTTTATCCTGCTCGCCTTCATCGGCGGCAAAATGCTGTGGGAGGCCTTCACCGAGGACGAGGACGAGGGCGACGGCAAGGATGCCGAAAAGATTGACCTGGGCGAGTACCTAATCCTCGCCATCGCCACCTCAATTGACGCCCTAGCCGTAGGCATCTCGTTTGCGGCGCTCTCGGTCGACATCGTTCCCGCTGTATCGCTTATCGGCGTCACAACGTTTATCTTCTCCGTCGCCGGCGTAGCGATCGGCCACACCTTTGGCGCGCGCTACGAAAAACCCGCCACCATCGTGGGTGGCGTCGTGCTCATCCTCATCGGGCTTAAGATCTTGCTTGAGCACCTTGGGATCCTCGCGATATAAAAAACGCCTCTCATAAGCCAACCTCAATGTAGGAGTCTCATGCAGAGTTTTGCATAATGCCTATTCGTGCAGACTTTTGCATGTCATACTGATATGCAAAAGTCTGCACGTTAGGAGATAGCCGTGGATACCCTTCCCATCACCACACCGCGCCAAGCTGGCATCTACGTGCGCCAGGCACGCGAGACTCAGGGTCTCACCCGTGCCGCCCTCGCCAAAAAGGCCGGTGTTTCGGAGCGCCTGCTCGCATCGCTCGAGCTAGGAGACGCCACCGGCATTCGACTCGACAAGTTGCTGGCTATTTTCGACGCTCTTGGACTGGCGCTCGCCGCTCAAGGGGATATCGGCGAAGCGAAAAACGAGCGACCAGTCGACGCTCCGCATGCCAATCCGCTGCCTCGCAGCATCCCCAGGAGCCATCACGCTCAACGTCTTCATCATCGCAACCGTCGCAGCACAACCATTCCGGCTCTTGCAGATGCCCCCTTTACATCCGCACTCTACGACGAGGTCTTCGCCGATTTCGCCATGTCCAATCTCGGAGTCTCGATTGCCGCAAACGCATCTAACCAAACCAAGCCCGAAGGGAAATAGCCAATGGCCAGAACATCACTTCGGACCATTATTTGCGGCGTACCTGCGGGAACGCTCACGCAAGATGAGAACGGTCTTATCAGCTTTACCTACGATCATGACTATGACTGGCCAGCCCTATCGACCAACATACCCGTATCGAATCGCACATACGGCCAACAGGTCATGAATCCGTACTTGTTTGGCCTTCTACCCGACAGCGAGGACCAGCGAAAAGCGATTGCCGCCGAATTCGACGTTAGGCCCAACAATTCCGTTGCGTTGCTCAGCCATATCGGACTCGACTGTCCGGGCGGAGTGCAGTTTTGTGCCGAAGAAGATGCCGATGCCGTCCTGCATCGCGCTGGCGAATACCGCCCTATAGACGACCACGAAATTGCTCTTCGTCTCAAGTCGATCAGAGATGACCGCGATGCATCGTGGATGGGTCTAGATGAAAGTTGGTCACTTGGAGGCAACCAGGGCAAGTTCGCGCTCGCGTTCATAAACGGCCGCTGGTGCGAATGCATGGGCTCCTCGCCCACGACGCATATTTTCAAAAATGGCGTTATCGGATTTAAACTCGAGGCTCTCAATGAGTTTGTCTGCATGAAAAGCGCCCAGCGCGCCGGCATCGCAACGGCAAACGTCGAATATCGTATGTTTGAGGACGAACCTGCCCTCATTGTTGAGCGCTATGACCGCGTGAAAGTCAAAGACGGAACGATCAGGCGCCTACATCAAGAAGACCTCTGTCAGGCACTTGGGGTGATGCCCGCCCAAAAGTACACGGCAGACGGCGGCCCGACCACACGCGACATTCAAGAGCTCCTCGTAAATACGAGCCACCATCAACTTAACCTGTATCTGTTTACGCAGATACTGTTCTTCAACGCCATTATCGGCGCACCGGATGCGCACGCGAAAAACTATTCCCTGCTCCTTGGAAACGACGGCGCAGCCATGATGGCTCGAATGTACGATGTCGCGTCGGGTTTGGCGTACGAGCGCATGCGCCGCCGGGCGCGCCTTGCCATGAGCGTTGGCGGCGAAAATCGTGTGGGGAGCATCGGTCCAGGTGCTATCCGCCGATACCACGGTATGGGCGACCCCGCGCTGGAGGCGACGCTTACCGATGCCGGGCTATCCGAGAAGTTTTGCTTTGCGACCATGATAGACCTCGCCTACGAGGTGCCCATTTGCATGGAAGAGGTCATGGACGAATACGCCGACCTGCCCGGCATGGCGGACCTGCGCGAGCATATGCTCGGCCCCGTCCGCGAAAACTGCCAACGCACCCTCGACCTCATCAGGGCAGAAATGGACTAGGTGGCTGTAATTTCGCAATTATCAAACAAAAGAGAGGGGGCACCCGTCGCAAAAGCTCGGATGCCCCCTCTCGTAATGTCATTTGCAATCCGCTAGCACGTGACTCGGACTGCTGCTAGCGCAACCTTTACGCGGCAAGGCGCTTGAGGACGTCGATGAGCAGCTCGTAGAAGCGCTCGGCAGAAGCGAGCTCCATGCTCTCGTCCGGGGTGTGGACATCGGAGAGCGTCGGGCCCACGGCGATGGCGTCTAGACCGTGCAGGGCCTCGGCAAACAGACCGCACTCAAGGCCGGCGTGAATGGACTCGATGCGCAGCTCGGAGCCAAAGAGCTCGCGATAGCTCTCGACAAAGACGTCGCGGACCGGCGAATGCTCGGCATAGCTCCAGCCGGGATACTCGAACTCGAACTTGGCGTCGAAGCCCAGGACATCGGCCAGCGTCTGCAGACGGTCCTTGAACTCGTTCTGCAGCGAGGTGATCGAAGAGCGCGGGGACAGCATGATCTTGACCTCGTCGTCAGAAGTGGCAACCACACCGATGTTGGAGGAAACCTCGACGGAGCCGTCGGTGGCGACGTTGCGGCGAATCACGCCGTTAGGGGCAAGACGCAGAGCGCGGATGAGGGCAAGCGCGGACTTCTGGTCCATGGCCTCGACCTCGGCGTCGTCGGCAATCTCGACGGCGCAGGTAAAGCCGGGGTCGAAGACCTCGAGCTCGGCAGTGACGTCGGCGATGATGCCCTTTGCGATCTGGGCCGCGGCTTCGGCGGCAGCGTGGTCAGCGTAGACCAGAACGGCCTTGCACTCACGGTTGATGGCGTTGTCCTTGGTGCCGCCGTTAAAGCTAACGATGGCGGGCTCGCCGGCAACCATCAGGCGGTCGATAATGCGGGCCATGATGAGGTTGCCGTTGCCGCGCTCCAGGTGGATATCGCTGCCGGAGTGACCGCCCAGCAGGCCGGAGATGTCGAGCGTGAGGGTGCTACCGGTCTTGTGCTCGCGCACGATGGGGCAGGTGTAGGTAACGACGACGCCGCCGGCGCAGCTGACGGTGGCAACGCCCTCTTCCTCGGAATCGAGGTTAATCATGGTGCGGGCGCTAATCTGGGACTTGTCGAGCGTCTCGGCGCCGACCAGGCCAGTCTCCTCGTCGGTGGTGAATACGCACTCGAGGGCCGGATGGGCAATCGAATCGTCGTTGAGCACGGTAAGCATAAGCGCGACGGCGATACCGTTGTCGGCACCCAGGGTGGTGCCGTTAGCGGTGAGGACGCCGTCCTTGACGACCAGGTCGATACCGTCGGTCGTAAAGTCGTGCTCGACGGAGCCCAACTTGTCGCACACCATGTCGATATGGCCCTGCAGCATCACGGTCGGGGCATTCTCGGCACCGGCAGATGCGGGCTTGCGAATGATGACGTTGTAGACCTCGTCCTGGTACACATCGAGGCCGCGCTCCTTGGCAAACGCAACCAGGAAATCGCTGATGCCCTTCTCGTTGCCAGACCCGCGGGGAATCGCGCTGACCTCCTCAAAGAAATGGAACAGCTGGGCGGGCTCATAGCCGGTGATCTTGTAGTCCATGGTGCCTCCTTGGCGCAACTGGTTAGACAATAAGACATGCGCCTTGTATATTCCCAGACTTCGTTTGCATAAACCAGTCGAAAACGCCGAGCGCTCTCGCATCATCGGCTAACGGCGAACCGCATAGCGTAACGATCACAACTTCGCAGCTCTACAAATCGAGGCGCCCTTGCCAGAGCGCCTCGATTGCGCGTATCAAATTGTCGCCACGCCCTACAGCGCGCCGGAACCGGCTTGCATCATGCCGCCGGGGCCCGAGCTCACGCCACTGCTCACAGGCGCGGCGTTGCCGGTGTGCGGTGCCGCCGGGGCGGTATCGCCACCGAGCGTGCCCGCCGGACGCGGTGCCGGGATCTCGCCCGTGCCGTGGCTAAAGACAAACTTGCCATCGGCCACGTCGCACAGGACGGTATCGCCCTCGCCCCACTCGCCGGCCAGAAGCTCCTCGGACAGCGGGTCCTCGATGAGCTTTTGGATGGCACGGCGCAGCGGACGCGCACCGTTGGTGAGGTCGGTGCCCTCGGCCACGATCTTGTCATAGGCCGCATCGGTGAGCTTGATGTTCATGCCGTTGGCAATCAAACGCTGACGTAGGTCGTCCACCAGCAGGTGCGCGATCTTGGTGAGATTCTCGCCCGAGAGCTTCTGGAACACCACAATGTCGTCGATACGGTTGAGCAGCTCGGGGCGGAACAGGCGCTTGAGCTCGCCCATCGCGCGGCCGCGGATCTCACTCGACGTGAGGCCCTGCTCGCCGGTGGTGCCAAAGCCCACGCTCGCATCCTGCGCAATCTCGCGAGCGCCCACGTTGGACGTCATGATGATCACGGTGTTGCGGAAGTCGACCGTCTTGCCCTGGCTATCGGTCAGGCGGCCCTCCTCCAGCACCTGCAGCAAGATGTTGAAGATATCGGGGTGCGCCTTCTCGATCTCGTCGAACAGCACGACCGAGTACGGGTGGCGACGAACGGCCTTGGTGAGCTGGCCGCCCTCGTCGTGACCGACGTAACCCGGAGGGCTACCGATGAGCTTGGAGACCTCGAACTCGCTACCGAACTCGGACATGTCGAAGCTGATGAGTGCATCCTTGCTGCCAAAGAGGTACTCGGCGAGCGTCTTGGCGAGCTCGGTCTTGCCCGTGCCGGTGGGACCAAGGAAGATAAAGCTGCCGCCGGGGCGACGCGGATCCTTGAGCGGCGAGCGGCTGCGGCGCACGGCCTTGGCAACGGCCTCGACAGCCTCATCCTGACCGATGATGCGCGTCTTGAGCACGCTTTCGGCTTGCAGCAGGCGACGGCTCTCGCTCTCGGTAAGCGAGGACACCGGCACGCCCGAAGTCACGGACACGATATCGGCGATCTGGCTCACGTCGATGGTGAGCGGGCTGGCGTCGAGCTCGGCCGTCCAGGCGGCCTTGGCCTCGGCGAGCTCAATCTCGGCAGCTTTCTGCTGCTCGGTGATCTCGGCGGCCTTGTTCATATCGTCGCTCTCGGTGGCCTCCTGCGCGGCGGCCTTGAGCTCCTCTATGCGATGCTCGGCCTCACGCACCGGCTCGGGCGCGCGATTCGCGGCGATGCGAGCGCGGGCACCGGCCTCGTCGATGAGGTCGATGGCCTTATCGGGCAGGAAGCGATCCTGTATGTAGCGGTTGGAAAGGTTCGCGGCAGCCTCGATAGCACCCTGCGTATAGCGCACATGGTGGTGCTCCTCGTAGCGCGGCTTGAGCGCGGTCAGGATCTTGACCGTGTCCTCGACGCTCGGCTCCTCGACATCAATGGTCTGGAAGCGACGCTCGAAGGCCGGGTCCTTGGTAAGGTACTTGCGGAACTCCTCGGCCGTGGTGGCACCGATGATCTGGAAAGCACCGCGCGCGAGCACGGGCTTGAGCATAGAGCTCGCATCGATAGAACCCTCGGCAGAACCGGCACCGATGATGGTGTGCATCTCGTCGATAAACAAGATGACGTCGTCGGCTTCGGTCGCCTCCTGGATCACGTTCTTGAGGCGCTCCTCAAACTCACCGCGATACTTGGCACCCGCGACAAGACCCGGCAGATCGAGCGTCCAGATATTCTGGTTCATAAGATTCTCGGGCACATTGCCGGCAGCAATCTGCTGCGCCAGGCCCTCGACGATAGCCGTCTTGCCCACGCCGGGATCGCCCAGGATAAGCGGATTGTTCTTGGTGCGGCGCGAAAGGATCTCCATCATGCGCTGGACTTCCTTTTCGCGGCCAATCACGGGATCGAGCTCGCCGTCGCGCGCCTTTTGCGTGAGGTTGGTGGCGAACTGCTTGAGCGTGTCGGTGCCGCTCCCCTTTTGCTGAGAGGCATCCGAGCCGCTAAAGAACGGCAGGCCCGCACCGGGACGACCAGCGCCAGCGCCAGCGAGCGGACGCTTCTTGTCCTGATCCTTGGCAGTGAGCTTTTCGATGGCCTTTTTAATGGAAGCAGACGACACGCCCAGGCGCATGAGGATGTCCATGGCCATGCCGTTGCCCTCTTCGACGATGCCGATCAGCAAGTGCTCGGTCGAAACGTAGGTCTGGTTGTTCTCGCGTGCCACGCGGAAGGAGCGCTCCATCACGCTGATGACGAGCGGCGTAAAGGCGAGCTTGGCAGCCTCGGTCTCCTCGCTGGGCTCGGGAACCGTGGTCTGGACCTCTTTGAGGGTATCCATGATGTCATCGTAGGAGATATCGAGCGAGCGCAGTGCCTCGGCGGCAATACCCTCGTCCTCCTTAGCGAGCGCAAGCAGCAGGTGCTCGGTGCCCACCTTATTTGAGTGCAGATCGAGCGCCTCTTGCTTGGCCATGGACATGACCTTGCGCGCGCGATCGGTAAAACGGTCTAACATGCTAGTTCCTCTTAGACGAGCTAGTTTTTCAAACGCAAAGCGCCACTCGTGGCGGCGCTTTGGTCTCTTTACCCATATGGAGTATATGTTAACCGCTGGGGCCTTTTCCGCATGCAGCCATACGACAACGTCTACAAAAAAGGAATCGCCGGGTGCGGCGGGCGCTCTAGGTTAGAGGCTGTTGCCTAGCAGGCAGGCTCGGCGTCCATGCTCTCGGTAACGTCATTGACAGCATCGGCAACGGGAGCGCCAGCCATACGCACAAGCTCCATATGCTGCTCTTCAAAGACGGTTCCCATGGGGAAGGCACGGCGGAAGACAAAGCGAGCAACCGGACCAGCCACCAGCAGGTTCCAGGGCAGGGCCATGATAAAGTTGCGCGGAATGTTGACGAGCCACATCATCGGCAGCGCCTGCAAATTGGCAAGCGGGCCGCCGGGCATGTGAAACAGGCCTTCGCACGCACCGTAGAGCGACATGATGATAACCATGGGAACGACCATGCAGGAGCTGACGGCGAGCGTCATAGCGAGCGGCGAGCTCTTGCTCGGAGTAACCAGGAACTTGAAAGCGAAGCCTTTGGCCAGCGGGCTGGCAACAAACCAGTCGCAGCACATGGCAAAGACGTAGGCAACGGGGAAGCCGAGCCATGCAGCGGCAACAACTTCGCCGTTGATGGCCCCATGCTGCAGGGCAACGTTGTAGATGCTCATCCAGAGCACCATGCAAAAGCACATGATAAAGGTGAACAGCAGGCTCTCTCGTTTGTTGATAGGCATAAAGGGCGAAATCCTTTCTGTTTTGCGCCGCAACGCCACGCAACAAAAATGGGCGGGCGAGATGGAGTTACTTGGACTTCATCTCGCCCGCCCGTGGTACGTGCGTCTGCGACTACTTATGTGGTGGAACCAGCCTAGTACGAACAACACGCGCTTCGTAAGCGTTGAGTTTGTGGAGATGCAGGGCACCAATAATCCCCCGACCCCATAAGTTGCGGTGGAATACGGACTGTTTTGGCCCTTTAAGCAGCAATTCAGTCCCTATTTCACCGCAACTCATTCGGTACAAATGAACCTGTCCCCCTTGCACCAATTAGCTGGTGTGGCGCCAGCGAGGGTCGGTGAGGGTTCTCGCCACGCCCAAGCCAACGGGCAGAAACGCCACGATGAGCACCGCGCGCACAAACCAGCCGAGCATATTGACCGTGTCGAAGGTGCACATGTAATACATCGAGCGATAGAGATACAGGCCCGGCACCATAATGACAATCGAAGGCACCGTGAGGGCGATGCGCGGGTAGGTGAGCTTGACTTCGGCCAAGCTTGCCAGCAGACCCGATACCAGCGCGCCGATAAACGCTGCTGCCTCGGGAGGCATTCCCGTGCTGAGGCCCAGGAAGGGAATCATCGTCGGCGCATCGACAAGGGTCAGACGCAGGGTATTGGACACGGCGCCGATCAGACCAGCCGCCGCTGCCATCTTTACCGGGCTGTTGAACATAACCGAGAAGCCAAATACGCCAACGAAGCTCATCACCACGCGCAGGAGCGTAAGGGCAAGCGGCGAAAGGCCCAGTGGGGCAAAGTCGTCCGGCGCCAGGCCAACACACTCGGCAACCATCCAACCTACGAGCGTCGCCATCACAATAATCGACACGGCATACGAAAGACGCTCAATGCCGCTTCGCATATCGAGCTTAGCGATGTCGAGGCCTGCCGTAATGAGCGGAAAGCCGGGAATCACAAAGAGCATGGCGCCGATATAACCTTCTTGGTGCGACATTGCCCCCGGTATGACCTGGCCAAGGCCGAGCAATGCCAGCAGATACGAAACGCAAGCGAGCGCAACGCCGGTCGTCAGCGCGCTGAACTGACCAAGGCCTTGCCTGAGGATATGGGAGCGGGCAAAGTTGCCGACACCTGCGCCCACGAACGCGCATGCCATCTCAATAGGACCGCCGCCGAGCAAAAAGACGAAGGCGCCGCAAGCACAGGCCGCCGCAAGGCCCTGTTGCCAGGGAGCGTAATCAGGTTTTGAGCTCTCTACGGTCTTGAGCATCTCGTGATACTCATGCACGGTAAACCGGCGCCCATACGTCTCGATTTCCTTTAAGAAGCTCTCCATCATCCAAATGCGATGGGTATTGACTCCCGTTGTGGGCAGGCTGACAACCTCGTTAAAGCAGTGGCCATCTTCGATGCAAGTGCACTCAAACGACAGAAGACTCAGGTCGACGTGAATCGTGACGCCGAGTACGGCAGCAACACGATTCATGGTATCGCGCACGCGCCAGGCACCTGTTCCGCTTGCCAGCATAAGCATGCCGGTGCGGCAGATGATGGATGACTTATCGGTAAGCGGCGCATCGACGGCAAGCTCATCGCCTGCCGTCACGATCTGGTGCCAGTCAGTTTTCATATGGAGCGCGCCGGCACGGACACCGTGGTGCATGGGGGCTCTCGAAAGCAGCGAGTCAAGACGCGACGGCTGTGGAGGCTCCGTTGATTCGCCCTCGTCCTCGTCGGGCTCTTCATCGACCAGATCAAATGAGTCAAGCGATGCCGGCTCGCGACGATCGATTAGCTCCTCATCCTCATCATCAAAGTAATTGAACTGATCGAGCATGTCCTCTTCGATTGCACGCTCGCTCGCGTCGTCCATATAGACGCTCCCTTCCTACCGACTAACCCCCATCCTAGGCCGCAACGGCTAAAGGAAACATAAAAGAGACGACTGTCATGCGAGCCATGTGCTCAATAGCCGTTGGGTAGTCGTTTAAGAACGTCCCCAATGACTACATCGATGTTCTAAGTATCAACCAAGTCAACGCCGCAGGTAGAGGACGGACAGCGAGCGACGTCCAGGGCGAACAAGTTGGCATGAAAAAGGCAAGGCATAGACCTTCTGGTCATGCCTTGCCTTTTGAATGACAAATTGTCGCCCTGGACGTCGCGCAGCGTCGGCTGGTCCGCCGTTCGGTAGAACGGCGGAACCAATTAGTACATCTTTGCGCCGGCGGGGATGGAGGCGTCGAGCTGGATCAGATTGAGACGCTCCTCACCCTCCTCCTCGTGGACAGCGCTGATCAGCATGCCGCAGCTGGGAATACCCATCATCTTGCGCGGAGGCAGGTTGGTGATGGCGAGCAAGGTCTTGCCGACCAGGTCCTCGGGCTCGTAATAAGCGTGAATACCGGAGAGGATGGTGCGGTCGGTACCGGTACCGTCGTCGAGCGTAAAGTTCAGCAGCTTCTTGGACTTCTTGACGGCCTCGCATGCCTTGACCTTCACAGCGCGGAAATCGCTCTTGGAGAAGGTATCAAAGTCGACGAACTCCTCGAACAGCGGCTCAACGGCGATCTTGGAGTAATCGAGCGTGGGCTTAAGCGACGTAACGAACGGGCTCGCGGCGTTGCCGGCCTCGGTAGCCTTGGCGGCAGCGGCACCGGACTGGAAACCCTTCTCGGGCTTCATGTGCGGGAACAGCAGGACATCGCGAATAGAAGCCTGGTTAGTAAGCAGCATGACCACGCGGTCGATACCAATGCCAATGCCGCCCGCGGGAGGCATACCGTACTCGAGGGCGCGCACGTAGTCCTCGTCATACTCCATGGCCTCATCGTCGCCGCCGGCCTTCTCGGCCATCTGGGCAGCAAAGCGCTCAGCCTGGTCGACCGGGTCGTTGAGCTCGGAAAATGCGTTGGCGTACTCGTGGCCGGCGATGACCAGCTCAAAGCGGTGGGTCAGACGCGGGTCGTCCTCAAAGCGCTTGGCGAGCGGGCTGACCTCGATGGGGTAATCGCACACGAACGTGGGGTTGACGATGGTGTCCTCGCCCAGCTCATCGTAAATCTCGGCGATGATCTTGCCGGCAGTCCACTCGGGCTTGATCTCCAGGCCCTTCTCGCGCGCGGCGGCAGCAAGCTCCTCGACCGGCGTGTCGATGGTGACCTGCTTGCCGAGCACGTCGGAGACGATGTCGGTCATGGGACGGCTGGCCCACTCACCAGAAAGGTCGATGGTCTGGCCCTGATACTCGATGACCTCGGGGTTGCCGATAGCCTTGTTAGCGGCCTTAATGACGCCCTGGGCGAGCGCCTTCATGCCCTCGAGATCGGAGAAGGCGCGGTAGGCCTCCATCGTGGTGAACTCGGGATTGTGGGTAAGGTCCATGCCCTCGTTGCGGAAGATGCGGCCGATCTCGAACACACGCTCAAAGCCACCGACGATGCAGCGCTTGAGGTGCAGCTCGGTAGCAATGCGCAGGTAGCACTCCTGGTCGAGCGCGTTGAAGTGCGTGATGAACGGCTTAGCCGTAGCGCCGCCCTGGATAGTCTGTAGAATGGGGGTCTCGACCTCCATGTAGCCGTCGGACTCCATAAAGCGGCGGAAGGTGGAGAGAATCTGCGAGCGCTTGCGGAAGGTCTCGCGAACGTCGTCGTTGGCAATGAGGTCGACATAGCGCTGACGATAGCGGGTCTCCTTGTCGGAGAGGCCGTGGAACTTCTCGGGCAGCGGGCGAACGGCCTTGGAGAGCAGCTTCGCGCTCTTGGGGGCGACGGAAAGCTGGCCACGCTTGGTGCGCACAACCACGCCGGTCACGCCCAGGATATCGCCCAAGTCGAGGGCCTTAAGTGTGCTCCAAGCCGCCTCGTCCATGTCGTTAATACGGCAGAACAGTTGGATCTCGCCGGTCGCGTCGCGCACGACGATGAACATAATCTTGCCCTGACCGCGCTTGGCAACCACACGGCCGGCGATCTTCACGATGTCCTCGGTGTCCTCGCCATCGGCAAGCTCGGCGTACTTAGCCTCGATATCGGCGACGTAGTCCTCAAGCTCAGAGTGCTCGGGATAGGGGTTCTGGCCCGCCTCGAACAGGGCGGCGCGCTTGGCCAGGCGGGTGGCGCGCTCGTCGTTGAGCGTCGATGCCTGATCGGCGGCGTTCTGGTTCTCTGCCATAAGTTAGCTCCTCAAACTAAAACGCTCCCCAGGATTCGGTCCCAGGGAGCGAAAACATACCTTTACGCGGGACCGTGGTCTAGCGTGCGATCTTGGCGATGGTGTAGACGCGAGTCTTGCCGGAAGGCGTAACGACCTCGACGGAGTCGCCCTCGCCGTGACCGATGATGGCGTGGCCGACCGGAGACTCGTTGGAAATCTTGTGCTCAAGCGAGTTGGTCTCGGTGGTACCGACAAGCGTGACCTCGATGAGCTCACCGTTGGGGTCGACCAGGGTAACAGTCGAGCCAATGGAGACGGTTAGGTCGCCCGTGCTGGCAGCGATCTGAGCGTTGGCGAGGATGGCCTGAATCTCGGCGATACGGGCGGCGTTCTGTGCCTGCTTGTCCTTGGCGGCATCGTACTCGGAGTTCTCCGAAAGGTCGCCGAACGCGCGGGCTTCCTTGATGTCCTCGACGATCTCCTTGGCGTAATCGCCCTCACGCCAAGCGAGCTCCTCGACGAGCTTCTGGCGGCCCTCAGCGGTCAGTACGATCTGGCTTGCGTCCATACGGATATCTCCCCAACTATGATGTAACGATCAACTGTCAACAAAAACGAAAAAGACCGGCTAGCCTGCGGGCAAGCCGGTCAGGTGCTCACCCCAAAGGGATGGGACTACTCTGCGTCCGCGTCGCTGTCCTCTGCCTTCTTTTGCTTGGCGGCAGCGAGCTTGGCCTCGAGCTCTGCGATCTCCTTGTCCTCCTTGGACTCCTCGACCACAACGTCCTCGGCCTGCTTGGTTTCGCCCTTATCGTCGCCCTCCATACCCTCGCGGATATTCTTGACGGTAGAGCCGAGGGACTTACCGAGTTTCGGCAGGTTCTTAGGTCCAAAGATAATCAGGACAACAACGAGAATAATGATGAGCTCAGGAGCCCTCAGTCCAAACATGTAGACCTCCACAATACAGCGAGACAAGCTCGAATGAGTATACCGCGGGTATCGCGGTATCACAACAATAGCTAAAAAAAGGGACCGCAAGAAGCGGTCCCTCCTCATGCTCTGGTCGGGTTGACTGGATTTGAACCAGCGACCCCTGCGTCCCGAACGCAGTGCTCTACCAAACTGAGCCACAACCCGTTAGCTCGACTATAGTAACAAAGATTTCCGTCGTGTGCCAGAGAAATTTTTACTTCTTTGGCGCTTCAATGCGAACCGTGTCGGAAACGAGCTCCGTTGCATAAGCCCACCAGCCGTTTTGTTGAGCGTCTGCCGCAAGATTGACTGCCGTGGCGGCGGTATCGCAGAGAGCAAACGAACAGGCACCCGAACCGCACACGTTTACGGCAATGGTACCGTCCTGTGAACGAAGCCAGTCGAGCACCGTTTGAATCCGCGGCTCCATCTGCGCGGAAATGACACCCAGGTTGTTGTGGACGAGCGCGTAGGCCGCCTCTGCATCTCCCGAGCGAAGGGCAGATGCAATCGCTCCGGGCTTGTCCGCAGGCGCTGGGGTCTCGTCAAAACGTCGATAGGCTTCAATTGTTGAAATGCTTGCCTCGCGCGGCTTGACCAGCACGACGGGTGTCGCGGGTAGTGCGGGGTACTCGGTTGCCAGCACGTCTCCCCCACCCACGTAAAATGCAGGGCTGGCGTGCAAAAAGAAGGGAACGTCGGCGCCAATGCCGCGCGCAATGTTGTCCAGCGCGGGATCGGCACGATCGATACCCCAGCTCTCTGCCAAGGCGACAATGACCGCCGCGGCATCCGTCGAAGGACCGCCCAGGCCGGCACACAACGGGATGCGCTTCTCGATCGTGATGCAGAAGTTGGCTTCGCGACCATAATGCTCGGCCATAGCAGCAGCCGCACGATACGTCGTATTCTTTTGCATGGGAAAGTCGGATGCCGGAATCGTCTGGACGGTCAGCTCCTGCGCCGGGGCGATCGTCACGATATCGGCAAGACCGACGGCTGCCATCAGGGAATTGACCTTATGGTAGCCGCGGTCGTCGCGCTCGGTATGAACCCCCAGATAGAGGTTGATCTTTGCCGGCGCGGAAAGGGTCAGGGACCAATCGGTCACCGCTAGTGCTCCTCGAGCTGATTGCCGAGCGGGGTAAAAATGTGCTCGCCGCTCTCGGGGTCGAACAGCTCGACCTGGCCGGTGAGAACATCAATATACTGGTAGGACTGACGCGACTTGCGGCCACGGCGCTCGTCGACCTCGACGATAAAGACTGCCGGATGGACGCTCTTGATGGTGCCCATGCGCTCGACGACGCGGGTGCGGCCCATGTTGGCCTTCACCTTAACGCGATCGCCCACCATATCGGTCAGCTTCTCGTGGATGTCGTCGACGTGATTGACTTCCATCTCTTCCATGAACAGGGCCTCCAGAAGGTGCAATTCAAAAAGGGGATAATACCCCTAAGATAGACAAAACTCTAATACTATAGCACCCTGTTGTGGCCATACGCAAGTAGCTAAAAAAGCCCGGTCCCAAATTGACTACTTACAGACTATCGGTGTCCAAGACGATGGTGAATGGGCCGTCGTTGACGAGATCGACTTTCATATCGGCGCCAAAGATGCCGTGCGCCACGTGTTCGACATCTTGGCGAACGAGCGTCAGGAAGTACTCGTAGAGCTCGTTGGCGACATCGGGGGCGCCAGCATCCGTAAACGATGGACGGCGGCCGTGACGGCAATCGGCGAACAGCGTGAACTGCGACACCACGAGAACCTCGCCGTCGACATCGGCAAGTGCCAGGTTGGTCTTGCCGTTCTCGTCCTCGTTAATGCGCAAGCCCCGGAGCTTTCCCCACAGCTTATCGGCCTCGGCGCGCGTGTCGCCGTGGCCCACGCCCAGCAGCACCAAATAGCCGCGCCCAATTTTGCCCACGCACTCACCGTCGACCGTCACGCCGGCGTTGAGCACGCGCTGCACTACCGCACGCACGGCCTACTCCTCGCCCGTCAGTTTGGCGGATAGGTGCTGGAGCGCATGGAATCGATGGCTGATGGCGTTCTTCTCGTCCGCCGTCAGCTCGGCCATGGTCTTGCCCGGCGTGTCGACCGGCAGGAACAGCGGGTCGTAGCCAAAGCCGTGATCGCCGCGACCCTCGTGTGCGATAACGCCCTCGCAGGCGCCTTCACCATAGGTGACCAAACCATCCGTGTCGATGAGCGCGACGACGCTCATAAAGCGCGCAGTGCGGTCCTCGTCGGCCACGCCCTCCAGATTCACGAGCAGTTTGGCATTGTTGGCGGCATCGTCGCCGTGAACGCCCGCGTAGCGCGCGCTATACACACCGGGCTCACCATCCAGCGCGTCAACGACCAGGCCCGAATCGTCGGCAATGGCCATGAGCCCCGTCTCTTCGACGGCAGCCTGCGCCTTGATGATGGCGTTCTCCAAAAACGTCGTACCGTTTTCCTCGGGGTCCTCAAAATCGCCCAGCTGACCGAGCGCCACAAAGCGAACCTCGGGCATAACCTTGCCCAAAATGGCCTCGATCTCGGTGAGCTTATGGGCGTTGCCCGTTGCCACGACGATGGTCGCCGCCGGGTCGAGGGTGTCGATGTCGATCTTCTCAAGTGCCATGAGTGGTCTCCTTGTCCGTATAGCAAAGTCACGTAAAAGGGACTGGCCCTTCGGCGTCTCCCCTTTCATGTGGCATCAACCTTATCTATCGGCGTTTCCGCAGATAAAACCTGTCATAATTAACATCCCTTTTTGGTAGGTTAGGCGAGGGCTTGGCGCTGGAGCTCGATGAGCTCGGCAATGCCCTTGTCGCCCAAATCGAGCAGGGAATTGAGGCGCTTGCGGTCGAAGGGCGCCTGCTCGCCAGTGCCCTGAAGCTCGATCATCTCACCGGTATCGGTGGCGACAAGGTTCATGTCGACCTCGGCGTGACTGTCCTCGGAATAATCCAGGTCGAGCAGGGTGTTGCCGTCGACAACGCCCATGGAAATCGCGGCGACCTGGCCCGTGAGCGGAATGCGCTCGAGCTTACCCGCCTCGACCCACATGGCAAGGGCGTCGTGCAGCGCCACCCAGGCGCCGGTAATGCTCGCCGTTCGCGTGCCGCCGTCTGCCTGAATCACGTCGCAGTCGACGGTGACGGTGTACTCGCCGAGCGCCTTCATGTTGACGACGGTGCGTAGGCTGCGGCCGATCAGACGCTCAATCTCCATGGAGCGACCCTTGCGGTTGGCGTGCTCGCGCTTGCAGCGCTTGCCGGTCGATGCCGGCAGCATGGCATACTCCGCCGTTACCCAACCGGCCTTGGCGCCCTTGCGCCAGCCCGGCACGCCCTCCTCGATGGTGGCAGCGCACAGCACGCGCGTATCGCCAAACTCGGCCAGGCACGAACCGTGGGCGTGCTTCATGACACCGCGAGTAAGCTTGATGGGGCGCAGCTCATCGGCGGCGCGGTCGTTGGCGCGATTGACCTGCATGTACTCCATAGAAATATCCTTTCGGCAAAAGGTGAACGTGAGCCTTTGGTCGGTGACCTTATATCTATTTCAGTTCGTCGATATCGATATGCTCAATGCTTTTGAGCGGCTGGCCAAAGATAAAACTGCCCGCCACCGCAAACTCAGCAATGTTATCGGCCGTCGTTGCAAAACGATGCTGCGGCTCGGCTGCGTCGCCTGCCAGCTGCTCGCGGCGCGTGAGAATATCGGTCAGCTCGCGCGTGGTCTCCTCGGCGGAGCTCACCACGCGCACTCCGGGACCCAGCGCATGGCGAATAGGCCCCACGAGCAGCGGAAAATGCGTGCAACCGAGTACCACGGTATCGATGCCGTGGTCGCGCAGCGGCTCAACCGTGGCGCCGACCAGCGCGCGCACGGCAGGCGTATCAAAGATGTCCTCGTTCTCGAGCCACTGCTCTTGCAGATGTGCGCCCGAGGCGAGCTCGTGCTCAACGACCTCGACAAAGCTCGAGGCAGGGCAGCCGTATACGTCGACGCCGGCATCCAGGTCCTGAATGGCACGCGTGTAAGCGCCTGAGCGAATGGTGAGGTTGGTGGCGAGCACGCCCACCCGGCGCGTGCGGGTGCTGTTGATTGCCGCGCGTGCGCCCGGTGCGATCACACCGATGACGGGGACGTCGAGCACCTGCTGGGCCAAGCGCAAGGCCGCAGCGGTCGCCGTATTGCAGGCGATGACCATGATCTTGACGTCGTGCTTCGACAGCCAACGGCCCGCCTGCAGTGCAAATGTGCGCACCTCGTCCTCGGTGCGGGTGCCGTAGGGGCAGCGCTTGGTGTCGCCAAAGTAGTAGACGGACTCGTGCGGCAACGCCGTCGCAATCGCGCGCGCAACCGTCAGACCGCCCAGGCCCGAGTCGAACACACCGATCGGGCGCGTGTCACCTGCCAGATTCTCGATATCGGACATTACCTCACCAGATTCTCTCTCGAAAAGATATGGCTCAGAACGATAGGACCGCACTACGAGCGGGCCGCGACGAGCAGCTCTGCCGTTGCCGCCCAGCCGTCGACAATCTTTCCGCGCGTGACGTAGGCGTTATTGCAGGCATCCAGGAACTCGGGCGCGCCGGCGCTGGTCAAACCGTTCTCGACCAGGCAGAACGTACCCACGTGGTCAGCCATGTAGAAGTCGGACTCGGAATCGCCGAGCGCCAGCGTCTCCTCGCGCTCGATACCCAGGCGCTCACAGAAACGTGCGATGGCAACGCCCTTGTTGAGGCCGGCGGGATTGATGTTAAACGCGCGGCCGTCCTCGACGCGTTCGAGCTCGAGCGTCGTCGGCTTGGACAGATGCGTCAGGTGACCGTTGCAGGCCCAGACCAGGCCGCAGCCGGCCTCGTCCAGGATGGCCTGGACCTCGTCGTCGGGCACATCGCCGCGCATGCCGACGGTGACCTCGCGGTACTTGTAGCCAGTCGACATGTCATTGTGGTACTCGATCTTATGCGGCCAGCGGGCGAGAATCTCCTCGCACACGCCAGTCTGCTCGATCACCTGATGCGGTGTGAGGCCGCAGGCGGGGTCGTAGGGCATGTCGCCGGTCAGATACTCCCAATCGTTGGCCTTGAGATCGTACATGACCAGGCCGCCCATCTCGCCGATATAGGAGTTGAGGCCGAGCACGCGCGCGTCCTCGTGGATCATAGTACGGTTGCGGCCCGAGGTGGGGACCACCTGGATGCCGGCGCGGGCAAGTGCCACGACAGCCTCGACGAGCTTGGTCGAGGGGTTGCCGTCGTTGTCGCGCAGCACGCACGAGCCGGGCGCGAGCATGGTGGCGTCCAGATCGGTAAAGACGTACTTAACCTTGGCAAGACGCTCGCGCATCTCGCCCGAAAGCTCAGCGACGGTCGGCAGGGTATTGTGGGACATGGTCACTCCATTTACGTAGAAGGGGCTTCTGGTCTTAGGCATCGTACGCCGCAAGGGTGCGCTTGAGAATCGAACCGTCGCGCTCACAAGGCTCGGGTCCGTTCTTGCGCAGCATACACTCTTCCTCGCCCTTACCGGTCACGATGACCACGGCAGGACGGACGGTCTCGCGCACGGCAGTCTCGATAGCGGCAACGCGATCAGTCACGATTTGCCAGTTATCATTTCCCTGCGCTTGAACGTTGCGCGCGATCTCGGCGCAAATACCCTCGACATCCTCGGGGCCGGGGTCATCCTCGGTAATCACGATTCGGTCGGCATACTTGCCAGCGGCGATGCCCATCGTGGTGCGTCGATCGACACCCTTACCGCCCGTAGCGCCAAATACAACCGCCAGCTCGCGCTCGGGATAGTTCTCGCGCAAGTCGCGCAGAAGTGTCTCGAGGCTCATGCCGTTATGTGCAAAATCGACGACGCCCAAGATTTTGCCCGATACGGACGGATAGAGCTCCATACGGCCAGGAACGAAGACGCCCTCAAAGCCATGGACGATACCCTCTTCGGAAATGCCCAGGGCCTCGGCGCAGGCAATAGCGGCAAGCGCGTTGGACACATTGAATTTAACCGGCGTGGGAATCACCATGTCGCGCGTAAAGCGGGGCGTGCGCACCGTTGCCACCACGCCGCAGTCACCATTGCGAATCGCCAGCGCAAGCACGTCGGCACGCTCGTCGGTCAGGGAGAACGTCACCGTACGTTCGCAACGAGATGCCGCCTCGAGCACACGATCGACTTTATCCATATCGAGATTGACCACGGCAAAACGGCTCTGCGAGAAAATTTTGAGCTTGCTGGCAAAGTAATCCTCGAGCGTCGGATGCTCAATCGGCGAAATGTGATCCTCGCCGATATTGGTAAAGGCGCCGACTTCAAAGGCGATCTTGCCCGTGCGCTCGTATTTGAGGCCCTGGCTCGATGCCTCCATAACCAGCCACGGGGCACCCGCCTCCGCAGCATGCGCGATGCGAGACTGCAGCATGAAGGATTCGGGGGTCGTCAGTTTGGAAGGGCCCGTCTCGATGCCGTCGTCGAACTCAATGCCCGTATTAAGAGCGGGTCGATGACAGCCCGTAAGCTTGGCCTCGTTGGCGAGAATGCCGCGCAGATAAAAGCTACAGGTCGACTTGCCCTTGGTGCCTGTAAAGGCGCAGACCTTCACCTTACCCGACGGGTGCCCATAAAAGGCATCTGCCACCACGGCGAGCGTGCGACGAATATCACTCACAATCACCGCGGGAAGATCAACATCGTAATCGACCTCGGAAACGTAGGCCACGGCGCCATCGGAGATTGCCGAAAGCAGGTACTCGCGCTTAAACGTACGGCCCTTGCAGACAAACAACGTGCCCGGACGCACCTGGCGCGAGTCATCAGTTGCAAACTCAATGCGCTGGTCGCACGAAGCGCTCGGTCTGGAAACAACAAGGTCATCTTCCTCGAGCAACTCTATATAGCGCATCAGAGTTAGCTTCTCTTGTGTCGGACTCGACATACAAAGACCTCTCTCGCTAAGCCCAGCCTCAATTGCCTCGAGACCAAACCGATTCAACAAAACCCTTTCAATACTAGCAGCCATCGTAATATGCCGCCCAATCTTGTATCGGGCACAGATTGCTAAATCTTGGAACCGCTACCGGAAGCCCGGACGAGTCACGCCGTGGTTTTTTCGGTTCGCTCGGCGCTTATGCCCTATCACGAAACAAAAGATTGGCATGATAGTAAAGATTATTTGACATCAGCTGCCGCGATCCTTGCGGCAGTACACCTGAGCCGTCAGCAGAAAGGATCTTGCATGTGCGGTTTTGTCGGTTTTACCGGTACAGATGAACAGAGTGAGCTGGTTCTCACGGCCATGATGAATCGCATCATCCACCGTGGTCCCGATATGGGCGGCCAGCATATCGTCGACAACGTTGCCCTTGGCTTCCGTCGTCTTTCGATTCTCGATCTTTCCGAAGCTGGAGCTCAGCCCATGTCGAGCGACGACGGCAAGGTCACGATTGTCTTCAACGGAGAGATCTACAACTTCCAGGAGCTTCGCGCCGAGCTGGAGGCAGCCGGCTACGCCTTCCACTGCAACGCCGATACCGAGGTCCTGGTACACGGTTACGAGGAGTGGGGCGAGGACCTGGTCAACCGCCTACGCGGCATGTACGCGTTCGTGATTCACGACCAGAACAAGAACAAACTCTTCGGCGCTCGCGACATCTTTGGTATCAAGCCGTTTTATTACTACCAGGCATCCGATGGCTCACTGCTGTTTGGCTCCGAGATCAAGAGCTTCCTGGACCATCCCAAGTTTGAGAAGGCTGTCAACCACGACGCGCTACGCCCCTACTTGACGCTGCAATTCCCCGCCACGGAGGAGACCTTCTTTAAGGGCGTGTTCAAGCTTGCCCCGGCGCATTGCTTTACGTATGACCTGACGACCAACACCATGGACATCAAGCGTTACTGGAGCTGTGACTTCACCGACGACAACTCCAAGACCTTCGAGGAGTACGTGGACGAGTGCGACAAGGTCGTGCACGAAAGCGTCGCTGCACACCGAATCGCCGATGTTAAGGTGGGCTCGTTCCTTTCTGGCGGCGTGGACTCCAGCTATATTGCCGCCTGTCTCATGCCCGACACCACGTATTCTGTCGGCTTTGATTACAAGAACTTCAACGAGACCAACTACGCTGCCGAGCTTTCCGACAAGCTGGGCATCAAGAACGTGCGTAAGATGATTACCGCCGACGAGTTCTTCGATGCACTGCCCGATATCCAGTATCACATGGACGAACCGCAATCGAACCTGTCCAGCGTGCCGTTGTACTATCTGGCGCAGATGGCTTCCGAGGAGGTCACCGTCGTCCTTTCGGGCGAGGGTGCCGACGAGCTGTTTGCCGGCTATGAGTGGTACGAGGACACCCCCGAGATGCGCTCCTTTAAGAAGCGCGTGCCGCTCGGCGTACGTCGCGCCCTGGGCTCGCTCGTTCAGCATCTCCCCTACTTTAAGGGCCACAACTTCCTGACGAAATGCGCCGAGGTTCCCGAGCGTTGGTATGTGGGTCAGGCAAAGGTGTTCGATCCCTCCGAGGTCGACGAGGTGCTCAAGCCCGCTTATGACACCGGCAAGAACGCCGCCGAGATGTGCGCCGAGTACTACAAGCAGGTTCCCAACTGCTGCGAGCTTTCCAAGAAACAGTATCTGGATATGAACATGTGGCTGCCGGGCGACATCCTGCTCAAGGCAGACAAGATGTGCATGGCGCATTCTCTGGAGCTTCGCGTCCCGTTCCTGGACAAGAAGGTCATGGAGTTTGCCGAGCACATTCCCGCCAACTACCGTGTTAACGAAGAAGGCTGCAAGCTCGTCCTGCGTCACGCCGCCAACCGCACGCTGCCCGACGAGTGGGCAACGCGCAAGAAGGTGGGCTTCCCCGTACCGGTCAAGTTCTGGCTTCGCGAGCAAAAGTATTACGACTACGTAAAGGAATACTTCACCGCACCGTGGGCTGCCGATTTCTTTGACACCGATGCGCTCATGAAACTGCTTGACGATCACTTTGAGGGTCGCGCGCTCAACCAGCGCAAGATCTATACCACGCTGACGTTCCTCATCTGGTACAAGCGCTTCTTTATCGATGAGGACAAGGGCGCCGAAGTCGCCGCGTAAGTTTCGTTATGAATTAGCGGTGAACAGCACGGGGTTTCCGCTATACTCAATCCCTGCGGGCGATTGGCGCAACGGTTAGCGCAGGTGCTTTACACGCACAAGGCTGGGGGTTCGAATCCCTCATCGCCCACCACTTGATTGAAAAGGCTCCCAGCGATGGGGGCCTTTCCTTTTTGGGCCCCGTGCAGAGGGATTCGAACCCGCAAGGGTGCAGAGCTGAGGAAACGCGAAGCGTTTTCCAGCGCAGCACGCGAGGAGCGAAGCGACGAAGCGGGGCGCGGGCGGCGCCAGCCGCACGCGGACACCCCTCATCGCCCACCACTTGATTGAAAAGGCTCCCAGCGATGGGGCCTTTCTTTTTTGTGCCCAGCGCATGGGATTCGAACCCGCCAGCACGTCTGCCACAAAGGCCGTGGCCAAAAAATGGCAAAAATGAGTACTGCTACTTTGTTTGCAACATATAATAAGATAGTATTTGCCTAAGTTACGCAACATGTGTCCATTATAAGGACTAACAGTTGGATTAAAATCGTGTATTCATCGCCATTTCGTCTTGCTATCTAGCCTTATTAGTCCAAAATTGCTGCTACCAAATCGGTAACAGTACTCATATTTGATGTTTTTTGACCAGCAGGTCTCCCCCGCCTTAGCAAATCTAAGACAAAACGGGGTCCAGACCGCTGAATCGTGCCGCATAGGGCACGTCCGCAGTCCGGAACCCGGTCCAAATTGAGCTATTGCGTTGTGTTAGGCCAAAACGTCCGACAAAATCTCGATCAGGCTGTCCACGTCGGCTTCCTCGCAGACAAGCGGCGGCAGGAAACGCAGTGTATGAGCTCCGGTCGCGTTAATCACGGCACCGGCCTCCAGCGCCCGGGCAACAATGTCATGCGCATCGCCCGCAGCGTCATCCAGATCGCAGCCGAGCATCAGGCCACGTCCACGCACCTCGGTAACGTGCGGCAGCTTGGCGAGCTCTGCCTCCATATAGGCGCCAACCTTGGCGGCATGCTCGGCATAATCGCCGCGCACAAGCGCGGAGAGTGTCGCGGCACATGCCGCGATGGCCAAGCAGCTACCGCCGAAGGTCGAACCATGATCGCCGGGCTTAAACACGTCGGCGATCTCCTTCTTTGCCACCACGGCGCCCATGGGGACGCCGTCGGCGATGCCCTTGGCAAGACTCATGATGTCAGGCTCCACGCCATAGGTCTGGAATGCAAACGGCTTGCCGGAGCGGAAGATGCCACACTGGACCTCGTCGGCGATAAGCACGGCGCCCACTTCGTGCGCCAGGTCGCGCGCTGCCGCCATAAACTCCTCGGTCATGGGGTGCACGCCACTCTCACCCTGGATCGGCTCGAGCATCACGGCACAAATCTCGCTCCCCAGCTGCTTAAAGATCGAACGCAGCTCATCGACATCGTTGGGCGTGCAGGCCACAAAACCGCCCGGCAGCGGACGGAAGCTATCCTGCAGCCAATCCTGCATGGTGGCGGCAATGGTCTCGAGTGTACGGCCGTGGAAGCCGCCGCGCATGCACACGATGGTGTTGCCGCCATTACCGGCACGCTTGGCGTACAGGCGCGCGAGCTTCATCGAGCCCTCGTTGGCCTCGGCACCGGAATTGGCAAAGAAGGTCTCCCACACCTGCTCGTCCGCAGCCGGGGCACCAAGAGCAGCCGCCGTGGTCTCATCGCCGGCGGCAATGGCATCGGCAAGCACGCGCGCACTGTCCACGTCGTCGTTAGCGAGCTTGGACAGCAGCGCCGCGACCTGTCCGCGCTGCTCGATGTAGAAGTAATTGGAGACATGCATGAGCTTTTTGGTCTGTGCCTCGAGCGCCGAGAGCACAGCCAGGTTGCCATGACCTAGGCTGCACACGCCGATGCCGGCAAGAAAGTCGAGGTACTCACGGCCATCGTCGCTGGTGAGCTTCATGCCGTGACCCTCGACAAACTCGACCGGAGAGCGGCCAAAGGTATGCATAACGTAATGGGATTCAAGCGATTGCTGAGCTGCAAGTGACATGGGACGCCTTTCGTTGAGCGCCGGACGGCGCGGGGCTATGGATGCAGGAATGGGGCGGCTGCGGGTCAGCTAGACCGTCTGGAGCTTCTCGACCTCGTCGAGGTTCTCGGTCAGGCGTGCCGCAAAGGTCGAAAGCGGGTGCGGGTGTGTATCGAACTCGTAGGCCGTCTCGGTGGAGTGGATCACGGTACCGACGCCAGCATCGGTCAGCAGCTCCAGCAGCAGCGAGTGCGGCGTGGTACCGTTAATGATGTGGGCACGAAATACGCCGCCGGTAAGCGCATCGACGGCCGCACGCAGCTTAGGAATCATGCCCTTATCGACCTCGCCGCCGTAGAGCATTTCGTTGACCTCGTCGAGCGTTAGGTTGGAGATAAGCGAGTCCTTGTCGCTAAAGTCCTTGTACAGGCCATCGACGTCGGTCAAAAAGATTGCCTTATGCGCGTGGAGCGCCGCGGCAACGGCACCGGCGGCGGTATCGGCGTTGATGTTGAAGAAACCGCCGTCCTCCCCCGCCGCGACGGTAGCGATGACGGGGATGTACTCGCTATCGAGTAAGCGCTCGATATAGTCGGTGTTGACGTGCGTCACTTTGCCCACGCGACCGAGCTCGGGGTCGAGCGGCTCGGCGATGAGCGTGCCGGCATCGCTGCCCGACACGCCCACGGCCAGGTTGCCGTGGTGGTTGATGGCAGCAACCAGCTCCTGGTTAACCTTGCCGCCCAGCACCTCGCGCACGATATCCATAGTCGCCGGCGTGGTCACGCGCTGGCCGTTCTTAAACTCGACGGGAATATCGTAATGGCTCAGCGCCTCGTTGATAGCCTTGCCGCCGCCATGCACGATGACGGGGCGCATACCGATGATCTTGAGCAAAACGATATCGCTCATCACGTCGCGGCGCAGCTGCTCATCAACCATGGCGGCTCCGCCATATTTGATAACAACCGTCTTGCCGGTCAGGTTCTTAATCCACGGCAGCGCTTCGAACAGCAGCTGCGCGGTTGCTTCGTTGGATTCGCTCGAACGACAATCGCGTGCGAATTTCATAATCTGCCTCGTCTTTCGTATCGTTATCGCGCCGTGCTCCGCTGTCCGCAATCGCGGCAAGATGCGCAGCGTGCCCGGAATCTAGGAACGGTAGTCGCCGTTGATGGAGATGTACTCATGCGTGAGGTCGCAGGTCCACACGGTCGTTGCCGCGTCGCCTGCGCCCAGGTCGGCCGAGATCACGATCTCGGGCGCCTCGAAACGTCGTAGAGCCTCGTCCTCATCAAAGGGAACAGTCAGACCGCCGCGACAGACAGGCATGCCCATCATGTCGATGGAAACGTCTTCCTGATTAAACTTCACGCCGCACTTGCCAAGCGCCATAGCAACACGGCCCCAGTTGCAGTCGTGGCCGGCGATGCAGGTCTTAACGAGCGGCGAGTTGGCAACGGCGCGGGCGGCGATATCGGCCTCCTCGTCGTTCACGGCGCCGGTAACGTTGACCGTAACAAGCTTGGATGCGCCCTCGCCGTCGGCGGCGATGTTGCGCGCCAGGCTCTCGCACACCTCGTGCACGGCAAATGCCAACTCGTCAAAGGCATCGGAACCCTCGACGACAGGCTCGGCATCTGCGGCAGCGGCGCCGGAGGCAAGCATGATGCAGGTGTCGTTGGTCGAGGTGTCGGAATCGACCGTTACCTTGTTGAAGGTCTGCTTGACGGTGGAGAGCAACAGGGCGTGGAGCGCCGCCGGCTCGACGGGGGCATCGGTAGTGATAACTGCGATCATGGTGGCCATGTTGGGCATGATCATGCCCGAGCCCTTGCACATGCCGCCCACCGTATAAGCGTTGCCCGCATGGCCCGCGGCCTCACTGCGATAGCGAACGGCATACTCCTTGGAGTGTGTATCGGTCGTCATAATGGCACGGGCTGCATCGGCACCGCCATGGGCAGAAAGTGCCTCGTATGCGGACGGAACGGCTGTCTCAAACGTGTCGATCGGCAGAATCTGGCCAATCACGCCCGTGGAGGCAACCAGAATCTGCTGGGGCTCGCAGCCGATGACCTGCGACGCGATGTTGCATGTCTCGCGCGCACAGGCTAGGCCGGTCTCGCCCGTGGCGGCATTCGCATTGCCGGAGTTGATTGAAACACCGGCGATAATGCCATAGCCCTTGTCCGCACCGCCCAGGTTGGCACGGCTCACCTGCACGGGCGCCGCACAAAAGCGGTTGGTCGTAAACACGCCGGCGCCGGGACAGGATTTATCAGGCACGACGAGCGCATAGTCCAAGTGCTCGGGATTCTTCCGGAATCCCGCATGGATGCCTGCGGCCTTAAAGCCGGCAGCCGCCGTAACGCCGCCCTCGACGGCGCGAATCTTGATATCAATCAGGTCGGTGTTCATCGTCCCTACGACTCCTTATATCAAACAAAAAAGCGGGCATCGGCTGGCACGCCATACCGGTCGCAACTACTAGACCAGCTTAAAAGTGGCGCCCAACTCGATACCCGACTACCAAATCGCTAACAATCGAATGTGCTACACCGGGCACGCCACTGTGAGCAAGCCTCGTCGCTCGTCAAAGCCAAAAACGATGTTGGCGCACTGGACCGCCTGGCCCGCAGCACCCTTGCACAAATTGTCGATGGCGCCCGTCGCCACCAGCACGCCTGCACGCTTGTTGAGCGCAAGGCCAATCTGGGCGGCATTGGTACCGACGACCGAAGCCGTCTTGGGCTGCTGGCCGGCATCGAGCACGCGCACAAAGGTGCGACCGGCGTAAAACTTCTTGTAATGGTCGACGACATCCTCAAGAACCAGCGCGTCGAGAGCCTGCGGCGCGAGCGGCATCGTCACCGTGGAAAGCAGGCCGCGCTTGAGCGGTGCCAAGTGCGGGGTGAAGACGATGCGGTCGGCCAGGCCGAGTATCTGCTCGATCTCGGGCGTATGACGATGCTTGCCCACGCCATAGGCTTCCAGGTTCTCGTCCGCGCTGCAAAAATGGGTGCGGGCGTTACAGGACTTGCCGGCACCCGTCACGCCGCTGATAGCGTCAACGATCACGGGACCGCTCTCGGCCACCCAGCCCGCACGCACGGCAGGAGCGGCTGCAAGGCTCGTTGCGGTGGGATAGCAGCCGGCGCAGGCGACCAACACGGGCTTTCCGGCGGCATGGCTGGAAGCAGCAGTCTCTAAGTCCTGACAGAACAGCTCGGGCAGGCCAAAAGCGCGGGTCTTGAGCAACTCGGGGCTCGTGTGCTCAGCGGCATACCATGCCTCAAAGACGGACGCGTCGCTCAGACGGTAATCGGCCGAAAGATCAAAGCAGGAAACGCCCGCGGCAAGCAGCGCGGGCACCTGTGCCATGGCAGCCGTGTGCGGCACGGCAAGAAAAACCGCATCGCAGCTCTTGAGCTCGGGGGCGTCATGCGTGGTGAAAACCAGATCGCTCACGCCAGCAAAGCTCGGATACACCGCGGACAGCGGCTGGCCGGCATCGGCGTTGGACGTAATGGCAACAAGTTCAAACTCGGGATGGCCAAGCACGAGGCGAATGAGTTCGGCGCCGGCATATCCAGCCGCGCCGACGATTCCAACCTTCAAAGACATATCAGACTCCTTGTCTGCGATTTATGCACCGATGCGCATTTCGCAGCGGTCGTTATGAAGTGGGTTGAAACTTTAGCACCAAAAGATGCATGAACACGTAAATGGCTTGCATATTCATGCATTGAAACATTCCCGACACATTCGCTTGAAGGAATTGACAAATGGAGCGGGCCCCGTATTGACCGGCGCTCCTAACGGCGCCGGGCAATACGGGGCCCGCCCATGCGAAAACCAAGTTGTTAGGATGAGCCAGCTGGCTAGAGCTCGACCGGCACCCATTCGTCGTGATTGCAGATAAAAGCCTCGGGATCCTCGACGCTAAAGAAGACGAGCGTGGGGTCGTTAGGCCCCTCATAGTGCTCGCCCAGGTGCTCTAGATGCTTCCACCCGGCTTCGCGCATTTCGTCTAAAGCCCGGTCATCCAAGCCGGCACGCCCGCGCAAGATGAGCCAGCCATGGCCCGGCCACCAACTCGTGGCCTCAAAGCGCTGGTTTTGCAGCAGCTCTTGCCACACATCTTTGGTGCGCGCTGTTACAAACCACAGCTTGCCATCCTGGATCTGCGCAAACGAAAACGGACGCACATGAGGCTGTCCGTCAACGCTCGTCGCCAAATACCATGCCGGCACCGACGTCAGATACTCCAACACCGTATTCAATCCGTCCACGTTTCCTCCTGTACTAGCTAGTTTGGGAGCCCGGTTTGTGCGAGCTAGAGCTCCAGGCGCTCCTCGCTGCCGTCGATATCACAGAAGCGCGCGGCAATGTTGCGGACCGAAAAGAAAGCAAGGCGGCCGTCGTTGGCACTCTCGTGTTCCTCGCCAATGCCCACCATGTGCTTAAAACCCGCTTGACGCACCTTGTCGCTCGCAACTGCGTCGTCCTCAAGTGCGGCTTCGCCGGTCAATACGATCCAACATTCCCCCGGCTTCCAGCCCGAGAGCTCAAACTTGGGATTCGCGCTCAGCTCCGCCCACACATCTTTGTCGCGCGACGTACAAAACCACAGTTTACCGTCATCGACCATGGCAAACGAAAACGGTCTCACGCGAGGCTGATGCCCGTCGGCTACATCGGTCGTGGCCAGATACCACGCCGGAATGCGCCTGAGATACGAACAGGCGAGCTCAAGCTGAGCCGTGCGGTCGTTGTCGGTCATAGGGACCCCTTTCTTGCGCTCGAATCGCGCCTAAACAAGTTGAAGGTTGATGACGATGACACACGCGAGCAGCAGCGCTGTCACCACCGCAGCCAGCGCATCCCCGCGGCGAAATGCAAGCGCATGCAGGCGCGTGCGGCCCTGCTCGCCATGATAGCAGCGTGCATCCATGGCAGCAGACAGCGTCTCGGCATGGCGGAACACGCCCGTGAACAGCGGAATCGCCACACTGCCGAGCATACGCACGCCGCCGAGCGGGCCTCCCGTCACGCGCGCACCGCGGCTCGCCTGCGCATCGGCCGTCTGTTTCATCTCAGTGGCAAACTGCGGCATAAAGCGCAGCGCGATACCCATGATCATGCCGAGCTCGTGCGCAGGAAGTCCCACACGCGCAAACGGTGCGAGCAGGCGCTCAAAGCCCGCGGTGAGGTCGAGCGTCGGCGTGGTGAGCGTGATAGCGCTCATGCCGGCCATCATCAACGTCAGGCGGCACGCCATAAAGGCGGCAGAACGCAGTGAGCCCTCGCTTATCTGCAGAAAGCCGAGCTGCCACAGGATGCGCCCACTCTGATCGGTAAACAAGTTGAGCACCGCGACCACGACGACGATTGCCAGCAGCGGCGCCATCGACGACAGAACGCGACGAACCGGCACCCGAGACACGGCATAGGTCAGCACAACGAAAATTGCGACCGGGGCCAGTCCGCGGAAGCCACTGACCGTGAGCGTCGTGATCAGAAACACAAAGCCCAAGAGCAACTTGGTTCGCGGGTCCAGGCGGTGGATTGCACTATCGCCGGGATAGTAACTGCCAAACGAAAACGCCTCCATCAGCAGCCCTCCTCTCGCGCGACCGTCTTGGATTTAGCAATGTCCGCGACGTTAGAAGGACCGTCCGAGCAACCGATTAGCAGGTCCGCCAACTCGCCTGCCAACGACTCAACCGTATAGAGGCCGTCAAAGTGCAGCGGCACGCCCGCCTCCGTAAGCGCCAGCGCCATGCGCTGCGCGGCAGGAACGCCCAAACCGATCGATTTGAGCTCGTCGGCATGTGCAAACACCTGTGCGGGGACTCCCTCGGCAAACACCGCGCCTTCGTTCATCACAACGATGCGGTCGCAGCAATTGGCCAGGTCATCCATACTGTGCGAAACCATGACAACGGTCAGGCCCTCGCGATGGAGTCGACCGATGAGCCCTAGGAAATCCCTGCGCGCAGCCGGATCGAGCCCCGCCATGGGTTCATCGAGCACCAGGACCTCGGGCTCCATGGCGAGCACGCCGGCGAATGCCACGCGCCGTTGCTGACCGCCCGAAAGCTCAAAGGGGCTCTTGTCGCCGACCGTGGAAAGGTCGAGGCCCACGCGTGAGAGCGATGACTCGACACGACGGTCGACTTCATCTTGCGGCAAGCCAAGGTTATGCGGACCAAACGCCACGTCCTGCGCCACGGTTTCGGCAAACAGCTGACGCTCAGGATATTGAAACACCACGCCGACCTTGGCCTTAACCGCGGCGGCGTCTTTCTTGTTTGACAGATCGAGCCCCAGCGCGCGAACGAATCCCTCCTGAGGGCGAATCAAACCGTTGAGATGCTGGACCAGCGTCGACTTACCCGAACCGGTATGACCTGCTAGCCCCAGGAACTCGCCGCGACGCACCGTCAGCGACACATCGCGCAGCGCCCACGGGCTGCTTGGGTCGTTTCCCCAGAGAGCCTGTTTGCTCGATTTGCCCGCAGTGGCCGAGCGCTTATGCCAGCGGCGGCGCTCGCGCGGACTGAGCGAATAACTGTACGAAACATGGGATAGCTCGATGACGGGCTCTGGTACGTTATCTTCGTTGTCTACCGGAACAGTGCCGTCAGCGATTTCCAACTGGGATGCGGAAGACTGCCCCGCGGTGCCTGCCCCACTTCGCTCGGCATAAGCCTGCGCAATCTCGGCGACCATATCCGCCTCACGTACCTGCGCGCAAACGGGCACGCCCTCCGCACGAAGTGCCATGCCCAAACGGCACGACTCTGGCATGTCAAGGTTGAGCTGAACGAGTTCATTCGCCCGCGTCAGAATCTCATCGGGCGTGCCCAGCATGGCCACTCGTCCCGTCTGAAACACGGCGACACGATCGGCCTCGGCAGCCTCCTCCATAAAGTGCGTAATCATCACGATGGTCATGCCGCGAGCGTGCAACGCGCGGCAAGCCTTCATGAGGCCCTTGCGTCCACGCGGATCGAGCATCGAGGAAGCCTCGTCCAATATGAGCACGCGCGGTTCCATGGCGAGCACGCCGGCAAGCGCCACGCGTTGCTTTTGGCCACCCGAAAGCGCATGGGTCTCGTGGCGCTCAAAGCCCACCAGGCCCACGCCCTTCAGCGCCTCACGTACGCGCTGCGCAATTTGCGCCGATGGCACGCCAAGGTTTTCGGGACCAAACGCAACGTCATCTTCGACAAGCGTTGCCACCAGCTGATCATCGGGATTCTGGAACACCATGCCCGCGGTCGAACGAATGTCGTAGACCAGCTCGGGGTCGGACGCATCCATGCCGTTGATGCGTACCGTGCCCACATCGGGCTGCAACAGTGCATTCAGATGCTTGGCAAACGTCGACTTGCCCGACCCATTGCCACCGAGGATGCAGAAATACTCGCCGTCCTCGATATTCAGATCGACGCCGTCGAGCGCCGGTACGGCACCGTCATAGCTAAAGGAAACGCCCCGACACTCAATCATGCGCGGCCTTTGACCTGGTCCTTTTTAGGCGTGATGAGGTTGGAGACCGCTTTATACACCGCCAGTGTCAACACCGAGTTAAGCACGGTCTTGATAAGGTTGAACGGCAGCACGGCAGGAATCATGAGCGGGGCGATCACATCGACCGAGCCATACCAGAACCATACGCCAATGGTAAGGTTTGCGACCATAGACAACGCCGTAGCGGCAATAACGCCGAGCACCAGGCCAATCACGGCACCCTTATAGGTATGCATCTTCTGATAGACGATAGCCGCAGGCAGAATGTAGCCCAGCGTGGCAACCAGGTTCATAAGCGCGCCGACCCAGTCACCCGTGGTGAGCGCATGGATAACGATCGCCATGGCGGCAACGGCAGTGCCGGCACCAGGGCCGTACGCAAACCCGCACACCATCGCCGGCACCAGCGACGGGTCATACGTCAAAAACGGCGCCGAGGGAAGGATGGGTAGCTGCACATACATAAACAACGCGCTCAAGGCACACATCAACGCCATGGTAACGAGCTGTTTGGTGCTCCACCTATTCGTGTTCTCAAAATGGATATGCTGCGACTGTTCAGACATAAGATCACCTGCCTCTTTCATCCGGACTCTAACCGTTGGTACTGGGATCTCACCAGTTCAGCCGACATGCGAACCAACACACGCACGGGTCGCGGACTCATCGGCTCGGTCGCAGACACCTCGCCTGCGCCACGGTGCCCCTTTGACACCGCCCGATTTACCGCCAGTGGGGAATTCCACCCCGCCCTGAAACAGCAATTGCAAGTGTAGCACGAGCAATCGTTCGCGCAAGTATGCCGAGGGTAATTTATGGTGGGGATCAGCTGCCGCAACAACCACGTTCCCCACCCATCCCAAAGTAACGCGCTTTTCGCGGCAAAGCCGCGAAACAGCGAAAGGGACACGTATCCCCATCAACCACATTCTCCGCCCACGCCGACCTCAAGGCCGTAAACGCAGGGGATCCGGGGGCGTGACGGGGTTTCTCTCCGGAACATTCCGCACTGATATCTTCTGTATTGAAGACGTCGATGATGCACCCGTATACCATTGACGTCGACACCATCAG
>UQAU01000005.1 GCA_900539035.1 uncultured Collinsella sp. | reverse complement strand
ACCGGTACGGCTCAATCGTATAACCGTGCAACGGAAAAGAGCCGCCCTTTCGGACGACTCAAACTGTAATGGGGCTAAAAAGACTGGTGGAGTACACGAGCTGGCGGATCGGCGTGTCGATGCGGGTGTCGGCGCCGCGCCCGCTGTTTGTTTCCAGACTGTGTATCTGCGCGTTGGAGAACCCGTCTCGCGCGCACGCCATGTTGTCAATGGGTTACAGTATGAACGGCGGCTATGTTTCCGCCAACGCACGAGAGAGTCGTCAACAAGGAGGATGCACGACGATGCAGCGTGCCAAACAGATATCGGAGTCTATTGAGCTGGGCATCATCTTGGCGCTCGCCGGTGGCTTTATGGACGTGTATTCGTACATTGGGCGCGACCATGTTTTTGCCAACGCGCAGACAGGCAACATCCTGCTCGTGGGCGTGAGCATTTCGGAGGGCAACTGGGCACTTGCGGGGCGCTACTTCTTCCCTGTGGTGTCGTTTGCCGTGGGTATTATGCTTGCCGATCTGGTGCATGAGCGGTTTGGCAGCGTGATCCACTGGCGTCAGGTGACGGTGTTCTTTGAAGCCGTCATCTTGCTGGGCGTGAGCTTTATCCCGGGCGGCAATTTCAACCTGTTCGCCAACTGCCTCACCTCGTTTGCCTGCGGCATGCAGGTCGAGAGCTTCCGCAAGATCCACGGTCACGGCATCGCTACGACCATGTGCATCGGCAACTTGCGCAACGCGCTGCAAAACGTGGACGATTACATCATCACCCACAGGCGCGGCTTTTTGGAAAACGGCCTGCTGTACTTTGGCGTGATCTTTACCTTTGTGTTTGGCGCCGTGTTGGGCAACTGGTGTATTGAGCGCATGGGCCTGCACGCCATCGTCGTGGCGGGCTTGCTGCTGTTTGTCGCGTTTGCCATCATGTTCATCGACCGTGAGCGCGATTTGCACAGGAAATGGGCCCGCATCATAGCTGACTGGCAGACCGCGAGTCTTAAGCGCTAAGGTGCATGTTCGTAACAACATTCAGGAGCCAGAAAAAAACTATCTAGCTCCTGAATGTTGTTACGAACTGCTTTTTGCGATTTATTCGAGATGCTCTTCAATCCGAGCCCTAAGAAGGGCAATGGCTGTAGGTATTCCAATTGCGGCGGCTAATTCGGCTTTATCCAAAACCTGTATGCTAAAGCACGATTGTTTATCACATTGAAGGACGATAACTGAAGATAGTTTCACTTCCCGTTGGCTGAATATATCGTAATCTCCAAATAGGAAGTTACCTTTTATTGAGTAATTCGGTATGTTCGTTACGCACTTCATCTCAAGCCTGTTTAGGCCATAATCGAACACCGCAACTTCCTTGTGTTCGATGATGAGCGCAACCCTGGGCATGTTACTAAAACCACCGTCGACGACAGTAAAGAGTTCTTCATTTGCATCGTCATAAACGGTATATTTAAGACTTAATAGCTGTCCTAGTGGACCCGTGAACCCATGTCTTTTGATGTTGAGGTTGTCTCCCACTGGGTCGATGAGAGCTAGAGCATGCGGATAAGGGTTACCTTCAATTGAGATTCGATATTCGTTTGTAGCCGTCTTGCTCGATTTAGGACCAGTAGCCACCATGCGTCATCGCCTCGATCGAATTGGAACCGCCGTCTGCTTCGTGCGGAGAATTACGCTGTACGTTGCAGTGTATGCAGCCACAATAACTGCATGGGCAATCTCTAACAAAACGAATGATGCTATTTGCTGCATGCATGTTATTTACTACAAAGTATCCTTTTATAAACGTGCTGTCAAACATATATTGCTAAAACAGAAACAATTTATAGACTGAGTCGGTCGCATTCTTTGGGCGATTGCTCCTATAATCTAGCCTTCGCTGCTGTCGGGAGGGAAGGACTAGGGCTCCGTTATTCTGTTGAAACGCTTTAACACTTTTGATTTTTCACGCGTTTTTTGTTTCAAAAGCGTTAGGATGGGACTTATGGCGCGGGGCGTAATGGATGCCCCGCACACGATGGGAGGCTATCAATGGCTAATCGTTTCGTTCTCAATACCATTTCTTATCATGGTTCTGGCGCCATCAAGGAGATCCCCGGCGAGCTTCAGCGTCGCGGCTACAAGAAGATCTTCGTCTGCTCCGACCCCGATCTGGTCAAGTTTGGCGTTACCGCTAAGGTGACCGACGAGCTCGACGCCGCCGGCATCGCTTGGAGCCTCTACTCCGAGATCAAGCCCAACCCCACTATCCAGAACGTCAAGGACGGCGTCGAGGCCTTTAAGGCCGCCGAGGCTGACGCTATCGTGACCATCGGTGGCGGTTCCTCCATGGACACTGCCAAGGCCATCGGCATCATCATCAACAACCCCGAGTTTGCCGATGTCCGTAGCCTCGAGGGCGTTGCTCCCACCAAGAACCATGCCGTGTTCACCATCGCCGTGCCGACGACCGCCGGTACTGCCGCTGAGGTGACCATCAACTACGTCATCACCGACCCCGAGAAGGTCCGCAAGTTCGTGTGCGTCGACACCAACGACGCCCCCGAGGTCGCCGTCGTCGACCCCGACATGATGGCTTCCATGCCCGCCGGCCTGACCGCTTCCACCGGCATGGACGCACTGACCCACGCCATCGAGGGCTACACCACCAAGGGTGCCTGGGAGCTTTCCGACATGTTCCACTTTGAGGCCATTAAGCTGATCAGCGAGAACCTGCGCGACTCCGTCGCCGAGGCCAAGTCCGGCCAGCCCGGCTCCGGCCGTGAGGGCATGGCTCTTGGTCAGTATGTCGCCGGCATGGGCTTCTCCAATGTTGGCCTGGGCATCGACCACGCCATGGCTCACACCCTGTCCGCTCACTACGACACCCCGCACGGCGTCGCTTGCGCCATGCTGCTGCCGATCGCCATGGAGTTCAACAAGCCGGTTTGCGCCGAGCGCCTGGCCAAGGTCGCCGTCGCCATGGGCGTTGACACCACGGGTATGAGCACCGACGAGGCCGCCGATGCCGCCATCGCCGCCGTTAAGCAGCTTTCCGCCGACGTGAACATCCCGCACGTCTGCGAGGCCATGAAGGCTGACGAGATTGAGGTCCTGGCCAAGGACGCCATGGCCGACGCTTGCTTCCCGGGCAACCCGCGCGAGGCGACGCTCGACGACGTCATCGAGCTCTTCAAGAAGATCTGCCCGGCTGCCTAACTTGGTTCGGCGGGCCCCTGCCCGTTAGCCCCAGAATCGTCCTCGGACATGTCGGAGGCCCCGCTGCGCACTACGTGCGGCGGGGCCTCCTTCTGTCCTGCGGAAAGATTCTGGGGCTAACGGGCAGGGGCCCGCCGGCTCGTTATCGTGGCGGGCGCAGTTCTAGGGAGCTCGATGGGTCATCTCGCTAGGTAAAAAGTTGGTTCGCGGTGGTATTGTTGCTGTGGGTTTCATTCGATATGAAAGGGTGATTTTGGTGTCCAAGATGGATTCTACGCTCTCCTATATTACTGACCAGTTGAAGGCGCTTACCTCGATTGCTTCGCCTACGGGCTATACCCGTGCGGCTACTGACTATCTGATGGAGACGTTGCGCGATATGGGCTTTGGGCCCGAGCGCTCCAATAAGGGCAACGTGCTGGTTGAGCTTGGTGGCGAGGGCGAGCCGCTTGTGTTGGCGAGCCATGTCGATACCCTGGGCGCCATGGTGCGCTCCATTAAGGACAATGGTCGCTTGCGTCCCACGACGCTCGGCGGGCATCAGTGGTCTACGGCCGATGGCGAGAACTGCACCGTTTACACGCGCGATGGCAATGTCTACACGGGTGTGGTTCTTAACACCGAGCCTTCGGCGCATGTGGCCGATGAACCGGTCAAGACCATCGAGAAGAACATGGAAATCCTGCTCGACGAGAATGTCGACAGCAAGGACGACGTGCTTGAGCTGGGTATTCAGACGGGCGATATCATTGCCATGGACCCGCGTACCACGGTGACGGAGAGCGGCTATATCAAGAGTCGCTTCCTTGACGACAAACTGTCGGCCTCCATTTTGCTGGGCTTGGCGCGTGCCGTCGCCGCTGGCGAGGTGACGCTCTCGCGCAAGGTGTCGCTGCTCTTTACCGTGTACGAGGAGGTCGGCCACGGCGGTGCCTTTGTGCCGGCCGACACGCGCGAGATGATCAGCGTGGACATGGGCTGCGTGGGTGACGACCTAGGCTGCACCGAGCGCATGGTGTCGATCTGCGCCAAGGATTCGGGCGGCCCCTACAACTACGATCTGGTGACCACGCTGTCCAACATCGCGCGCGAGCTGGAGCTCGATTACGCCATCGATGTGTACCCGCACTACGGCTCCGACGTCGAGGCCACGCTCTCGGCCGGCTACGACATTCGCCATGGCCTGATCGGCCCCGGCGTGTACGCGAGTCACAACTACGAGCGCAGCCACATGGACGGCGTGCGCAACACCTACGAGCTGGTTCGCGCCTACGTTCAGCGCTAGGGGAGCGGCTTGCGACTCGGCTGACCAATTGCTCTAAGGCCCGATTGCTCGGGCCTTTTTTCGCTTCAGTCTGTTTAGTATTATGCTGTATATAACTAATGAACTTAACGTTTGGAATACTTAACGAGGTGACGTGGCGTATGGATACATCTGAGTACTTGTCTATGGGTGATGCTGCCCACCTGTTGGGCGTTACGAAAGCCCGCATATCTCAACTTGCCGCATCGGGAACGCTCGCGTGCGATATTGTGGGCGGACGGAAGATGGTTGAGTATGATTCTGCGGTCGCCTATCAAAAGGTCCGCAAACGAGGACGCCGTCCTGCGGCCGATGTGGGGCGCAAGTTTACGCTGATGTCGGCCGACCATGAGGTCGCGCATGTCTCATTTGATCCGACGCGCGAGTTTTCCTTCGAAATCGCCGAGGTCCTCGATGCGCAACGAATGCCGTTTGGCACATGCGCGAGTTCTTCTCCAACGGTGAATAAGCGGGAGCTCAACGCGTGGTGGGGGCATCGGTCGGTGCCTGACGTCCGCCCCGGACTCGTCTCGCGCTATCGTGAACTGGGAATTGCCAGTGGCATCGAGGTTCCGGTTCGGTGCCTGGGCCTATCACTTTCGGATTGTTATTGGCTGCGGCCGGCCGATTGCGCCGAACTCAAATGGCAAAACATCAATTACTTTGAGAACGAATTTGAGCGATCGGCGCCCGAGGGGCGTTCGGGTTGGCTGGAGGGCATCGGTCTTAAAAATCCCGACAACACATCCGAGGGCGAGCTTCCTAAATCATGGATGATCCGAAACAACATTCGCGTTTTGGCTAAAGGGTGCGGGATGGACGATCAACGTCCCTTTAACGAGGCGGTCGCAACGGCTCTTCATCGTCGCTTGCTGTCGGAGGGCGAGTTTGTTCCTTATACGGTTGAGCGGATGTTCGATGGCCCTGTGTGTCTGTGCGACGACTTTCTTGATGGCCGCGAGGAATACGTTCCGGCTGTTTACGTTAAGAACGCCCTTGGCGGCCAGCGAGGAAGCTCGACATACGATCGATACTGTCGCTACCTTGGTAAGCATAGTGCCGATGAGGCCGCTGTGAGAAGGTCTATGTCGCAGATGATTGTCTGCGATGCCCTTTTGGCCAACAGCGACCGCCATTGGCGAAACTTCGGCATCATCCGTAATGTCGACACCCTGGAGATAAAACCTGCTCCGCTGTTCGATAGCGGCAACTGCCTGTGGTACAACGTACCAACTGCCGTGCTCGCAGCTGGGGAGTTTGGGTTTTCCGCTAAGCCGTTTGGGCCCGACCCTTCCGTCCAGCTGGCGCTTGCGGACTCACTCGATTGGTTCGATTCATCGCGACTCGACGGATTTGTTGATGAAGCGATTGAGATTCTTTCGCAGAGCGAATGGGCGACGGCGGAGGGTCGACTCGAGGCCATTTGCCGCGGCCTGGAGCGTCGCGTAATCGAGGTTAGTGCCTCTGTTGAGGTACTTCGTCACGTGCGGCGATAAACCCGCGGCTACTTAAGTGCGCCGGTCACCGTGCCGCCGCCGAGGACGATGTCGTCGCGGTAGACGACGACGGCCTGGCCGGGGGCGATGGCTCGCTGCGGCTCGTCAAAGGTCAGCAGCATTTGCCCGTCTTCGCCGCGCGTAAGGGTCGCTGCCTGGTCCTTTTGACGGTAGCGGTACTTGGCGCCCACGCGAATGCCGCCGGCATCGAGCTCTGCCTCCATGCGCTCTGCCGGGGCGCTCCAGATCCAGTCGTTGGCCGTGAGTGCTGTGGCCGCCAGGTCCTCGGCCTCGCCCAGATGCACAATGTTGTTGGCGGCGTCGACGCCCGTTACGTACACGGGATGCGCCATCGCGACGCCCAAGCCCTTGCGCTGGCCGATGGTATAGCGCAGCGCGCCGTTGTGACGCCCGACCACGCTGCCGTCGCGCCACACAATGTCGCCTGGCTCGGCGGCATGTCCGCAGCGGCGCTCGATATAGCCCGCGTAGTCGCCGTCCGCGATAAAGCAGATATCCTCGCTCTCGGCCTTCTTGGCGTTGATGAAGCCCTGCTCGGCGGCTATGCGGCGCACGTCGCGCTCTTTGTCCAGCCCAGCCAGCGGAAAGATCGTGCGTGCCAGGCGCTCCTGCGTAAGCGAATACAAAAAGTAGCTTTGGTCCTTCTTGGGGTCCTCGCCGCGGTGCAGCTGCCAAGTGCCGTCGGACGCCTGACTCGTTTTGGCGTAGTGGCCTGTGGCGATGTGGTCGCAGCCCATATCGAGTGCCGCATCGAGCAGCGCGCCAAACTTAATGTGGCGGTTGCAGATGATGCACGGATTGGGCGTCAGCCCCTCCTGGTAGGCGTTCACAAAGCGCTCGATAACGCTGCGGTCGAACGTCTGCTGCAAGTCGAGCACGTGATGGGGGATCCCGATGCGCTCGGCGACGGCCTTTGCATCGGCGATGTCGCGGTCGACTTTGCTCGTGCCCGTGATGGGATCGGGTGCGGGGCAGGTGAGGCGCATGGTGGCGCCGACGCATTCGTAGCCCTGGCTTTTGAGCAGGTACGCGGTCACGCTGGAATCGACGCCGCCGCTCATGGCGACGAGCACGCGCTTGTTGTGCATGGGGAGGTTCTCCTTGGTGGCATGTGGCCAAAAAAGAAAAGCGGCGCGGGAGGCTGGTTCCGCGCCGCAGACATTGTAGCAAGTTCGGACGTCTCGTGGGACACCCTAACGAGATGGGCTCAGGCAGCCAGAAGAGAGGGTGGGCCGGCGTGCCTTGGGCCTATCGACAAGTGACGGGCCCTTAGTCCTGGAAGAGCGCCGTGGACAGGTAGCGCTCGCCGGTGTCGGCAAGCAGGGCCACGATGGTCTTGCCCTCGTTCTCGGGGCGCTTGGCCAGCTGCAGCGCGGCCCACACGGCGGCGCCGGACGAAATGCCCACGAGCACGCCCTCCTTGTGGCCCACGGCGCGGCCGGTGGCAAAGGCGTCATCGTTCTCGACGGGGATGATCTCGTCGTAGACCTGGGTGTCGAGGACGTCGGGCACAAAGCCGGCGCCGATGCCCTGGATCTTGTGCGGGCCGGCCTGGCCCTTGGAGAGCACCGGGGAGGTGGCGGGCTCGACGGCGACGACCTTAATCTCGGGGTTCTGCTCCTTGAGGAACTCGCCCACGCCGGTCACGGTGCCACCGGTGCCAACGCCGGCGACGAAGATGTCGACCTTGCCATCGGTGTCGTCCCAGATCTCGGGGCCGGTCGTGGCCTTGTGAATGGCGGGGTTGGCGGGGTTCACAAACTGGCCGGCGATGATGCTGTTGGGAGTCTCCTTCTGCAGCTCCTCGGCCTTGGCGATAGCGCCCTTCATGCCCTTGGAACCGTCGGTGAGTACGAGCTGTGCGCCATATGCCTGCATCAGCTTGCGGCGCTCGACGGACATGGTCTCGGGCATAGTAATGATCACCTTGTAGCCGCGGGCGGCCGCCACGGAGGCGATACCGACGCCGGTGTTGCCGCTCGTGGGCTCGATGATGGTGTAGTCGCCGCCGCGCACGAGCTTGCCTGCCTTCTCGGCCTCGTCAATCATGTTCTTGGCGACGCGGTCTTTAACGGAGCCGGCGGGGTTGAAGTATTCCAGTTTGACGAGCACGCGAGCCTTGAGGTCCTCGTCGGCCTCAAAGTGGGTGAGCTCCAGAAGCGGGGTGTGGCCGATAAGCTGATCGATGGACGTGTAAACCTTGCTCATGGTGAACCTCCAAAGTGTTCAAGTTGCTGGTTGCCGTGTGGTTTTACGGTGTGTCTAGCAGCTAAACCCATAAACCTTATAGGTTGTTCGTTTAGCTGTTGGCAAGCATAGTAGACACTAAAGCCTAGTAATGCAATAGGAAATAGAAGATTATTACGAGTCGATTAACCATCTTGACCGGAACGGGTATTTCCAAAGCTAATTTTTCGGCTAGAATTTCAACGGACTAAAAGACCGAAAGGCAGCACTATATATGTTGGTTTCTACTAAGGGTAGGTACGCCCTGCGCGTTATGGTTGACCTGGCCGAGCACCAGGCGGCCGGTCGCATCCCGCTCAAAGAGATTGCGGCGCGACAGGGGATTTCCGAGAAATATCTCGAGAACATCTTGGCTACGCTCGTGCGCGCCAACATGCTTTCGGGCATGCGTGGCAAGGGCGGCGGCTACGTGCTCACGCGCCCGCCCGAGCAGTACACGGTGGGCGAGATCTTGCGCCTGACCGAGGGCAGCCTGGCGCCGGTTGCCTGCCTGGATGGCGACTGCAAGGGTTGCTCGCGATCTGATGAGTGCCCCACGCTCGACGTGTGGAAGAACCTGGACAAGCTCATCAACGATTACCTCGACGGCGTGACGCTCGATCAACTTGTCGCCCCCAGCGAAGGCTACGACTACGTCATCTAGCCCACCTGCCATTTGGGGACGGGGTGGAAATGGTAGATTTTCTTGCCCTCTGAGACTTGACAAATAAGAAGGCCGCCCATTTTTGCGATGGGCGGCCTTTGATTTGGCCCGATGCGTTTGTGTGTTGGGGGCGTTTTACTCTTCGGCAATACTATCGAGGATGCTGCGCATGATGGACACTAGGATGCTGCCCATAAAGGCCGAGCCAAAGCCGGCGATGGAGATGCCGACGCCCAACAGGTTGACCGACAGGTAGCTGGCGAGCTCCAGCATAAAGCTGTTGAGCACGAGCTGGAAAATGCCGAGCGTGATGATCGTGAGCGGCAGCGAGATGACCGTGAGGAACGGTTTGACGAACGAATCGACGATGTTGAGGAACAGTCCCACAAAGGCAAAGCAGACCCAGGCCTCGGCAAAGCCGAAGGGTTGGATACCGGGGACGAGGAACGTGGCGATCGCGATGGCGATCGAGGTGAAGAGCCAGTTAAGCATAAAGCGCATGGCGTGAATCCTTTCTTGCGCCGGGGTTGCTGGCGTCGCGTGAAGCGGCTTGCGGCGGCGACTTGGATGGTTGCGCGGGCGCGCCGCGGTGTTTGGGCGCCCATTGTCTCAAATATTCGTGGAGCTTACGTGCGCATTCGGTTTCTAAACGGCGTTCGTCCTGAAAAACGTGCCGCTGACAGAGAGTCTTGTCACTTTAGTTTAGTGGTGTGCTACACTGCTACGGGCAAATGGCCCATGCATAGTTTTATTGCATATTTACGGGCGAACGATGCCCGATGTCAGTATCAACTTCGATGCCTTATGGCGGGTTTGGCGGTGATCGATGAATATCGAGAACATGTTTGACAAGCCTGATGTCAAGCAGCTGGTCCACGCATTTAGTCTTTTGGATGACGAGAACGATATCCAGGCGTTTTTGACCGATATCTGCACGCCGCGCGAGATCTGCGATCTTTCTCAGCGTCTGCAGGTCGCGCGTTATCTGGATGAGGGCGAGCCCTATGTTGAGGTTCAGGCCCGCACCGGCGCTTCGTCCACCACGGTGAGCCGCGTGTCCAAGGCGCTTAATGGCGAGTACGGTGGCTATCGCAAGATTCTCATCAAACTGGAGGATGGCGAGTAGGCCAGCGGCAAAAACGAATTGCGCAGAACCGTCCCTTCGGGGGCGGTTTTTTGTTCCCTGGGGGTCGGTGGAATTCGGTTCTCGGTGGGGGTCTGTCTTACCTGGTGTTCCGTTTTCCTCCGTCCCCGAGGGATCAAATCTGTTGGCGTGGGGCAAATCTGTCCGCTTGGGCGGGTAGGATGGATGCATTGATTATTGCGAACGGTTTGAGTGGAGGACCATGCCTGTTCGAATCTATACCACCAATACCGGTACGGACTTGAGCGATGCCGAGGCGGCGTTGCTTGCCGACCTGGTTGCCCGCCACGGGCGTGCCGTTTTGCTGACGTCTACGTTTGCCGAGCTCGACCTGTGCCGTCACGATGCTGCGGTTGCTGGCGCCTCGCTGGGCGTTGACTACAAAACCCCCGCGTCGTGGCTTCGTTCGCTGTGGGAGCTTATGGGCGATGGTCGCAGCTTCGTCGACAACATGCAGCGCCAGATGCTGTTCTCGGACATGATCGCCCGTCGCGACGATGCCGACCTGCAGCCGCTTTCGCGCAGTCAGGGCACGGTGCGCATGCTCGCGCGAATGGCCCGCGATGTGCTGCCGGGCGTAGCGGGGACGGGTGCCGAGCGCTGCTGCGGCGACGTTTGCCGGCCCGAGCCCAAGAGCGACGCCGAGGCTCGCGTGTTCGAGCTGTTGAGTGCCTATGCGAGCGGCTTGGACCGTCGAGACATGGTCGAGCCCTGCGAGGCGGCTGACCTTATGGCCGATGCGTTGGCCGACAACCTTCCGGCGTGCGCCCGCGCGGTATGTGTGCGCGGTGTCACATCGTTTACGCACGGCCTGCTCGAGCTGCTGTCGGCCGTGGCGAACAACGGGGGAGAGGTCGTTGTGCTGCTTGCCCGCGAGCAGGCGGCGATGCGCGAGGAACTTGCTGCCGCCTTTGATGCCCGCGGTGTGCTGTTTGAGGCCGCGCCGCTGGGGGAGGGTGCCGCTGCGCCCCAGGCTGCCTCCAAGTCCGCCGCTCAGCCTACCTTTGTAGAGGTTGCCGGCCCTCACGCCCGCGCTCACGCCTATGTGGATGCAATCGATGAGCTGGTAAAAACGTGTGAGGACGCCGCGGTCGACGGCGGTGTCACGGCATCCGCGGACCCCGTGCGCGTGCTCGTGGTGTCTGCCCGGGCGCCCCAGCTGTTCGGTGGACTCGCTGCCCGTTTGGCGGCGCGTCACATTGCTGCTGAGACAACCGAGTTCACGGCGTTTTCCCAATCCATCGCGGGCAGGCAGTTCGCGGCGCTCGCCAATCTGATCGAGCGCATGAAGGCCGCCGACGAGGGCACCGCCTCCAAGACCGAGTGGTGGCCCGCGCCGGAGCTTACCGACTGGATTTACGGTCCGCTTTCGGGTGCCGATGCTGCCAGCGCGCGCACCTTCGACAAGAACATGCGCCTGTCGCGCGGCAAGACCACCACGGCCGTCAAAAGCCTGCTGCAGAGCGTGCAGGGCCAGGTCAGGGGCACGCGCAAGGCCGCCAGTGATGATAACTGGTTTAAGAACGTGCCGTGCGTGGTCTCGGACGTGTTCCAAGCGCTGTGGCGCGACAAACCCGTGACGGCGCTCAAGGCAATGCTCGCCGTCGCCGAGGCGTTGCCCGATCGCGCCCTTGGAGGCCTTGACGGTCAGGCTCGTCGCCAGGCGGAGACCGCCCTGCTGCGACATGCCATCGACATCCTTATGAACGATGCTCGTGCGCTCGACGTGTCGCAGGCCGCGACCGTGCCCGTGCTCGACGGCGTTCGCACCAAGGTGGACAAGCGCAGCGCCGCATACGATTACGAGACCTACGAGGTCGACCGCGCGCCGCGCGCCCAGGTGCGCTTTACGTCGCTTGCCGATGCGGCGGCCCTGCGCCCCGACAGCTATGATGCCGTGCTGTTTGCCGACGTCGACCTGGACAGTTATCCGCTCTCACATGAGGAGGGCCCGCTGGCCACGCTGGCGGCAGAGTTAGATCGCGGCGGTGTGACGCTTGAGCCTGCCGCCCTGCTGCGAGTGCGCTTTGGCCGCGCGATGCAGGCCGCGCGCGGTCCGGTTGTGCTCGCCCGCGTGACGCACGATCGCCAGGCGCGCGAGTGCTACCCGGCAGCCGTTTGGACCGAGCTGCGAGCGCACGCCGAGGCCGCTGGCGCCGCCAAGGTTGCGTGCGTGGGCGAGGGCGGTATCGTCGCCGATTTTGATCCAGCGGCCGGCGAGGGCATCGAGTGCAAGCGTGTTGCGTGCGAGGCTCCTCAGCATTTGAGTGAGGCGGCTGTGCCGTACCTGGTCCTGCGTCGCCGCGATGGCGAGGGCGAGAACGCGCCGCTCGTGCCGCGTCTGACGTCCGCCTCGCAGATTGAGGCGTATTCGACGTGCCCGCTGTGCTGGTTCGTGTCGTATCGCGTGAAGCCCCAGTCCATCGACGCGGGCTTTGGAAATATGGAGAAGGGCAACTTTGTCCACGACGTGCTGGAGCACCTGCATGCCCGCCTGCCCCAGGAGGGCATGGAGCGCGTGACGCCCGAGAATCTGCCGCGCGCTCAGGAACTGCTGCGCGAGGTCTTTGACGAGACCTTGGTCGAGCATGCCTCCAAGCGTGGCAACGAGGGCCCGCTGGTGCCACTCTCTGCGGTGGAGGAGCGCCAGGTGGCCGAGATCTTGCCGCAGCTGGAGGGTGTGCTTGCCTATGAAGCCGAGGCACTTGCCCCCTTTGCCCCGCGCTACCTGGAGTTCGCCTTCAACGAGCTCAAGGTCGAGTATGCCGGTTGGTCGCTTGGCGGGCGTATCGACCGCGTGGACGTGGACGCCGAGAATCGTGCCGTGGTGATCGACTACAAGCATCGCACGGGCGTTGAGGAGTTTAAGCTCGCCGACCCTACGGTGCGCGACGAGGAATCGGGCACGGCGCCCATCGACGATCCGCGGTGGCTACCGCCCCACACTCAGACGCTCATCTACGCCCAGGCTATGCGCCGGGCGCTGGATTTGGACACTCGCGCGGCGCTCTACTTTTCGACCAAGGGCGGCAAGCCGGCGTTGCGCGGTGCCGCGAGCGCCGAGCTGCTCGAGGAAGAGCGGGGCGACGGTCGCATCCCGGGCCTTAAGAAAGGTTTCCCCGGCGAGGGTGGCAGCATGGACTTCGACGCTCTGCTCGATCGCGTGGAGGCCGGCATCGCCGAGCGCCTGCGCGAGCTCGAGGCAGGCAACGTTGCCGCCGTCGACCCGGCGTCGGCTCAGGCCGCGCATGCGCGCTGCTCGTATAACCACGAAGGTACGTTTGTAAGGAGGGACGTGTAGACCATGGATCTTTCGACCTTGATGCCGCAACAGCTGCAGATTGTCAAGACGCTCGACCGTCCGCTGTTTGTCTCGGCGGGCGCCGGCTCGGGCAAGACCTTTACCCTCACGCGCCGCATCGTCTACGCGCTCTCGCCCGAATCCGGTCCGTTCGTTGAGCATCTGGACCAGGTGCTCGCCATTACCTTTACCAAAGATGCCGCGGCCGAGATCCGTGACCGCGTGCGCCGCGCGCTCATCGACGAGGGCATGGACGAGGAGGCCCTGACCGTCGACGATGCATGGATCTCGACCATTCACGGCATGTGCTCGCGTATCCTGCGCGCACACGCGTTGGAGCTGGGCATCGATCCCGAGTTCACGGTGCTCACCGATACTGACGAGCTTATGGACCAGGCTGTTGAGCATGTGCTGGCCCGCGCGACGGCGCCCGATGCCGCCCCCGAGCTTGCGGCATCGCTCAAGGCCCTTTACGCCTGGTATCCCATGGCGGGCGAGGGCGGCCCCTTTGGCGCCGGCACGACCATCAAGGGCCTGGTGCGCGAGCTGCTGGAGCTGTCGAGTCAGTTGCCGGGCGGTATGGACGATGTGCGCGTGGCGCGCGGCCAGGCCGATACCTCGGCACTTGCCGATGCCTATCGTGCGGCGCTGGGCGCAAGCAAGGCCGCGACCGAGAAGGCGCAGACGGCGCTCGATGCCATCGACGCGTTCGAGGCGAGCGGCAAGACCATGGCCGATGCGGCGCGGCTCATGATGTCGTGCACCATGCCGCGCGCGAGCAAGGCGTTCCCCAAGGAGCAGGTCGAGCTGCTCAAGGCCGAGGCTGCCGATGCATTTATCAATATCGCGCTGGCCTGCGGTGGTCCCGCGCTCGATGCGCTGGTGGGCTTGGCCCGCTCTGTAGAGGCCGAGTATCGCGCGCTGAAGGCCGGCCAGTCTGCCCTCGACAACAACGACCTGCTGCGCATGGCCTACGAGGCCCTGCGCGATTACCCGGCCATTCGCGCTGCGTACGAGGGCCGCTTTAAGATGGTCATGATCGATGAGTTTCAGGATACCGACCAGATGCAGGTCGATCTGATCCGCTACCTGACGGGTGCGGGGGAGCGCGCGCTGTGTACCGTGGGCGATGCGCAGCAGTCGATCTATCGCTTCCGCGGCGCCGAGGTCGAGGTCTTCCGTCGCCAGGAGCGCAAAGTGGGATCGACGGCGGCGTCCGAGACGGTTGCCACGCTGGATGTCCCCACCGGCGAGCTCGTCAAGCTCGTGCGCAACTTCCGCAGTCACGACGAGGTACTGCGTTACGTGGCACGCGTCTTCGACGGCGATGACGGCGGCCTGATGCAGGGCTTTTTGGATCTTGAGGCGAGCGACGGCCGCAAGGACACGCTGGTGGCAGACGCCTCGCGTCGTCAGGCGCTCTTTGTTGCCGGCGGCAGCACGCAGGAGCGCACACAGGCCAAGGCCCGTGCGATCGCCGAGCGATTCCGCGCCCTTGCCGATGCCGGCCAGCCCCAGGGCGGCATGGTGCTGCTGCTGGGCCGCATGACCAACGCCGACGTCTACGCGCAGGCCTTCCGCGACCAGGGGCTCGACTGCGTCATCGCGGGCGGCTCGGTCTTTGCCCAAGCCGCCGAGGTGCAGGCGGTGCGCGCCCTAGTCTGCGCGCTCGCCAATCCGGCCGATACGGCGCAGGGCCTTATGCCGCTGCTCGCCTCGCCGATGTTTGCGCTCGGCGTCCAGGAGTTCCTGGCGCTGGCGACCAAGCTCGATAGCGAGACGGGGGAGACCTCGCGCCGCAACATCGATGCGGGCATCATGAGCGATTCCGATGTGCCGGGCCTGCAAGACCTGCCGCTCGTGACGCGCGCCCGCGAGGTACTGCGGTATGCGCTTCGTCGCGTGGGTCGCGATTCGTTCGCCGCCATCGCGCGTGACGTGGTCAACGCCTCCGGCTGGTTCGTGCGTCTGGCGCAGCGTGGTCCCGAGGGCAAGGCCATCGCCGCCAACGTGCTCAAGGCGCTCGATGCCGTGGCTGAGGCTGAGGCCGAGTTCGGCAACTCGCCGCGCTCCATTGCGCTTGCCTTCGATCGCTTCCTGGCGGGCAAGGAGGCCCCGGGTGCCCTCAACGAGGAGGGCGACGGCGCGGTGCGCATCATGACGGTGCACGCATCCAAGGGCCTGGAATATCCGGTCGTGGCGGTCGCGGAGTGCTTTGGCGTGCGCAAATCGTCCGGTGCGGCACAGATGGGTCGCATCGAGGGCGGAGCGCAGGTCGTGGCACTGCCGGCACGCTTTGACGGCGTTAAACTCGCGGACGGCACGTTCGTAAATGGCGACGACGTCAAAAAGCAGTTTGAGCATGCGTTTAAGGGCAAGGGCACGTCGCTGTGGCTGCCGCCGGAGCTCATGGAGGATGTCTGCGCGACGGGTTCTCCCGCCGAGGCATTTGCTCGCCTGCGCAACGACGACTTGCAGCTTTCGCTCGAGGAGCGGGCTCGTTTGCTCTATGTCGCCATGACGCGTGCGCGCGAGCTGGTCATTCTGGCGATGGATGCCGGCGTGAGCCGCGGCAAGGTGACGGCGCCGACCTTCGACGTCGAGACCGATCTGACCTATGACGTGCTGCGTCGTATTCTGCCGACGAACGGCCTGGACATGCCGCAGCTCGATGCCGACCGCCTGGTGTTCGACAACTCTAAGCCGGGCGACTACGAGCTCATTTCGCTCGCGGACTTTACCTTTGGCGAGCAGGCGTTTGAGGCCAACGCTTCACTGGATGCCGAGGGCAGGCTTGTTCGCGGCGATGTCGATGTCGCCGATAATGCTGCGCACTCAACTGTGCCCGGTCCTGCCGACCCCAAGCCCGATTCGTTTGAGCTCGTGTATCCCCAGGCAGTGGGCGTGCGCTTGGGTATCTGTCCGTATCCGGCGCGCGATTCGTACAGCTACTCGTCAATTGCCGCGGCGCTGCATGCCGAGTCCGAGGACCGTGCCGCCGAGGCACGCATGCCCATGGACGAGGCTGGCGATGATGCGGAGTCGGATGGCTCGGAGATGGCCGATGCAGACGTGGCTGCTGCCGAGCCCGTCGGCAATCCCATGGCCTTGGGTTCGGCCTTCCACGCCGCCTGCCAGTGGCTCATCGAGATGGGTGCCGACGCGTTGCCCGCTGCGCGCGCCGATGCGCTGGCGCGTCTGTGGCGCCTGACGCCGGAGCAGCGCGAGCGCTTCGATGTCGCTCTGGATCGCTGGCTCAAGTCGTCGGTTCGTGCCGAGCTGCTCGCGTGGCCGTGCGTTCGCGCCGAGGTGCCGTTCTTCTCGCTGGGCTGCGAGGACGAGGACATCGCCCGCTACGGTGCCTATGCCGAGGGCGCCATCGACGCTTTGGCGACGAACCCGGCGGATTCGTCACGCGCGCTGGTCATCGACTACAAGACGGGCGGCACGCCCGACGAGACACCGGAACAGCTGCAGGAGAAGCACGCCCTGCAGGCGCGCGTCTACGCTGATGTTCTGCACAAGGCAGGTTTTGAGGCCGTGACCGTCAAGTTCGTCCGTGTGGAGCAGGCCGATCCGACCCTCTTCGTCGAACCCGCCGAACCCCAAGTGGTCACCTACAACTTCTAGCCCTCAATAATTTGCGGTGGAATACGGACTGTTTTGGCCAAAAAAGCCGCCAAACAGTCCGTATTTCACCGCAACTGCAAGAGGAGCCGTGTGGGTTTGGCTAGGTTCGGGTGCTGTCCGTGCCGTGGGGTAAAATCGTTCAGTCAGAACACGAACCCGCATCGGAGCTCATCACATGGCATTCGTCCATCTGCACAATCACACCGTTTTCTCCATGCTCGACGGCGCAACCCGTATCCAGGATATGGTCAACCGTGCCGTTGAGCTTGGCATGCCCGCCGTGGCCATTACCGACCACGGCTACATGTACGGCGTACCCGATCTGGCGCTGGCCTGCGACGCCGTCAACCACAATACGCCCGAGTACAAAACCTGGAGCCACGACAAGGCCTTCTTGGAAAAGGACCGCCGCGACGAGCTGGTGGAGCCCGATCCCGAGGCAAACCCGCGCGAGCATGCCCAGTACGTCAAGGACATGGCCATGTGGGACGAGAAGGGTAACATCGACGAGCTCAAGCCGCCCCTGGTCATCAAGCCCATCTTTGGCTGCGAGGTTTACTTTACGCCGGATGAGACGCTCGCCCGCGACCATAAACCCGAGCTCTACCACATGATCCTTCTGGCCAAGGACCAGGAGGGCTACGTCAACCTGATGCAGACGGTTTCCGAGGCCGCCGTGCAGGGCTTTTACTACAAGCCGCGCGTGACGCTCGACAACCTGCGTCGCCACGCCAAGGGCATGATCTGCACGAGCGCCTGTATCGCGGGCATCATTCCCAAATACATCGACCGCGGTGACATGGAAGGCGCCATCAAGTGGGCCGAGACCTTCCGTGATACCTTCGACCCCGGCGACTTTTACATCGAGATCCAGGAACACGGCATTACCACCGATAACGGCCTGACCGACGAGCAGATGGACCGCACGCTCATCGACATTGCCAAACAGGTGGGTGTCAAGGTCATCGCCACCAACGACTTCCACTACCTGCGCCGCGAGGACGCGCCCGTACAGGACGTCATCATGTGCATCGGCATGAACGCCAAGGTCGACGACCCCAACCGCATGCGCATGACCGGCTCGGAGTTTTACATGAAGACCGAGGAGGAGATGCGGGCGATGTTCCCGTATTGCCCCGAGGCCTGCGACAACACGCTCGAGATCGCCGACAAGTGCTACGTGGAGCTGGACTGGGATTCCATCATCCTGCCGCGCTTCCCGCTGCTCGACCCCGGCGAGACGCACGAGAGCCAGTTCCGCCGCGAGTGCGAGAAGGGCCTGCGCCAACACTATGGCGATGACTGGGCCACACGCGAAATCGGTGGCGTCAACATCAAAGAGCGCTTTGAGTACGAATACAAGGTCATCTGCGACAAGGGCTTTGCTGCCTACTTCTTGATCGTTGCCGAGTACGTGCAATGGGCCAAGGACAACGGCATCGGCGTCGGCCCCGGCCGTGGCTCGGCCGCCGGCGCTATCGTCGCCTACGCCATGAACATCACCGCGTTCGACCCGCTCGAGAACGGCCTGATGTTCGAGAGGTTCCTGTCCCCGCAGCGTACCGAGATGCCCGATATCGATATGGACTTCGACGATGAGCGGCGCCTCGAGGTCGTGGAGCACGTTCGCCAGCTCTACGGCCCCGAGAAGGTCACCCACGTTATCACCTACTCGACCATCAAGGCCAAGCAGGCCATCAACGATGCCGCGCGCGTTCTGGACTACCCGGTCTACATGGGCCAGCGCCTGTCCAAGATGGTCTCGAGCGACCCCAAGGTCAAGCTCAAGCAGGTACTCGAAAAACAACCCGGCAAAGAGGATCTGTTTAACCCCGACTTTGCCGAGGCCTATAAAAAGGACGACGACGCCCGCCGCATCATCGACACGGCGCTCTCGATTGAGGGCCTCACCCGTGGCGAGGGCGTGCACGCGTGCGCCGTTCTGATCTGCCGCGACCCCGTCAACGAGCATGTGCCCACCAAGCTCGATACCAAGGGCGGCGTCGAGATTACCCAGTACGAGGGCCATACCGTTGCCGACATGGGCCTGCTCAAGATGGACTTCCTGGGCCTGCGCACGCTGACGGTTATCTCTAAGGCCAAGGCCAACATCAAAAAGAACTTCGGCATCGACATCAAAGAGGAAGAGATTCCCTTTGACGATCCCGAGATCTTTAAGCTCATGGGCTCCGGTCACACCGCCGGCGTCTTCCAGGTCGAGTCCGCCGGCATGACGGCCACGATCAAGAACATGAAACCCACCGAGTACAAGCACGTCGTGGCATTGATCGCCCTGTACCGCCCGGGCCCGCTGGGCGCCGGCATGGTTTCGTCCTACATCAACCGTATGAACGGCAAGGAGCCGGCCGTCTCCTACGACGACCGCCTGGACGACATCCTGGGCGAAACCTACGGCACCATGGTCTACCAGGAGCAGGTTATGCTCATCTCCGTCGAGATGTGCGGCTTCTCCAAGGGCGAATCGGACTCGCGTATCCGTAAGCCCGTGGCTAAGAAAAAGATTAAGCTGCTCACGTCGACGGTGCTCCACTGGGAGGATGGCTCGGACGAGACCACCTACGACCACTGGATGAACGGCGCTATCAAGAACAACTACACGCGCGAGGTCGCCCAGAAGATTTGGGACGATGTTCTCGAGTTCGCATCCTACGCCTTCAACAAGTCGCACTCCGCCGGCTACGCCATCCTGGTTATGCAGACGGCGTGGCTCAAGGCGCACTATCCGCACGAGTACATGGCGGCCGTTTTGACGTCCTATACGGGCAAGACCGACAAGATCGTGCACTACGTCTCGGCGTGCCGTCACGACGGCATTCCCGTGCTTTCGCCAGATGTCAACGAGTCCGGCACCGAGTTCACGGCTACCAAGGAAGGCGTGCGCTTTGGTCTGGCCGGCATCCGCGGCGTGGGCACCGGCGTGGCGCAGGCGATTATCGCCGAGCGCGAGGCGGGCGGTCCGTTTAAGACGCTGCACGACTTTGTCGAGCGCGTGGACTCCAGCCAGGCAAACCGCCGCGTGATCGAATCGCTCATCAAGGCAGGCGCCTTCGACTCCACGGGGTATCCGCGTCGCCAGATGATGCACTTTGTGGACAAGAACAACCCCGAGAACATCATCGATGCCGCAGTAAAGCGCCAGAAGGATCGCGCGAGCGGCCAGACGTCGTTCTTCGATATGTTTGGCGACGTTGAGGGCTCGGGCTTTGAGGTGAGCGTGCCCGATCCGGATGGCCAGGAGTGGGACCGCCACCTTAAGCTGAGCCAGGAGAAAGAGGTTCTGGGCATCTATGTCTCGGACCACCCGCTGCGCCCGTTTGAGTATGCACTTAGCAAAGCGCGCGACTTCTCGTTCTCGCAGATCGACACCGGCTATGAGGTGCAAAACCCCACGGGCGGTACCATCAACCAGGAGATTCCCGAGGGCAAGGCGCTGTGGTGGGCCGGCATGGTCTCGAGCGTGTCCAAGCGCGTGACCAAAAACGGCGACCCCATGGGCATCGTGCAGCTCGAGGACATGGAAGGCGAGGCCACGGTCGTGGTGTTCCCCAAGACCTACAAGGAGGCCGAGGGGTATCTGTACGGCGAGGTCGATCCCGAGACCGGCGCGCAGCTGTCCGACGCGTTTGTGCGCATTAAGGGCAAGCTCGAGCGCTCGGACCGCGGCGACCAGATCATCGCGCAGGAGATTGTGCCGCTGGAGCTTAGCGAGGAGAAAAACAAGCCCAAGGTCTTTGAGGTCATGGTGCCCAACAGCCGCTTTAGCCAGGGCAATATGGCGCGCCTGGCCACGGTGCTCACCACCAACCCGGGCGGCGACCGCGTGGAGATCTTTATCGAGCAGGTGGACGGGCGCGTGCTCCGTGCCGAGGTGCCGGCCAAGGTCAACGCACGCTCGATTCCGCTGCTGGCAGAGGCAAAGGCCATCGTGGGTAATCAAGGCCGCGTGACGGTTATCTAAGCTACCCCGGGTGAGATTGGAGGAAGTGATGGCACAGGGGACGTTTGTGCAGGCGCTCCGGAAAGAGGCGGCGCTGAGCGGCACCTTTATGAAGGGGCGTTCGCTTATGCTCAACGGCGCCGTGCTGTCGATTGAGGACAACGGCTCGCGCTTCTCCAAAAACGTGACGGTTGAGGGTGCAGTGCGCGGCTCGCGCGGTGACCTGTACAAGACACACGTGGCGCTCGACATGGACGAGCATGAGGTGATCGACTACGACTGCGATTGCCCCGCTGCCTATCGCTACCCTGGCATGTGCAAGCACGCCATCGCCACGGCGCTAGCGTATCTGGACGCCAGCGGCATTGAGCCCGTCGAGGGCCTGCGCACGCCGGTTCGCACGTTTACGGCGGCGCCCAAGCAAGCCGTGCGTCCCGCGTCCGCCGCATCGGCGGTCAACCCTAACTTTCCCTTCCCGGCGCCCGTCCCCACGAGTCCCAGCCTCATGGCGGCGCTCTCCGATCTTTCGGACGCGCGCATGGATGAGCTGGCGAGCATGCGCCGCAAGCTTGCCGGTGCCGTTGATCCCGACGCCCCCAAAGCGGCGTTGGAGCCCTCGTTGGTGCCGTACTACAATCCGCTGTTCGCCGACCGCTTTAGTTGGGCGCTCGAGTTCCGCATTCGCTGCGGCTCGGTGTCCTACGTGGTCAAGGATATCGACGGCATGGCCGACGCCTATGTCCGAGGCGGCACCTTCTCGTACGGCAAGAAGCTCACGTTTGTCCATACGCCCGAAGCCTTTGAAGACGTGTCGGCAAAGCTGCTCAACCTTGTTGTGACGACAGTTGCCTATCTCGATGACATCACAAGCTCGCGTTCGGCGTCGTACGACTTTGCCCGCAGCGGTTTTGTCGCCGAGCGTCAGTTGCCGCTGTCCGAGCATAGCATCGTATATGTGCTGGATCTGCTGCGCGGCCAGACCATCTCCTTTGAGCCCGCCTGGTCGCGGGGGACGACGACGCATCGCACCTATGACGTGGCGGTTGAGATGCCTCCGGAAGGGGAGGACGAGGCGCCGTCTAGGCGCCCGCCGCTTCTTGCCGCCAAAATCGCGCCGGCGGCTGGTGGCAGCTACGATCTGCGCCTGCCGGCCGATGCATACTGCTTTGCTTCGGGCGACGTTGCCTATCTGGTCGACACCCGCCGCGCGCGCCGCACCGATGTAGCGTTTGCCCAGCATGCGGCGCCGTTCCTATCGCGCTTGCTGCCCTGTCGCACGCCGGTCCACATCGCTGCCGACCAGGTGGGGGAGTTCTGTCGTATGGCGCTGCCCATTTTGCGCGACTACACCGACCTTACCGCGCCCGCTGCGCTCGATACCGTGGCGCCCGAGCCGAGTTTTGCCATGGCGATCGGCGTCGACGATGGGCTCGTGACCTGCAAAGTTACGGTTACCTACGGCGACTGGTCGGCAGATCTCTTTAGCCTGGGTGCTCCGGGAAGCCCCTTCGAAGAACAGCGCCCTGGTGTGCCGCCGCGCGACGAGATAGCAGAGTTTCGCGTTATGGACACGGCGGCCCTGTATTTCGACTTTTACGAGGGCGGTCTGGCGTTTGAGGAACGCGATGACGAGAGCCTGTTCCACTTGCTGACCGAGGGCCTGTCTGCCCTGTCCGAGCTGGGCGAGGTCATGCTCAGCGACCGCTTGCGCCAGGTCTCGGTCCGCCCTGCGCCCAAGCTTTCGGTGCGTGCGACCGTCAAGAGTAACCTGCTCGACGTTGAGCTGGGCGCGAGCGGCCTTTCGGCGGCAGACCTTGCCATCTACCTTGACTCCTACAAGCGCCACCAGACGTTCGCGCGCCTGACGTCCGGCGACATCGTGCGCCTGGACGAGGGCGCCCGAGCCGCGTTTGGCCTCGCCGAGGACCTGGGCGTCGATGCCGTCGACCTGCTCGACGGCGTGTCGCTTCCCGCGTCGAGTACCCTGTTTGTCGACAGCATGCTTGCGCGCACGCCGGCGCTCGAGGCCGATCGCGACGCCGCGTTCCGCCGCACCGTCGAGCGCCTGGATACGCTCGGCAAGATGGACTTTACGGTGCCGGTCTCGCTCAAGGCCACACTGCGCGGCTATCAGGTCGACGGCTACCAGTGGCTCGGCTCGCTCGAGCATCTGGGCCTCGGCGGCATCTTGGCCGACGACATGGGCCTGGGCAAAACGCTGCAGATGATTGCGCACATTCTGGCGCGCGTGGAAGCGGGGGACGCCAAGCCCACGCTTGTGGTGTGTCCTGCGTCGCTCGTGTATAACTGGACTGCCGAGCTGGAGCGCTTTGCGCCTTCGCTCGACGTGTGTGCCATCGTGGGCGCCAAGGCGCAGCGCCGCGTGCAGATAGCCGGCGCCGACGAGCATAACGTGGTCGTGACGTCGTATGACCTCATGCGCCGCGATATCGACGAGTATGCCGAACAGGACTTTGCCCGCGTTGTGCTCGACGAGGCCCAGTACATTAAAAACCCGCTCACGCAGGTAGCGCGCGCCGCCAAGCGCCTGCCGGCCGGTGTGCGCTTTGCCCTGACGGGCACACCCATCGAAAACCGCCTGTCCGAGCTCTGGAGCATCTTCGACTTTTTGATGCCGGGCCTGCTTGGCACGCGCGAGTCGTTTGCCAAGCGCTTCGAAAGCCCGGTCGAGCACGCCGAGGGTGACAGCGCCGCTCGCCTGCAGGCGCTCGTGTCGCCGTTTGTGCTGCGCCGTGTCAAGGAAGACGTGGTTGCTGACCTGCCCGAGAAGATTGAGGACACCGTCATGGCACAGCTCACCAGCGAGCAGCGCAAGCTCTACCTGGCCAACCAGGACCGCATCGCCCAGCAGGTGCAGCATCGTGAGGCATCCGAGTTTAAGAAAGACAAGCTCAAGGTGCTCGCCGAGCTCACCAAGCTGCGCCAGATCTGCTGCGACCCGCATCTACACTACGAGGACTACAAGGCGGGGAGCGCCAAGCTCGACGCTTGCATGGAGCTCGTGCACGGCGCGCTCGACGGCGGGCACCACATTCTGCTGTTCAGCCAGTTCACGGGCATGCTCGATGTCATTGGCAAGCGCCTGGCCAAGGAGGACATCGGCTTTCTTAAGCTCACGGGCGCTTCGTCCAAGGAGAGCCGCGCCAAGATGGTCGCGCAGTTCCAAGCGGGCGAGGTGCCGGTCTTTTTGATTTCGCTCAAGGCGGGCGGCGTGGGCCTCAACCTGACGGCGGCCGACGTGGTCATCCACTACGACCCGTGGTGGAACGTGGCCGCGCAGGACCAGGCGACTGACCGCGCACATCGTATTGGCCAGCAGCATACCGTGACCGTGTACAAGCTCATCGCCAAGGACACGATCGAGGAGCGCATCATGCAGATGCAAGAGTCCAAACGCGACCTGGTCAACAGCGTGCTCGGCGGCGACGGCATCTCCTCGGCGCTGTTTACCCGCGAGGATGTTCTGGCACTGCTCGGCGGCGACGGGCGCTAGCCTCGCTCGTTATGTGTTCATTTGCGATGCCGTGGATGGTTCGCTTGCCTTTGGGCATAAGAACTACCAAGAACATCGGCACATCAGCAAAGGAGAACATCATGGCGAAATTCTTTAAGGACCCCGACGGCAAGCTCATTGTCGCCCTTGGCAACGACGTTGCAACCCCCGCCGGTTGCACGGAGCTGACCGCGAACACCGAGGACGCGGCGCACGAGAAGCACGTGCCCGTCGTCGAGAGCGAGCGCGACGGTCACGTGATCCGTGCGCGCGTGGGCTCGGTCGAGCATCCTATGGTGCCCGAGCACTACATCGAGTGGATTGCCCTTGAGGCCGAGGGCCGTCTGGAGGTCCATTACCTTGAGCCCGGCATGAAGCCCGCGACGTTTTTTGCCGGCGGTTCCAAGACCGGTACCGTCTATGCCTATTGCAACCTGCACGGGCTGTGGTCCGCGACGTTCTAGGAGCGCGCCCCCGCTCGGGGTATCATAGCTAGCATATGCACATGCAAGCGCCGACTGCATCTTGCGGCCGGCGCTTTTACTACGACAACGATGGTTTACGACGGAAAGGGCTGAGCCATGAAGCTCGCACTTGCACAGATCGATATGCGCCTGGGTGATATTGAGGGTATCTGCGGTCGCATCGAGGACCAGGCGCGCTTGGCCCACGAGCGCGGTGCGCGCGTGCTGTGCGTGCCGGCTCCGCTCTTTATGGGTGCCCTGCCCGGCGGCCTGGTGGGTGCTGCCGACTTTGAGCACGACATGCTGACGGGCCTGACCGGTGTTGCCAAGCGTATCCAGGAGCTCGATATGATCTGCATCGTGCCCGCGGCGGTTTCGTTTGAGGGCCAGCCCCTGCTCGACTATATGATGCTCAAGGACGGTCGCGTGGTACCCGCGCGTGCGAGCATTGCCCTGCAGCGTGGCGAGAGCAACGACGCGCGTTGGGCACCGCCGGTCTTCGACGTGGACGGCGTGCGTATCGCCGTGATCTTCGACTTGGACCGCGAGCTCGAGATGCTGCCGACCGGCGTCGACCTCATTGCCTATTTCCAGTTCAACGCGTTTGATATGACCGACCGCGAGACGGCCGCCATTGCCGCCGTTCGCAGCGGAGCCTACCGCAAGATCGCGTCCAAGCGCAGCGTATGGTTCGTCTGCATGGCGCCGGTCGGTGCCTATGACGAGTCGGTGTATACCGGCGGGTCGTTTGTACTCGACGACTGCGGGCGCGTGGTGGCCCAGGCGCCGTGCTTTGAGGAGAGCCTGCTGGTTCAGGAGATTCAGCGCGGCGTAATGCTCGATGCTTTGGAGGACCACGAGCTGCCCGATTTTCGTTCCGAGGAGTGGTTGTGGCAGGCACTGGTGCTCGCTGTGCGCGATAACGCCCGAGCCCATGGTACGTCGCGCGCCGTGGTGGCGCTCGAGGGCGATCTGCCGTCGTCTTTGCTTGCGGCGCTGGCTGTCGATGCATTGGGCTCGCGCAATGTGATCGGCCTGGTGCTGGGACGCAACCGCATCTTTACGCCGGCGCAGGAAGAGGCCGAGGCTGCCCGTTGTGCCGCCGTTCGCGCGATTGCCGAGCGCCTGCATATTCGCACGGTTGAGCGCGATGCGCCGGATGCGGCGCGCGTACTCGACCGCGATGTGTCGGCGGGCGATGCCGAGCGCCTGCGCTCGCGTACGCTGGGCCTTATGTTGGAGGACACGGCGCTCGAGCTGTGCGCGATGGCCCTGAGCCCGCTTTCTAAGACCGAGTACGCGTTGGCGGCACCGGCGCTTTGCGGTGGCTACCAGGGCGATTACGCGCCCTTTGGCGATGTGTATCTGTCGACCCTCGAGTTTGTGGCGCGCGTGCGAAACCGCACGTCTGCCGTGGTGCCACAGGAGCTCGTGACGCTCAACGCGGTGGAAGATTGCATGGAGCGCGTGCTGGCGCGGGCACTCTCGACGCTCGACGGCTCGGTCGACATGCTCGATCGCGCGGCGCAGCTGCTCGGCGGGCTTGAGCCGGGCGAGGTCGATGGCGCGCTCGAAGCGCACGTGGACCGCAACCGTCCCTTCGACGACATTCCAATGGCCACCGGCAAGCCCGAGGCATGTTCGTTGCTGCTGATGCTCGTGCGCCAGGGAGAGGCGGCTCGCCGCCAGCTGCCGACGGCGCCGATCGTTTCGGCCCGTTCGTTTGCCGAGCGCGCCTGGCCGTACATGCTTGCATGGTCTGACCTGGGGCTGAGCGGCAAGGAACGCATGACGGTCGATTCGCTGGCGCGCGCTGAGGTGCGTCGTTTTGCCGACGAAGATACGAGTGACCGTATGCGTGGTGAGATGATGGGCATACTGGGCGAGCTGTTGGGTATTTCGCCCGAGCAGATGGAGGAGCTGCGCTCCGAGGACGGCCAGCGTCGCCTGCATGAGGGCATGAAGAAGTTTGAGGGCGAGGTCCAGGACGCCATCGAAAAGATGATGGGCGGCCAGGGTGGCCCGCAGGGTGGGCCCCAGGGCGCGCCGATGCCGCATCCGCCGGTTGATCCCCGACAGTTCCCGTTCTTCTCGCAGAACTAAACTGGGGATGGGATTCGCTCCCAACCCCGGTACTTCAACTAAGCATCTTGGCCCCGTTGTGTTATTCTAGAACAGACGTTCGTGAATGATGCGCGGGGCCTTGCCTTGTGCTTGGCAAAAGACGAGGGGAGGTTGGCTTGGTCATTTTGGGTATCGACCCCGGTTTGGCCCATACGGGTTGGGGGATTATCGAGGAGCGGCGAGGCGAGGTTCGCTGCCGTGCCTACGGTTGTATCGAGACCAGCGCGGGCAGTCCGCTCGCGGTGCGTCTGTCGCATATCGCCCGCGACCTCAAGGGCGTCGTGGAGCGTTATCGACCCGATACCGCTGCTATCGAGAGCATCTACTTTGGCGCTAATGTCCGCTCGGCCATCCCCACGGCGCATGCCCGCGGTGCTGCACTCGTGGCGCTTTCGGAATGCGCGCTCGAGATTGGCGAGTACACGCCTATGCAGATCAAGCAGGCTGTGGTGGGCACCGGCGCTGCAGATAAGCGACAGGTTGCCTACATGGTGCGCACGCTCACGCAGCTCGACCACGACCCGCATCCCGACCATGCCGCCGATGCCCTGGCTTGCGCCATCTGCCACGTAAACCTCAGCCGCACCCGTGCCCTCACCGGTGGCGAGTTCTATCAACAGAGAGGAACCGGATACTGATGATTTCCCAGCTCCATGGAACGCTCGTCGAGGCCACGATGAGCTCGGCCGTCGTCGATGTGTCGGGCGTGGGCTTTGAGCTCGGCATCTCGGGCAGCACCGCCGCTACGCTGCCTACGCCCGGCGGCGAGGTTCGCCTCTACACGCGCATGCAGGTGCGTGAGGACGCCATGACGCTCTTTGGTTTTGCCTCCAAGGACGAGCGCACGATGTTCGATCGGCTCGTGTCCGTCTCGGGCGTCGGTCCGCGCCTGGCGCTCGCTGTGCTCTCCACCTATACCGTGGGGCAGCTTTATTCCTTGGTAATGGCCGAGGATGACAGGGGCATGGCCAAGGTGCCCGGTGTGGGCAAAAAGACCGCGCAGCGCCTCATCTTGGAACTCAAGAGCACCTTTGCCAAGGACAAGGGCTTTGTGCCGGTCGACGTGATTCCCGGACAGGTTGCGATGCCCGTGCCCACTGCCACTCCCTCGGCCATCGACGATGCCCGCGCGGCACTCCTTTCCATGGGCTTTAGCCCGCAGGAGACCGATGTCGCCCTGAGCGGGTATGATGGGCAGGATATGCGTGTCGAGGATCTGCTCGGCGCGGCGCTTAAGCGACTCGGAATGGATGCGTGATGTGGGAAGCCGATGACTCTCAGGACCTGTGGGCGACGCCCGGCAACTCGCCGGCGGCATCCATGGCGCATGGCGAGCGCATGGTGGGCTCGGAGCTGACGCCCGAGGACCTCGATGTCGACCGTACCCTGCGTCCCCAGCGCTTGGATGACTACTGCGGTCAGGAGCATATCAAGCAGAGCCTTCGCGTGCTCATCGAGGCGGCGCAGAGCCGCGGCGAGACGCTCGACCACGTGATCTTCTCGGGCCCTCCGGGTCTGGGCAAGACCACGCTGGCTACGGTTATCGCCAACGAGCTGGGCGCTCAGATTAAGACGACGAGCGGTCCGGCCATCGCGCGCACCGGCGACCTGGCTGCCATCCTTACCAACCTGCAACCGGGCGACGTGCTGTTTATCGACGAGATCCACCGCCTCAACCGCTCGGTCGAGGAGGTCCTGTATCCTGCGATGGAGGACTTTGCGCTCGATATCGTGATCGGCAAGGGTCCGGCGGCGCGCTCGATTCGCCTGGACATCCCCAAGTTCACGTTGGTGGCGGCAACGACTCGCTCGGGCATGTTGACCGGCCCGCTACGTGACCGTTTTGGCATTTCATATCGCCTGGATTACTACACCGTTGAGGAGCTCGCCCAGATCGTGACACGCTCGGCGACCATTCTGGGTGTGACGATCGACCATCCCAGCGCACTCGAGATCGGCTCGCGTTCGCGTGGCACGCCGCGTCTTGCCAACCGTCTGCTCAAGCGCGTGCGCGACTACGCGCAGGTGCGCGGCAACGGGCCTATTGAGCTCGATATCTGCCGTCAGGCGCTCGAGTTCTTCGAGATCGACGAGCTTGGTCTGGACTGGATGGACATTCGAATCTTGGAGACGCTTGCCAAGACGTTCTCCGGCCGTGCCGTTGGCTTGACCACGCTTGCCAGTGCGGTGGGCGAGGACCCGGGTACGCTTGAGGATGTCTACGAGCCCTATCTGCTGCAGTGCGGATTGATGATTCGCACACCGCAGGGTCGCCAGGCAACGCTTCGCACATTCGAGCATTTGGGTATTGAACCGACCCTGTAGGAATGGGCTTGTTTTAGCGCATCTGTAGGCTATCGCTGGGCATCGGGTAAACATATCGCCGTTCGTCGGTTACGGGCGTTTTACTATTGCGCGCGCGTGCTATGCTGGATTGGTCTTTTTCTCATCCGGTAACGAAAGGACCGCCCATGCCTACTGACATCGAAATCGCACGTTCTGTTACGCCGCTGCCTATTACCGAGGTGGCCAAGAACGCCGGCGTCGACGTTAAGCATCTGATTCCGTACGGCTTTGACAAGGCAAAGGTCGACTATTCCCTGCTCAACGAGCCAACTGATCACCAGGCCAAGCTTGTCCTCGTGACCGCTATCAATCCCACGCCCGCGGGCGAGGGCAAGACCACCACGACCATCGGCCTGGCCGATGGTCTGCGCCGTCGCGGCGTCAAGAGCGCCGTGGCTCTGCGCGAGCCTTCGCTCGGTCCCGTGTTTGGCGTGAAGGGTGGTGCCGCCGGCGGCGGTTGGGCGCAGGTCATCCCCATGGAGGACATCAACCTGCACTTTACCGGCGACTTTCATGCCATCGGTGCCGCCAACAACCTGCTGGCAGCCATGCTCGACAACCATATTCAGCAGGGCAACCAGCTCGGCATCGACGTTAAGCGCATCACCTGGAAGCGCGTTGTCGACATGAACGACCGTCAGCTGCGCCATGTTATCGACGGCATTGGCGGCAAGGCCCAGGGAGTGCCACGCGAGGATGGCTTCGACATCACCGTTGCCTCCGAGGTCATGGCAATCCTGTGCCTGTCCACGAGCATCAATGACCTCAAGGAGCGCCTGGGCGAGATTGTTGTCGGCTACAGCTATGCCGGCGAGCCCGTCCGCGCCCGTGACCTTAAGGCTCAGGGTGCCATGGCTGCCCTGCTCAAGGACGCGCTCAAACCCAACCTGGTTCAGACACTCGAGGGCACGCCCGCGTTTGTCCACGGCGGTCCTTTCGCCAATATTGCCCACGGCTGCAACTCCATCATGGCCACCCGCATGGCCATGCGCTTTGGCGACGTCGCGATTACCGAGGCCGGTTTCGGCGCCGACCTGGGTGCCGAGAAGTTCCTCGACATCAAGTGCCGCATGACGGGCGTTCGCCCTAGCGCCGTCGTGATTGTCGCCACCGCCCGTGCGCTTAAGTACAACGGCGGTGTTGCCAAGGCCGACCTCAACGAGGAGAACCTCGAGGCCCTCAAGGCCGGCATGCCCAACCTGCTGCGCCACGTCGACAACATTCAGAATGTCTACGGTCTGCCCTGCGTGGTCGCCATCAACCGCTTCCCGACGGACACCGAGGCCGAGCTCGAGCTCATCGAGTCCGAGTGCCAGAAGCTCGGTGTCAACGTTAAGCTGTCCGAGGTTTGGGCTAAGGGCGGCGAGGGCGCGCTCGACCTGGCCGATGAGGTCATGCGCCTGATTGAGCAGCCGAGTGAGCTCAAGTTTGCCTACGAGGACGGTGCCGATGTGGCCGACGCCCTCGAGGCCGTTGCCACCAAGGTTTACCGCGCCGACGGCGTCGACTTTACGCCGGCTGCCAAGCGCCAGCTCGCCGAGCTGCGCGAGAACGGCTTTGGCAACCTGCCGGTGTGTGTCGCCAAGACGCAGTACAGCTTTAGCGACAACGCCAAGGCGCTGGGCGCTCCCGAGGGCTTCCGCATCACCGTGCGCGAGCTCAAGGTTTCCGCCGGTGCCCACTTTGTGGTCGCGCTGACCGGCAGCGTTCTGACCATGCCTGGCTTGCCCAAGGTTCCCGCGGCCGAGAACATCGACGTCGACAACGACGGCAACATCACCGGCCTGTTCTAAGCCTGCCGCGCATAGCCGCTTGCCCGCCCCGCCGCGCCCCATGGCTCGGCGAGGCTTTTTGGTCCCAAGGGGATAGTTTTGGACGTGGCGGTAATGTTGCGCAACAAGAATCACGATTTCTCTCGTACGGTGTAGTTGGAAGAACTGCGCGGGCGCATTGCGGCTGCGGCGAGAGACGGGAGATGCGATGTATTGCACTAAGTGCGGAGCTCAGATACCCGATGGCTCCACGTTTTGCACGAGCTGCGGCGCTCGCGTGGGCGGCGTTGAGGACCAGGCGGAGCCCGTGGCGTTTCCGGTAGGGGATGCGCCGGCGACTGCCCCTGCGGGACAGCACGCTCCTCAGGGTGTCTCGGCTCATATGGCGGCGCAGCCTCGTTATGAGGAACCTATGACCGAGCCTGCTGAGGTCGCTCAGCCGTTTGTTCCGACGCCGCAGCCCAAGAAGCCCAAACACAGGGGCCGTATCGTCGCGGCTGTTATCGGCGGCGTGGCCGTTGTCGCCATTGTCGCCGCTATCGTGATCGTGCCGCGTATCGGCGCGTCGTCCGAGGTAACCTCGGGTGGCAAGGGCTATGTTGTCTGCGCGTGCGAGACTAAGATTCTGCCCAAGAACAGCAAGGGCAAAAAGCTCAAGAGCTATACCGTCGAGCTGGCGCCGGTGTCCGGCAAGGGCAAGAGCTACACCATCAAAGTGGATGGCGAGGACGGCTTTGCCATGGAGGACTTTGGCGAGCTGCCCGATCAGAAGTACCAGATGACCATTACCTCGGGCAAGGGCAAAAAGAAGAGCACGACCACCATGAAGGTCGACTACGCCAAGGAAGGTTCGGACGCCCCCAAGAATGTCGAGCTCACCCAGTCCAAGAAGGAGGCCAAAGCCTCTGCCAAGGCAGCGGTCAAGACGGCAAACGAGCTGTTCACCGATAAGATTCTCGAGTACCAGAAGAAGTACGGCGAGGGTGAGGCTGTCGGGTTCGATGAATATGCGTATGGAGCCCAGGGCGTTGCTTACGCCAAGCTCATTGACTTTGATGGCGATGGTCAAGATGAGCTGCTGATTGAGTATTCCGATGAACCGGTGGACCGTGGGGATAACGCAGCCGCTGCGCATCTTGAGGTCTGGGCGTATAAGAATGGCGAGATTGAGAAGGTCTACACGCCAGAGGTAAACGTATCTCATCAGGAGGCGTGTGTGTCTGTCTGGCTTGATGAATACGAGGGCAAGATTGGTTTTTCGCAGTGGTATGACCATGGGACAGCAATTAAGCAAAGCGATCTCTCTGGCGAAAGTGGTCCTTCTGCTCACGAATACCAAGTTAAATTCATTGGCTACGACGGCAAGTCATTCAAAGCCATAACCGACCTTGTTGCCCCGAATGAAGTTGGTTCTGCCTCTTTGGGCGGTATTGGTTTCTTGTATGCCGACGAGAGCTCGGTTAACAGCACCATTGGCACGGTGGCCACGACGCTGGAGCAGCTGAAGTCGAAGGATGCCGGCGACGATGCGCAGGCGAGCTACGAGGCCGTCTCTGCCACGCAGGATGTCAACTTTACGGCTGCGGTTGGCGAAGGCCCGCTGGACCCGTCCCCCGATGACACGTGCCAGATCACGGCAACGTGGACCTATCCCCAGGTGAAGGGCCAGGGCGTTGGCGTCGCCAAGTTTAACAAGGATATGGTCCAGCTCGTTGCGGATACGCTCGATGCGAGCAAGCAGGCCTCGATGGATGACGAGGACAGCCGCGTGACCATGATGTATACCGCCGAGATCGTCTCGATCGATGGCGATATTGCCTGTGTGCGCACGTTTACCGACAGCTATCAACCTCCGTATCGATCGGAACGGATGACGAGGTCGGCGTACTACAACCTCAAGACGGGTGAGCAGGTTTCGCTCGAGGACTCGCTTGCGCAGCACGGGCTCTCGTTCGATACCCTCAAGAGCGAGGCCAAGCAGGCAATTAAGACGGCAAAGCCGGATATGGACTCTGTGTCCGAAGACAACATCGACGATGACGATAACTACACCGAGGACCATTTCTACTACGACGGCAAGGGCTATATCGTTGTCCTCGATACTGGCGAGTTTGACTGCATGGCATGGGACACGCACGACTTGGTTGCGCACGCATTCGACTCGAGCTATTCCAGTGGTCAGGACGTGACGCCCGAGCGAGCCAGGGCTACGTACGTACCCAACGAGTAGAGCAAAGCGGCAGGGAGTAATCTGAACAGTCCCCGGTGACGCAAAACGCAGTGTCGCCGGGGACTTTTTCCTCCGTCCCCAAGGGATCGTTAGCCGCGCTGGAGGCCGAAGAGTTTGGCGTTGCGCTCGGCGACCATCATGTTGATATCGGCGATTTCCATCTCGCCGTCAATGTAGGGCTGGTAGGTGCCGTACGGATCGCCGGCTCCCAAGCTGCAGCTTCCGCAGTTGTCGCAACTGCCGTTGCCGCAGCCAGCGAGCGCTAGCTTGATGATCTCCTCACGCTCGGCACGCGTCGTGTCCTTGATGAGCTTGCTTTTTGCCATGACATATCCTCGATTCGCTTGTGACCGTCGGCCGCGCATGTCTTGTAAATACCGGCAGGCTTTGCCCATCATAGACTTTTGCGCGGGTAGAATGCATGGATAACTTGATGCTTACAGGCGACGGAAAGGAATCGTTGCATGGACCAGGATAAGACGACCGTAATGGGTGGCTACGGCTCCCCGCGGACGGGCAATGGCGCCGATGAGACCCGCGTCGTGCCGAATCCCGGCTACGCTGCCCCCGATACGACGCAGGCGTCGGCCGATCCCACGCGCGTTGTGAATTACGGAAACGCAGCGCAGGACCCGTATGGCGTCTCGTCGCAGAGTCCCTACGGCAACGCGGCGGCAGACCCTTATGATGACCTGCTGCAGAATCCCATTCCGCAGCCTCAGCAGACGACATATATGCCGCGCACGGCACAGCCTCGCTACGAGTCGCGCGACCGATATGCGCGCGAGCCGTATCGTGAGTATCCCAAGTCCATCCCTCAGTATGGCGAGGACGAGGAGAAGAAGCCTTCGCGTTCGTCGAGCGTGATCAAGAAGATCCTCATCGTGCTGGCGATCTTCTTTGCCTTGTCGGTTGTGTTTGCCATCGTGTCGGGCATGCTCAACAAGCGGGGCGCCACGACTGATACCACGGCCGAGCAGACCGAGACTATCCAGTCCGGCACCGTCGACCTGAGCGATATCCCGGGTCAGTACTGGTCCAACGCCAAGAAGCTCCTCAAGTCGCGCGGGGCCGATCTTTCGAACGCCGTGATTCTGACCGATGACGGCTCGACGCCCGTTGTCGATGCCAATTGGGTCGTGACGTCTGCCTACTATAACGACAACGGTAACCTCGAGATTCAGCTCACGCGCAAGGACGGCTTGTCGGGCAACGCGTCCGGCGACCAGGGCACCACGGACAGCTCGAGCTCCAACACGCTGGAAGACCTGAGCAACAAGGCCCAGGAGCTTGGGGATAAGGCCCAAGAGCTGGGCGACACGGCTCAGAATCTCGGCGATACCGCACAGAACTTGGGCGATATGGCAACGAATGCCTGGGATGCCCTGCAAAACGGCATTTCGGGCGCGCAGGGGAACTAGCGGTCGAGCGGATAGAGCCTTAGCAGTGCAAACAAAAACGGGGCGCAGGATCGCGTGACCGGGCGCGTAGGCGCGTTGGTCGGCGGTCCTGCGTCCCGTTTTGCTGTCGATTACAGCTGCTCGGCCGGACGCTCGGGCGAGCTAAAGCCGGAGTCAAATGTGACGACGCACGAGGCATCGGGCCGGCGCTCGTGCACGATGCGCGTGACGAGCTCCAGCAGCTCCTCGTCGGATATGTCAAAGCCGTCGGGACGCACCAGGTCAAACGAAACGAACCCGTCGTGCTCGTGCAGGTCATGGATGGAGAGCGTGGGGTCGATTTGCGCTATGCCGCGCTTGACCCAGCCGCGCAGGTCGTCGCCGGTGGTGGCGATGGGGTCGCAGTGTAGCGTGATACCGATGCCCATCTGCCGTTTGATATCGTGCTCGATGGTGTCCAGGATCTCGTGATGTTCAAACGCATCGCCCTCGCCGGGCATTTCCACGTGTGCGCTGGCAAACTGGCGGCCGGGACCGTAGTCGTGCACCATGAGGTCGTGCGTGCCTAGGACCTGCGGATACGACATGATCTTGTCGCGGATTGCCTGGACGAGCTTGGGGTCGGGCGCTTGCCCCAACAGCGGGCTGATGGCGTCGCGCACCAGGCCCATGCCGCTGATGCAGATGAAGATGCCCACGCCCAGGCCTGCCCAGCCATCGAGGTCAAAGCCGGTCGTCTGCGAAATAAGCGCTGCGGCCAGGACCGAGGCCGAGGCAATGACGTCGTTTTTGGAGTCCTGCGCCGTGGCGATAAGCGTCTCGGAATCGATGCGGTTGCCGAGCGTGCGGTTGAACGCCGCCATCCAAAACTTGACGAGCATGGACAGGACAAGGGCTGCCATGGAGAGCGCCGAATACACGGTGGGGGAGGGCTTGATGATCTTGGTGACCGACTCCAGGATCAGGTTGATGCCGACGGCGCAAACGAGAACGGCGACAAACAGCCCCGCCAGGTACTCGTAGCGGCCGTGGCCATAGGGGTGCCCCTCGTCGGCCGGGCGGCTGGCAAGGCGGAATCCGAGCAGGCTCACAATGTTGCTCGAGGCGTCGGAAAGGTTGTTGAAGGCATCGGCGATAAGCGAGACGGAGCCCGCGAGCAGACCGGCTATGCCCTTGGCCAGGCACAGCGTGATGTTGAGGCCGATGCAGATGAGGCTTGCGGCAAAACCCGCATTGGTGCGGCAGGAGTTATCGACCGGCTCGCTTTCGCTGCCGGGAACAAGCATATGTACCAGCCGATTTACAAATAGCATGGCGTATCTCCTCGCATTCTTATTAAGGGGATAGTGTAGCTCGCGCAGACGCAACGTGTACCGATGCTCAGAAAATGCAGCAATGGTCTGCCGGCGCTAACGGGCGCGAGGCGGAGGGGGACGACTGCCCGCGCGCCTTCGAGTTCACTGCGCCTTCCCGTCCGACCGAGTGCCCCATTTTGGGCCACATGGGTATGGGCACGCGTCGATTTGCTCGACATACTTAATGTCGACAGCCCTGTGCAAAGGAGGACGTTTCCATGGACGAGATGTTTGCCATTAAATGCCAAAACTGCGGCGGCCCCATGTATTCGCACCAGGCAAAGCGCAGCTTTGAGTGCGCCTATTGCGGCACGGTCGTTCCGTGGCAGGCCGATGCGGGGGAGCCCAAGAGCGCCCTAGGTATCCGTCATACGCCGCTGACGGTGGTTGACGGGCTGCTCAAGCTCACGCACGTCTCGCAGCTCGAGCGCCCGGAGGACCCGGACTGGTATTTCTTCAATGCGCACTGGCGCAATCAGTCGGTTCTGGAGCATCTGTTGTGGGAGGACCGCGGCACGGCGCAGGAGTTCCAAGAGGCGACGCACGTGAGCATTCCCTGCCCCTTCTGCGGCGCGTCCTTTGAGGGGTCATCGACCCAGCGCGTGTTTGAGTGCCCGTCATGCGGCAATAAGATCGGCGTTGCCGACCTGCTCAAGCCCGGTACGTTTAGCAAACGCCTGACCATGGGCGTGGGTGCCGAATACGTTCCCGAACAGGGCGTCCCCTGCGAAATCTCGCCTCAGCAGGCACGTGCCAACGCGCTGCAGCTGGTGCGCCAGTACCCCGACGCCTTTGCCGGGCACGACGTAGAAGACGCGATCCAAAATGACATGATGCTCTTCTATTTCCCCATGGCGCTGGCGGACCTGCGCATGATGGCGTCCTTCCCGGGCAAAGGGCTGAGCAAGGAGACCCTGGTGTACTACGAGGTGCTCGACTGGGCATATCCCAGGGCAAACTACCTGGACGTTCGCCTTATGGGCATTTTGGAGCCGTGGGACTTTGGCAAGGTGGGGCCGTTCGATCCCGCCATGCAGGAAGGCGACTTCCGCGTCGTTTCCGTCGATGCGTCTACCAAGGACCAGGTGGTCATTGATAAGCTGGCGCTCGACGTTGCAGGCAACGATGCCGAGGCGGTGCTGGGGCTCAATAAAAAGAGCATCCGCGCCTGGGCGCGCAAGGCCCGCAAGCATAAGGACGGCCTGGTGATGGTGCCGGTCTACTTTATCGATCGCCCGGCGTCGGACAGCCGCGACGGCGAGCAGGTGCGTATTGCCGTAAACGGCCAGACGGGTCGCGCGGCAGCGGTGGTGTTTGGCGACAAGCGCGAGACGCATGTGGTAGCACCGCTCAATCCCAGCGTGATGCTGTCGAGCGAAAGCACCGTGCACGCCACGCCCATCGAGGTCAAATACGTTAAATCGCCCTTCCTATACCAGATTGTACGCCGTGGAGGCGGCGAGCCACCGCGCCAAGTGGCAGCAACTGCCGAGGGCTCTTACCGAGAGGAAAAGCCCAAACGCCGCGGCCTGCTGGGTGCGCTATTTGGGAAGTAGGGGAGTGGTGCTGGTTAGTCTTATGACGCGATAGCTAGGGGTGCGGGGCAGTTTGCAGAAGCGCGAGCTGCCCCGTTTTTGTGCGGCGAGACATGGCGTCCGAGCTGCCGTAGAGACTTAGCTAAATGGCTATTTAGAAGAACTGTTTGACTTGATCTTTCAACGTTTAATAGACGACGCGGGTTCTGATTGGGATACCGCTTCTTTGCTGGACATTGCTGACTATAAAAACGGACTTGCAATGCAAAAGTTCCGCCCAGACACTGGAGATGAAGGTCTACCCGTGCTGAAGATTCGCGAACTGGGACAAGGCTTTTGCGGAAGCGATGCCGAGCGTTGCAAGAGTGGCATTGTCGATAGCGCTAAGGTTCACGACGGTGACCTCATTTTCTCTTGGTCCGGGACCCTATTGCTGGATTTTTGGGCGGGCGGGAACGCCGGTCTAAATCAGCATCTATTTAAAGTGACTTCTTCTGCGTATCCAAGCTGGTTCTATTATGGCTGGACCAAACATCATTTAGCACGATTTATTATGCTTGCCAAAGATCGTGCAACGACAATGGGGCATATCAAACGCAGCGCGTTGGCAGAGTCCGAAGTTGTTATTCCACCTGAAAATATTCTTCTTAGCCAAACTCAGCTTATGCAGCCGATTATTGATCAGTATGTCATGAGTAAGATTGAAGCTCGAAAGCTTGCTGTTTTTCGCGATAGTCTTCTCCCCAAACTCATGTCGGGCGAGATTGATGTTTCAGAGGTTAACCTCACGCAGCTAAATAGCCATTTACTTCACTATGTACAACGCGCCGTCCACACTGTGGCTATCGTACTCGACGAAAGGAGCAGCGTGGAAACCGTTATCAATACCGTGCTTTCGGAAATGCAGGGCCTTCTCGACCCACACCAGCTCAAGCATCTAGCCATCACACTTAGGCAAACGCTTGGACCAAAACAGGCAGAGCCAGGGCAAGACCTGCTCTCGCTATTTCTCACCGCTAAAGAAGTTGAGGGATGCTCGCCTAAAACTATTGCATACTATGAGGCAACTTTGCGGCATATGAACGCGGCACTTGCTAAGTCCTATACGCAGGTCGAAAGTGATGACCTGCGACGCTATCTCAATGATTACGAGATGGCTCGCGGTTCCAGTAAAGTCACAATCGATAATATACGTCGCATCATGTCGAGCTTCTTTTCGTGGCTTGAGGATGAAGACTATATTGTTAAAAGCCCTGTAAGGCGTATTCGCCGCGTCAAAACTGCTCAAATAACCAAAGAGGTGTTAAGTGACGAGGAGCTGGAGATCTTGCGAGATGCATGCGAATCCAAGCGGGACCTTGCCATCGTTGATCTTCTCTCTTCGACCGGCATGCGCATTGGCGAGCTTGTGCGACTCGACAGGAAGGACGTCAATTTGCACGAGCGCGAATGCCTTGTAATGGGAAAGGGAAATAAACAGCGCCCTGTTTACTTCGACGCGCGCGCCAAGTTGCATCTCACGGAATATCTTGCGAGCCGTGCCGACAAGAGTCCTGCGCTTTTTGTCGCACTCGATTCCTCAGCTCGACGTATTACGGTTGGGAACATAGAGCTCCGCTTGCGTGACCTAGGCAGAAGCGCTGGCATTAATCGCGTTCATCCGCATAAGTTTCGCCGTACGCTTGCTACCCATGCTATTGACAAAGGAATGCCCATAGAGCAGGTGCAAAAGCTGCTAGGCCATGCGAAAATAGACACCACCATGCATTACGCCATGGTAAACCAGAACAATGTAAAGGCTTCGCATAGGAAGTATTTGGAATGATTGCCGAAAGTGAAGAAGTATGCGTTGAGGATCTTATTGATGAGATTGCAATGGGACCCTTCGGCTCAAATATTAAGACTGATTGCTTTGTCAACTCCGGTATTCCGGTATTTAATGGATCGAATCTAACTGGCTTTGAGACGAACGACACTGCGCTGCGCTATGTCACTCCAGAAAAAGCAAATTCCCTGGGCAACGCATTGGCCTCGCGTGGCGATATCGTAATAACACACCGTGGAACGTTGGGCCAAGTCGCGATGGTCCCCTATGACTCCAAGTATCCTCGCTACGTCATTTCGCAAAGCCAATTTCGCATTCGCTGTAATGACAAGGTGCTACCGAAATTTTTTGTCTACTATTTTCATACTCGAGAGGGGCAATGGCGGTTACTTTCGAATAAAACGCAAACTGGCGTTCCGGCGTTGGGGCGTCCAACGAGTACTTTTCGCAAGCTGTCAATGCCATTGCCCACTTTTGAGAAGCAAGCAAAAATCGTTCAGGTGATTGATACCATCCAAGAGAAAATCAAGAATAACACAAAGCTAAATGGCTATTTAGCTGCTTGAGATCGACCTTTGAGACGTCGATTTCTCCTGACATGAGTTTAGGGAGAAGGGCGTCGCGGAGTGCGGCAAGCAGTTCATTTTCAATTGCATTGGCGCAAATCGCTGAATAGTATGGCTGAAGCTGGTCGTCAAAAGCGTGCAGGCTTTCTTTTGGAGGAATCGGAACCGGAAGGGCATTAAGAATCTTTGTGGTCATACTAGGAACGGCTGAACCAGAATTCATGGATGCCAAATCGAGTCGCTTGATGAACTGATATGCGTACTTTGCAACGTTGGGGCTTTTAGGCACTGCATAGAACATCGTGTCTACCGTCCAAAACTTTTTACTAACATACATGACATTATTCAACGAACCCTTTCTTGGAATCAGGACAGATTCGCCACTATAGAGGAAGCGATCGACGGAACGCATATAGCCACCGGAGCCATAAACGGGGATATTTCCATCATTAAGTTTTTTGTGATCCTTGCCATACCTGATCTCAAGTAGATCTTCCAGCGTGCCCATTGGCCACCCTGCAGCTTGTTCGCCAGCCGTATAGTTCGAATACAGAACGTCGCACGCCTTTACTAAATAGCCATTTAGGTTAGCGTTGGCTTCGATTTTTTTTGTTAGAAGTTCAGCTATTAACGCTATTTTTCTCTGCTGTTCAATATCTGGCAATTCGAGCCTAATTCTTTTGAAATTCTTTGTTGGCTGGGCTAAGGCTGGTACTCCCGTTTGATTTGCAAATGCAAGAAGCTTGCCTCGTCCCTCTCTGGTGTGAAAATAGAAAACGAGATATGGAACATATACTTTTGAAGTGTCGAAGGTCACCTTAAACTGCCGTTGAGAGCACAAATATTCTTCGTAGGCAGAATCCTCTGGGATATAGGCGATTTGTCCGAGTGTGCCGCTGATTGTGACAACTACATCACCTCTTTTAGCAATTGAACGCGAGAGTGACCTCGCTTTTTCTTCAGTAACAAACTTCGTAAGGTTGTCTGTAACCTTAAATCCCTTTAGATTTGCGCCATCAATAATGGGGAAACCAGATGGGACAAAACAAGATACCTTTAGATTTGAACCAAAAGGTCCTGCTGCAATATCGGTGATTACATCGGAAAGAACGATCTCAGAATCCATACCCAATCGCCTCCAAGTTCTTCTTAATTTGCTCCTGCAAGCGGTTGGACTCTTCAAAGCACTTTGAAATCTCGCTGGTCAGGCGTGCCATCTTCTCTTCAAATGGTTCGCCGTCGTCTTCGGTTTCGGCAATGCCTACGTAGCGGCCGGGTGTCAGAATGAAATCTTGTTTAGCGATTTCGTCTAAATCAGCTATAGCGCTGAAGCCTTTCTCGGGTTCGAGCTCGCCCTTACGGAAGGCGTCGAAAGCGCCCGCGACCTTGTTGATGTCCTCTTCGGCAAACTCGCGCAGCTTGCGCGTCACCATCGTTCCCATCTCGCGTGCGTCGATGAACAATGTCTTTCCTGGTTGAGCCTTTTTCTTATTCAGAATCCACAGGCATACGGGAATTTGGGTGCTGTAGAACAGCTGCCCCGGCATGGCTACAATGCCCTCGACCAGATCGTCCTCTACGATAGCGCGTCGAATATCGCCCTCGCCGCTCGTCTGGCTCGAAAGCGACCCGTTTGCCAATACGAGGCCAATCTTGCCCGTGCCGTTAAGATGCCAAATCATATGCTGCATCCAAGCGAAGTTAGCGTTGCCCGTGGGCGGCATGCCGTACTTCCAACGTACGTCTTCCTGCAGCGCTTCGCCGCCCCAGTTCTTGAGGTTGAAGGGTGGGTTTGCCAACACATAGTCAAACTTTTCATTCTTGTGCTGGTCGGCGCTGAAGGTGTCTGCATAGTTGCCCAAATCGGCCTCGATGCCGCGAATACCGAGGTTCATCTTTGCGAGCTTCCACGTGGTAGGGTTGCTCTCCTGGCCAAAGATGGTGATGTCCTGTACCACGTTGCCGCCATGGTGCTCGACGAAGGCGGCGGACTGCACGAACATGCCTCCGCTGCCGCAGCAGGGGTCGTACACGCGACCGTGGAAAGGCTGGAGGATTTCAACCAGCGTGCGCACGATGCACGACGGCGTATAGAACTCGCCGGCGTTTTTGCCCTCCATTGATGCGAATTTCTGCAGGCAATATTCGTATGCGCGCCCTAACAGGTCTTTCTCGCTCTCGTTATCGGTCATTTGTACGTTTGTGAATAAGTCAACGACGTCGCCCAAGCGCCTCTTGTCTAGTTCGGGACGAGCGAAGTTCTTGGGCAGCACGTCTTTGAGCTTGTCGTTCTCGCGCTCGATGGCGCGCATGGCATTGTCGATGATCTGGCCAACTTCGGGCGTATGCGCCGCCTGTGAGATGTTCGCCCAACGTGCTTCTTCGGGAACGAAGAAGACATTCTGCTCCATGTAGCAGTCACGATCTTCCTCGTCGCCGTAACCCTCTGCGACGAGCTCTAGGTAACGTTCGTCGAAACGGTCCGAGAGATACTTCAGGAAAATGAGGCCTAATACGACGTTTTTGTACTCGGCAGCGTCCAAGTTGCCACGCAGCACATCTGCAGCGTTCCACAGTTGATCCTCAAAGCCAACGTCGGCAGTGTTCTTCTTGGTGTCCTTAGCTTTGCTTTTAGCCATGCTGTTTTAGCTCCCTATGCTGCATTGTCGGCCCAGAGTTCGCACTGATCCATCACGGTGGCCAGTGCCGACTCCATGCCCTCTGGCGGATACTTATGATGTTTGAGCAGACGCTTAATTGCAACACGCATAGCAGCGCGTGCACTTTGCTTCTTCTGCCAATCGACCGTGCGCATTTCGCGCATCTTCGCAGCGAGCTCTTGCGTGATAGCGACCAGCTCGTCATTTCTTTCGCGATAGTAGTCGGCGACTGCCTGCGGTTGTGTTAGCGCCTCGTAAAACGCAAACTCCTCTTCGCTAAGCCCAAGCGCCTTTGCCTTTTGGTTTTCGGAAAACATCTCTTTCGCCATCTTGAGCATTTCTTCGAATACCTCAGCGTTTGTGAGCTGCCCGTTGAGATAGCCATTTACCATGCTTTGCATGAGTTCCGAGTACTTTTTTGCCTGCGTTATGCTCTTTCTGCGGTAGCCCTTAATCTGGTCGTCGATGAGTTTTTTCAACAGCTCGTAAGCCAGGTTCCTCTCTTTCATACGCGAGAGGCTCGGCAGAAACTTGGGATCAAAAATCGAAACCGTTTCGTCTTCCACCTTAAACAAGTCTATTACGCCGTCGGTATGGACGATGTTCTGTTCGAGTAGTGCATTGATGCGGTCATTTACCTGCTTAAGGGTAAGTTTGCCTCCGTTTTTGCTGCGGGTGCCGCCCTGCTCGGTGAGCTGAAGGATAAGCTCTCGAACAACCTGGAAATAGCCAGCCTCGATGCGCTGCATGTCTGTTGCGCGACTTTTGGCGAGTCCATAGGCTTTGAGCATGACTCCTGCCTGCTCAACAAAGTCGCGGGTGATATCTTCGTCGCCGGGTGCAAGGATATGATTTACTCCACCCGTTATGAGTTCGCTTCGACGTGCGGCGGACTCGGTGCTCATGAATTCCGAATAATCGTAACCAAACATTTTGTCGCGACAGACTGCCAGTTTTTCCAAGAACTTAGGATAGGCGGTTTTCCCGATATCCATGTCGCCGTATTTCTTTTGGTCGCGCTTGGTGTAGTCCTTCATGGCGCGTTTAAGGGCGTTAGCTATGCCTACGTAGTCAACAACCAGTCCGCCAACCTTGTCTTTATATACTCGGTTTACGCGTGCGATTGCCTGCATCAGGTTATATCCGCGCATGGGTTTATACACATACATAGTGGCAAGGCTCGGCACGTCAAAACCGGTGAGCCACATGTCTACGACGATTACGATTTTGAGCGGGTCGGCGTCATCCTTAAACCGCTTCGCCATCTCCTTAACATGGGCCTTATTGCCTACGACGTCAAACCACCACTCGGGGTCCTGATTGCCCATGGTCATGACAACGCCGAGCTTGCCCTCGTCCTTCCAAGAGGGTCGCAGCTCGCATATACGTTGATATATAGCCATGGCGGCGGGGCGCGAATACGCAACGATCATTGCCTTGCCGGTGAGTTCGTGCGCACGGTTGGTCTCATAGTGCTCTACGATGTCCTGACATAGGGCATCGATGACTTCGGGTGCACCTAGAACGGCGTCCAGATTTGCAAAGTTGCGCTTGCTTGCGTCAATGGTTTCGGCGTTAGCCTGCTCGGTGAGCTTTTCGTACTCATCGTCAACTTTTGCAAGGATACCCTGATCCAGCTTGAGTGCGACGACGCGGCTCTCGTAGAACACGGGTCGAGTTGCGTCGTCCTCTACTGCCTGAGTCATGTCGTAGACGTCAATATAATCGCCGAAAACCTCGCGAGTCGATCGATCTTCGGCAGAAATAGGGGTACCGGTAAAGCCGATGAAAGTCGCATTCGGAAGGGCGCGGCGGATGAGCAACGCGGTGCCCGTGTGCTTCTTGCCGTCACGGTCGTATTTCTCCTCGAACCCGTACTGCCCGCGGTGCGCTTCATCCACCATCACGACGACGTTCTTGCGCTCGGAGAGGGCGATGGCCTCCTCCTCGAATTTCTGCATAGTGGTGAAAATGATGCCGTTGGCGCGGCGGCTCGAGATCTGCTGCGCAAGATCGGCGCGGCTCTGCGCCTGAACGGGCGTCTGGCGCAGGAAATCTGAGCATCTGGAGAACTGCGCGAACAGTTGCGAGTCGAGGTCGTTGCGGTCGGTAATCACCACGATGGTCGGGCTGTCGAGTTTCTCTTCGAGCAGATGGGCAAGGAAAACCATCGAAAGCGACTTGCCCGAGCCCTGCGTGTGCCAAAAGACGCCGCCCTTGCCGTCGCCGCCGATGGCCTCATGCACGCTCTCGAGCGCTTTGTTCACCGCGAAGTACTGATGGTATCCCGCGAGGATTTTCGCGTCCTCGGAGAACAGAATGAAGTTCTTCAGGATGTCGATGAGCCGCTCCTTGGGGAACATGCCGTCCAGAGGCGTCTTCCAATCGGCGTACTGGGTGGCCTCGTAGCTTCCATCGACGCTCTTCCACTCAACGAAGCGCGACTCGTTGGCGGTGATTGTGCCAACCTTGGTGTGAAGCATGTCGCTGGTGACGCAGAAGGCGTTGCACACGAAAAGCGATGGAATCTGTCGTTTGTAGTTTTGAATCTGTTGGTAGGCATCTTCGCTGTCAGCGTCGGCTCGAGCGGGCGACTTCAATTCAAAGAGAACGAGCGGAAGACCGTTAACGAATACGATGACATCTGGACGTTTGTTGGTGCCACACTCGATGTAGGTCCACTGGTTAACAACGTGGAAGCAGTTCTTTTCGGGATTGTCGTAATCGACCAAGCGCACGATGTCCGTATGCTCTTCTTTGCCGTCAAACCAGCTTGTCTCCACACCGTTCTGGAGCATGTCCATAAAGATGCTGTTCTTGGCGATGAGGTCGCTGCCCTCGATTTCCTTTAGTCTGGTTATTGAGGCATCAATCGCACGTCGATTGAGCGTGGGGTTAATGCTCTCAAGAGCGGGCCCAATGACGTCAGGTAGGAAGGCGTCGTCAAACGCGTCGGAGGAACGAGCGACATCGGGTCCATAGAGGTGCTCGTACCCCAGGCTCGTTTGCAAGTGGTCAATGATGCCTTGTTCGAAAGCATCCTCATTAAATGACGTTGAGGAGCTGTAGTCGACAGCAATCATGCGCACTCCTTACCTTATGCTTCCACGACGTTGGTGAGCCTGTCCACCATTGCATTCTAGCAGTTAATCTTGCGTATATTGGTATATCTGACACCCGTTAGTTGCCATTTGACCTATTGGCTGATCGTGCCTGAATGACAATTGGTGGCAAGGCTCTCTTACTTATTAATTGGCCCCTATTTATGGGCGCTCGTGTTGCGACAGTTGCCCAAGCGCTTGCTTGAAGCTGTTGTTGGTGATCTTGAGGTCGTTTCCCGCTTGCATTTTTATGAGTGTCGGGCCGGAGGCGATGGCGGATGTGGTGCGATGGTGTCAAGAAAAGCGCCTAGACCTGGGTGGGGAACCGAGGCCGCGGGCGCTTTTCTATTTCTTTGGTCGCATGGATTGTCTGCTCTGTTGGCCGCGCCGGCGTTGTTTCTTTGCTCTCGTTTGTGCGGAATCCGCTTGTGGTGGTAGATGTAAATAAACGGTGGAGCGGCTGCAAAAGATCCGCCTCGCTGGGTAAAATCAGGTTGTGCCGCGGAACCCGCTCCTCAGCTAGTCACACTTCGGAAGCGCGGGCAACGCAGGTATTATCGTCTAAAGGGCCGGCTGCAACCGGCCCTTTTCATGACTCCCTTCGCTATCCGTTACTGCTTATATTCCCGCCAGATTGAGTAGAGGTTCCGGGCAATGCCGGTCGCATACATCGAGAGGCGCAGGATTTCAAGAAACAAGTTCATAGGCTTCACCCCAATCGGAGATCGGAGCGTTGCCCGCAGGCGGATTCCGCGGCAGTCAAGATTTTACCTCACAGGCCGCGGTGGGAGGCATCCTACCCATCCCATGGTTTGGAGCAGTGTCGATCTAACGGGCGATCAAACCTCTAGTACTCTTTGAATTGAGCAAGCATCTGCCCGAAGAAGCTTAGTTCGGATGGCTCATAAATGAGCGAACCGCCGTCCGCGGTCCTGTAGACCCCGCAGGGGAGGTAACGCCCATCGGGGAGGACATAAAGGTTGGCTTCTTCCTTCAGCCCTGCTGGAAATAGCGGAATCCCGTTTTCGTCCACTTGGAACTCGTCTATATTTGCGACCTCTCTTTCCATGGTGCCCCCTGGTCAGTTCCTATCGTATGTGAGCCCTAAAACAAACACTGCTCAATCAGCTCTTTACCGCGCAGGGTGTCAATCCACTCCTGCGGGATGGCTTTGAGACCGTATGCCGTGCCGGCGAGGGCGCCGGCAACGGCTGCGGTGGTGTCGGTGTCGTCGCCCAGGTTGACGGCGGCAAGGACGCAATCCTCGTAACTGTTGGTGTTGACAAAGCACCAGCTGGCGGCCTTAAGGGTGTCGCGCACGAAGCCGCCAGACCTGATTTCACGCTCGGGCACGTCTTTCAGCTGGAGCACCCATGAGGGAAGCGCGCCTTTCATCACGCTTCTCATCAGCTCGACAAATATGATGCACGCGTCGGTCGACGTTCTGTGGGCGTGCGTAATCGCGGAGACCTCGCTGATCTCTTCGTCTGTCGCATCGGTGAACGCCAGGGGAGCGATGCGCATGAGCGAACCGTTACCGTTGTCGCGTTCGCCGGAGCCTCCTTTGCCGGTGTGCAAGGCGCGGGCGGTCGTGCCGCCGTAATCGAAAACGCCGTCGATCGTATACTCGCCACGGGCAATCCAGCCTACGAACTTGTCGCGCATGTCTGAGGCGTCGATATGCCCGAGCTCCCTAATCGAGTCGCAGGTAGCAAGCGTCATAGATGTGTCGTCGCTCCAGGTGCCGGCGGGCTGCCCGTGCGTGCCGTAGCCGATCATGTCCGTGCATTCGAACGTGCCACGAGGCCTGAACTCGTAAGGAACGCCCAGCGCGTCGCCAACGGCAAGTCCGTAGATGCAGTCGCGTAGCGCTGGTTTCGACGTGTGTCCACGTTTCGTTGTAGGGGGCGCTGGCGAGATGAGCAGAAATCCCTCCGAATCGCTCTTGCGTCGTGTGGCCATGTCCTCGGCAGAACGCACTTTAGGTGCGCTTTCGGTGATGGCCTGATTGATGCCTGTCATGGAAAACTCCTCTTGCACTTCGGATTGGAGATGCGTGGCAATCAGCGGCAATATGTTCAGTTCGATTCGCGACGCAGTGCGTCGCGAATCGAGAGAATTCAATGGTCAATATGCCAAAATGGTATGCCTAGACGTCTCTTTACACGGCAACAGGCATTTCTTTCGGGCGCCCTGCCTTTGGTGCGTCGGCGAGTCGTGCCTCGATGGAAGATTTGGACACCATGCGCTTGGTGCCGTCCTTCCATGAATCCAACATTCCTGCATTTATCAGTTGCGATACCCGTGCTGAGCTAACACCGAGCATGCGCGCGGCATCCGCTGCGGTGACGGCGGGGATGTCGCCGAGCTCGCGGCTGACGGCCACGGCGATAATCTTGCCGCCGTGTTGTGGCTGGTGTCCAAAGTCCGGCGCGGGAAGATCGACGCCGCCCATAAGGTGATCGTCGACCATACATGCGAGAAAATCGGCGGCGCTTTTGACAGCGTCGTTTAGATCGGAGCCAAACGTTCCTCCTCCGCCCAGCGAGCCACATGGCACGGCATCGACCATACCGTCCGAATCAAAGAACTCGAATTCCCATGCGTAAACCATGTAAGACCTCCTCCGATGCCGGCGATTTGAGGAACATCCTAAGAGCCCACCAAGCGCATCGAACATCTTTATTGTCTCTAGTTTAAAGCCTCGTGCGGACACGATTTGGTGCTCTGCGCACGACCGCGAAAAGGGTTTGCGGTGACTAAAATGTGGTCATAGAGATGGTTTTATCGAACTCCATGGGGGTGGCGCGCATGGATAACAACACGTTGCTGTTTCACGATAAGGGTGCCGGCGTTTTCAAGGGAATAAGCATCTATCCCAATCGTATCGAGGCGGTCGTGAAGAACAACTTCTTCGGTACCCATACCAAGATCGTCTACCTCAAGGACATTACGGGTGTCAACAGGGTCAAGGGTAAGCGCGTGCTCCTCCGTAATAGGTTGCTGACCGCCTGTTCCTACAGGCTGAGCAGCCGTTCCCAGGCCCAGGAGTTCGTCAACGTGCTCAATATGGTGATGTGACCGGGCGTTTTCGAACACAAAAAACCGGGATGCAAGGAGTTGCACCTTGCATCCCGGCTGAGCTAAAACGGCGCTGCTGCATGCCGTTGGAGCTTTAGCGCTTGATCTCGATATCCTCGAGCTTAACGTCCATGGCCTCGGTCTTGGCCTCGGCGATGTCGTCGGCAAATTCCAGAGACTCCATCATGGTCTCGACGGCGTCCTTGTGCTCCTCGACATTGTCGATACGCACGTACACACTGCCGCCGTCAACGTCAGTGAAGTACTCGGTCGTCACGCCGCCCGAGTGCGTAAAGTAGGCGCTGCGCCAGGTCTTGCCGTTGTACTTAACGGGATCGCTCTCGGTCCATCCGGAGTTGGCCTTCCACTTTGCCTCGTAGTCAAACAGTTCATCGGCGTTCTTGTCAGGATCGAAGACGGGGATGAAGCGGTCGCTGGCATGCTCGCTCTCGGTGAACTTAAACTGGGCCCTGTCGGCGGTATCGCCTGCGACGTCCGTGATTTCGACGCCCTCGGGGACTTCGACCTTAAACCAAATGAAGTCGGTCCTCATATCCACGGCTGGTTTTTCTGCTCCGCCGCCACCGCCACTTCCGGTAGCGCCGCCGCTGCCACCGCAGCCCACCAGGGCAACTGCGGCAAAGAGACTGATGCAGAGGGTGAGAATCGCAAAGGCCTTCTTTTTCATGGTCGTGTCCTCCTCGATCTGTAACCGCCCATGGATTACCTGCCTTTACTGTACGCGCGGGCGGCTCGTTCAGGTGGGCCATGTGTCCCATTCTGGGGGCCTGATTTGCGCCGACAAGTGGCAATATGCTCGGGCGTAAAAGAGGGGAGGGCCGGCCGATCCAATCCTCCCCTGGCTGGGCGTCCGATCATTTAATGACTGCGCATGCGATGCTGCGTGCGAGCCCCTAATGCTTGATCTCGATGCTCGAAATCTCGACTTCGCGTGCCTCGGCAACTGCCTTCGCCATGTCATCGGGAAACTCGATGGAGTTGAGGAGCGCCTCGGCTTCTTTCTTATGCAGATCGAAGTTCGAGATGAGGACGTAGACGCTTCCCGGCTCAACGTCGGTAAAGAGGAGGGTTGAGACGCCGCTGTTGTCCTCGTACGTTCCGACGAGCCACGTCCTGCCGTTATACTCGACGGATCCGCCATCCTTCCACTGGAACGTATCACCTTTCTTTTCTGCCTGGTCAGCGTGGGATTCCTCTGCCGTCAGCGCTTTTTTCCAAACGGGGATAAAGCGATCGGCCGAACCGTTCTCGTCTTCGGGGAAGGTGAGCTGGACCCTGTCGGCGTTCTTGCCGGCGGAGTCGCTCACGCCAACGCTCTCGGGCATCTCGACCTTAAACCAGATAAAGTCAGTCTTTTCGGCGACGGGGGCCTTTTCCTTGCCTTCGCTCTTTGAGGTGCTGCCGCCTCCGCCCGATGCGTTCCCGCCGCAGCCGACAAGGGCGAGTGCGGCAAAGAGGGCGATGCACAGGGAAAGGATCGATAGGGTCTTTTTCTTCATGGTGGCGTCCTCCTTGTCTGCCGATGACATCACGGCGCCGCACGCTGTTGGGGTACTGATTGCGCTGGCGGCGGATGTCTCTGTGTACTGCGCGGCTTATGCCTCCGTTCATCGCTTGTGGCCGTTGCGCGGCCGTGCCCCAACGGGTTCCTTACTTATAGATATGCCCCAGCTTGTGCTACCCGGGAGTCTCGAAAGGTGGGCCATATGTCCCATGTTTGCGTGTGCGGGCTTGCCGCAAGGTGGGCCTTGCGCTGGGCAAGCGTGCGGCTTGGTTGATTCTCCCAATGTTGCGCAACAGCGCCCTGGGTGGGGGCGTATAGACTTGGCTGTGACAAAAGCTAAACCACGAAAGGTCGAACGATGTTCTGTCAAAAATGCGGACAGCAAGTGCCTGATGGATCGACGTTTTGTACGCACTGTGGGGCTTCGCTGGCTGGCGGTTCCGCGCCGACGTCCGCGGGCGCTAGTCCTTCCTCTGCCCCGGGCCTGACCCAGTCGATGCCGCCGGTCGCGCTCGCGCCTCAAAAGTCTAAGAGCAAAGCTCCGGTTGTCATCGCGGTGGCGTGTGCCGCCGTGGTACTCCTTGGGGGTGGCACGGTGTTTGCGCTCACGATGCTTAACGGGTCCAAGAGCTCTGACACGCAAATCTCGGTGATCGATACCGGGTCTTCGGACGAGAAAGATTCTTCTGCCAAGAAGAAGAGCGACAAGTCCAAGTCTAAGGAATCCTCGTCGTCCGATGACGAGGCCGTTCCCGAGAACGAGTCGGCATACTACGGTTCGGCTGATTTGGACGATTACCTGACCGACGTGCATACGTACACGAACGACATGCATCCTTATAGCATGTCGATTCCCAATCGCTTTGAGATGGAAGATACTCCCAGCGGCAGTGGCGCCAGGTATGAGGATCCGGAGACGGGTTTTGTGATCAACCTGTTTGGCTACGTCAACATTAACGAAGAAACCGCACACGAGATGTTCGTCGACGCGGACACCTCGGGCAAGGCCGACCTCTATACCGCAGAGGGCGACAACTGGTACGTGGTCTCGTGGCGCGAGGGCGACACGATCATTTACGAAAAGACGATCGTCACGGATTCGACGATTGCCACGGCGCATTTGGAGTACTCGACTGCAAACCGCGACATGGGGTCGAAGATTATCGATACGCTGTTGCCGACGTTCCAGGTGGACTAGGCGCCCGTACCTATAGCCGGCAATCGGAAACGCCGATAGCCAGAGCTCCTGATCTGTTACCGCCTATGGATTACCCGCCTTTACTGTACGCGCAAGTGACTCGTAAGGGTGGGCCATGTGCCCCGTGTTTGGTGCGGTGGGGCGGAGCGTGGCCGGGGCTGCGAATCTTGACGACGGACGCAGCCGGTTAGTCATCGTGGGTGCCTCGCCACAGCTTTTTGTGCAAAAAGGGGTCCGAACCTTTTGCGGTGCGGACCCCTTTGCGTTGCAACAAGTTGCTGCGGCGTGTTTCGAAGTTGAAATTACTTGCGAACCTTAGACGCGACAGCGCTGGCGGCAAAGCAGACAATCGCCATAACACCCATTGCAGCGATGACGCTGGAAGTGCCGTCACCCGTTTTGGGCAGAGCCTGCTCGTTTGCCTTGGTCTTATTTGCAGGCTTGCCGGCAGGCTTGTTGTCGGAAGGCTTGGGCGCGGGCTCGTCCTTCTTCCACTGGGCGAACAGCGTCACAGGAGCGGAAAGCTCAACCGTAACGCCCGCGGCATAGCTTGTGCCGGAGCCATTCTTTGCGGTGTTCCAGCCCACGAAGGAGTAGCCCTTGCGCACCGGCTGCTCGGCCGTAACCTCGGCTTCGGTGACGCACTTAACGGGTGCGAATTCGGCAGCCTGCTCATCCTCGGAGCCGTTCAGGTCGTAGGAGAGATCGTAGGCCTTCTCCACGAAATCAGGCTTGACGAAGCCGCAGTACTTGCACTTAGGGGTCCCCGTGCGAGTCCAAGTACCGGCATTGTCAGAGGCCCACTCGGTGTAGGCGACATCGTAGGCGTTGTCATGCTCGCCGTCGGTGTAGCTGTGGGTTTTCTTCTCGCCTTTGAACGTCTCGCCTTTTTTGGACCACACGAGAGTGCCGTCAATCTTGACATCGGTACGGCCGGTGTTGTTGCCCGACTTGCCACCAAAGCCAAAGAGCTGCGAGCAGGTGGTCCTGTCGCGCGCAGCCGTGACGGTATTATTGCCAGTAATGTTGAGGATGAACTTGTGGTCCCCCATAAGAGAGTCGTTGATATTCAACGCCTGCTTGTCTTTGTCGCCATTCGAGTTGAACGTGCAATTATTCACGTTAACGGTGATGTCCTGCGTGCTGGCTTCTCTGTAGACGTTGATGACCTTACCGGTTGCGTTAAAGGTGCAGGTGTCAAACGTCATGACCGGCGAGCTGTAGGTCCACAGGGAATAGTCTCCATCAGGGGCGTTGAACGTAGTGCTGTTGAACTCAGCGGAGGTGTAGCCCCAGTAGAACGTCTTGCCTTTAATGACACAATGGTCAACGACAGTCTTATTGGCGCGGATGAAGCCAAGGTAGTCTGCGTTGCCGGAACGCAGCGTCATCTTCTCGAACGTTACAGTGCCGGCGCCATCGAAGGAATAGTCGCCGTTGTACTCGGTGCCAAAGTTGGCGGGATCGGGCACGAGTGCGCCGATGTTCCATGCGGTTTTATCGTTTCCCTGGCCCACAAAGGTGAGGTCCTTGTCCTTGGTGTGGCCCACGGAGCTCACGCCGTAGAGGGTGTAGTTGCCCTCGCCGAGCTTGATGGTGTCGCCGCTTTCCGCCTCGGCGGTGGCGGTGGCAAGATCGTTGTAGCTTGCACCGGTGCGGGCATTGGTGATCGTGCTGGTAGCGCCGTCTGCAAAAGCAGGCGACGCGAGGCCTATCAAGACAAACGCAGCGGTAACAAACGCAGCGATCGCACGATATGCCGTTCTGGTTAACGACTTCATGCTGACACTCCTTTTATTCCGGTTTTAGCCAACATATATAGTTTAGATTCTGTAAATTTTTTTCCGAGCGTGTTAAAAATTAGATTGCCGATAAGTTATAACCACACAGTAAAAACACAGGAATTTGTAAAATGTTGCAAGTGTTTTTGCAACAAAATTGCGTCAGCGACAGCATTTTGGGCGGTTGCAACGCTCCCGCCTCTTGGGTGGATCGCTTGCCGACTGCGCGACGGTGCCACTTTAGGTGGAATTTTCTATTGCCGGCAATCGAAAACGGCGATAGCCGAGGCTCCTGACAGCCGCTTTCTTATGGGTTAGACTGGGCTTCGAAAAATCCGATGAATGGGACAACTGCCTCCTGGCATCGTTGCCCCATTTTTATTTTGGCGTGTTATGGCCTCGACTGCCGGCACGCCAGATAGAGGTGTTCCGATGAGCCAAGAGATGATGGACAAAACCTGCCGAGGGTTTGCCGAGGCGTTGGCTGCACGCGAGCCTGTTCCCGGCGGCGGCAGCGCCAGTGCGTTTGTGGGAGCGCTGGGCGCCTCGCTTTGTGGGATGGTCGCTCGCTATGGGGCGACCAATCCTGCTCTTGCCGATCGTGCAGACGATCTGACGCGTGCATTTGCCCAAGCGGATGAGTTAGCGCAGGAGCTTGTGGGTCTGGTCGCCGAGGATGTTCGCGCCTACGGGCAGGTGTCGGCAGCGTATGGTATTCCGCGTGAGGACCCGACGCGTGCGGCTGCAATTCAGGATGCGTTGCACGTGGCCGCCATGCCGCCATATCGGATCATGGATGCCTGCGGGCGCGCGCTGGCGCTGCTCGAGGACATGGCCGATAAAGGCTCGCGCCAGTTGCTGTCCGATGTGGCCTGCGGTGCCGTGTTCTGCCGCGCCGCCATGCAGGGCGCGAGCTTGACGCTCTTTGCGAACACCACGTCTATGAAAGACCGGGCACGCGCCGAAGAGCTCGAGGCGGCGTGCGATGAACTGTTGGATACGTGGCTGCCGCGCGCCGATGCGCTGGCGCGCCGCGCTGCTGACGCCGCAAGGAAGAGGGGATAGCCATGGCAGAACTGCTGAAGGGTGCTCCCGTTGCCCGTGCTTTGACCGAGGAGCTCGCTGCTCGCTGCGCGGCTTTGCGTGAGCGCGGCGTTGTTCCGACGCTTGCTATCGTGCGCGTGGGCGAGCGCGAGGACGACCTATCCTACGAGCGCGGTGCCCTCAAGCGCTGCGAGAAGGTTGGCATTGAGGCTCGCCGCGTATTGCTTCCCTCCGATGTTTCGCAGGATGAGCTGCTGGCGGCCATCGAGGGCATCAATGCCGACCCTGCTGTTCACGGCTGCCTGCTGTTCCGCCCGTTGCCCGCTGGGCTTGACGAGGATGCAGTTGCCGCGGCACTCGATCCCGTCAAGGACGTTGATTCCATGACGCCGGCCTCGCTGCTTACCACGCTTTCGGGGCGAGGCGAGGGCTTTGCCCCCTGTACGGCCGAGGCCGTGCTGGCTTTGCTGGACCATTATGGCGTGGAACTGGATGGGGCAAAGGTCGCAGTCGTCGGTCGATCGCTGGTGATTGGCCGTCCCGTTGCCGCCATGCTTACGACCCGCAATGCCACAGTGACGACGTGCCATACGCATACGCGCGACTTGGCTGCCGAGTGCCGTTCTGCCGACATTGTTGTTGCTGCGGTTGGACGTGCGCGCACGATTGGCGCGGATGCGGTTCGCGAGGGCCAGACAATCATCGATGTGGGCATTAACTGGGACGAGGCCGCCGGCAAGCTGGTCGGCGACGTCGATTTTGATGCTACGGAGCCGATCGTTAACGCCATCACGCCCGTGCCGGGCGGCGTGGGGGCTGTAACGACAGCGGTTCTTGCCAAACACGTGATTGAGGCGGCGGAGCGCGCATCGAAATAGGCGTTTTGGGCTGTTTGAGGGGGTTAGACATATACCACGTGGGCAAAAAACGCCAAATATGAGTACTGTTGCCAAGATAGTCACATATGTTTTAGGTCATTTTGGCTCTCTATCGGTATTTATTATCGATAGAGAGCCTATTTTATTGGACTTATGAGGAATTACATTGTCAAGCTTTTGAACAAATGTAGATTATCGACACCTGCATTCGCTTAAATTGCTGCTACTAAATTTGTGACAGTACTCATATTTGGCATTTTTTGCCCACAGGGGCTGCCGGGGCGGCGGTTTCGCCCTTTTTGCGCCGAAGCGATACACTGTTGCCGTTTGATTTCTTCGCTCAAGGAGGATGCGCATGCCGTGCACAACGATTTTGGTTGGTAAGAACGCGAGCTATGACGGGTCGACCCTGGTCGCCCGCAACGAGGACTCGTCCAACGGGGTGTTTGAGCCCAAGCGCATGCGCGTAGTACATCCCGACGAGCAGCCGCGTGTCTACACGAGTGTCCTGAGCCACCTGACCGTTGAACTGCCCGACAATCCCATGCGTTACACAAGCGTCCCCGACGTTGTCCCGGGTCATGGCATTTGGGCCGAGGCCGGCTTCAACGAGCTCAATGTTGGCATGTCCGCAACCGAGACGCTCACCACCAACGAGCGCGTCCGCGGCGCCGATCCGCTTGTCGACTACGTGCCCGCCAAGGGCAACGAGGGCGAGGACGGCTACGTCCCGGCGCAGCCCGGCGGTCTGGGTGAGGAGGACATGGTGACCCTGGTGCTGCCGTACGCCAAGTCTGCCCGCGACGGCGTGCGTATCCTGGGCGACCTGCTCGAGCGCTACGGTACCTACGAGAACAACGGCATCGCCTTTAGTGACGTTGACGAGATCTGGTGGCTCGAGACCATCGGCGGCCACCACTGGATCGCCAAGCGCGTGCCCGATGACGCCTATGTGACCATGCCCAACCAGCTGGGTATCGACAGCTTTGACCTGGACGATGCCGAGGGCACCCAGGCAGATCATATGTGCTCTGCCGACCTGCGCTCCTGGATGGCCGAGTGGCATCTGGACCTGACGCTGGGCGTCGGGGGCGACGGTCCGGCGACGGTCTTTAACCCGCGCGAGGCCTTTGGCTCGCACAGCGACAGCGACCATGTCTACAACACGCCGCGCGCCTGGTATATGCAGCGCTGCCTCAACCCCAGCGATGTATGGGACGGTCCCGACGCCGACTACACGCCCGAGAGCGACGACATCCCTTGGAGCCGCGTGCCCGAGCGCAAGGTGACCATCGAGGACATCAAGTACGTGCTTTCGAGCCACTACCAGGGCACGGAGTACGACTGCTACGGCAGCAAGGGCACGCCCGCCACGCGCGGTGCCTATCGTCCCATCGGCATCAACCGCAACAGCCAGCTTGCCGTGTTGCAGCTGCGTCCCTATGTACAGCCGGCGTATCGCGCCGTGCAGTGGATGGCGTTTGGCTCTAACTCGTTTAACGCGCTCGTGCCGCTGTACGCCAATGTCGAGACCATGCCCGAGTACTATGCCGACACGCAGGCTCGCGTGACGTCCGAGAATTTCTATTGGGCAAATCGCCTGATCGGTGCCTTGGCCGATGTTCGCTTCCATGAGTGCGGTCGTGCGGTCGAGGATTATCAGGAAAAGGTCGGCGGCATGGGCCACAAGCAGATTCACGACGTTGACGCTGTCGTGGCCGCGCTGCCCGAGGCCGAGGTGCCCGCCGAGCTTGCCCGCGCCAACGAGGAGTTTGCCGAGCGCGTGCGGGTGGAGACCGATGCTCTGTTGGGCAAGGTCCTCTACACCACGAGCTGTGCCATGAAGAATTCCTTCGCGATGAACGACAATGTGAGGTAAAGCCGACCTTGCAACGAGCGAGCGGGGCAAACGCCGTCGAGGGCTTTGCCCCGCTCGATTCCTACCTTGGCGGTAAAACGATTTTGTGTCGTTCGCCCAATCTTGGGTACAAGAAGGCCAATGCAGTTGTTCATGATTGGAGCCAACCATGGTTATGAAACTCGATCAGCTTGTTAACGGTGCCATCAACGTGGGCTTTGGCGCCGCCGCCGTTGCCGTCGAGGGCGGCAAGAAGGTCCTTGACGACCTCAATACCAAGGGCGAGCAGGTCCGCAAGGATGCCGGCACCCCCGATATCGCCCGCAGCGTGTCTGACATGTTCGAGCAGGCGGGTGGCACCATCTCCGACCTGACCGAGCGCCTGGGCATGCAGGGCGAGACTGCGGCGCAGCGCGTGCTCGACGAGCTCATCCTGGCCCGCGTCCGCGTTATGACCGCCCCTGAGCGCACGGCCTTTTTGGCCCATGTGCGCGACATCGTCGATTCGGTCGAGGACAACGTGACCTCGGTGCCCGTCGAGTCCGTTGAGCCCGACGACGCAGAGGACGCCGAAGAGGCCGAGTAGCAGCGCAGATGGCAGATTCCACCACCGATTACAACAATCTAGATCCCTTGGGTGACGAGACGGCGGTTGTCGATGAGGTTGAGGCCGCCGTCTCGGGCGCTCGCAAGAAGCCGCGCGCTGTCGATATGGTCCCCGAGGAGCCCGACGCGATGGCGCCGGACGAGGAATACCAGCTCACGCCGGCAGGCCGCCGCGAACGCATCGGGCAGATTGTTCGCCTGGTCAAAAAGTACCGCGTGTGGGATAACCTCACGCCGGTGCGCCTGCGTCGTCTGCTCGAAGAGCTCGGCCCCATGTTCGTCAAGATGGGGCAGATCCTGGCCAACCGCTCCGAGATCTTGCCGCAGCGGTTTTGCGACGAGCTGCGTCGCCTGCGCTCCGACGTAGAGCCGGTGCCGTATGAGGTAGTGCTCCGCTGTCTGGAAGAGGAGTACGGCCAGCGCTTGGGGCAGATGTTCGACGCCATCGACCCCAACCCGCTCGGTAGCGCGTCGCTCGCGCAGGTGCACCGCGCCCGCTTGGTGACCGGCGAGGACGTGGCCGTTAAAGTGCAGCGCCCCGGTGCGCAGCAGGTGATGGCGCAGGACATCGACATCATTCGCTCGGTGGTGCGCATCGTTTCCAAGTTTGTCAACACCGATCAGTTTGTTGACCTGCACGGCGTGGTCGAAGAGCTGTGGACCTCGTTTCGCGAGGAGACCAACTTTTTGGCCGAGGCCAAAAACCTCAACGATTTCTATGAGTTCCATAAGAGCGTCCATGGCGTGTCGTGTCCTAAGTCCTACCTGGATCTTTGCACCGAACACGTGGTGGTCATGGACTACATTGACGGCATCTCGATTGCCGATCCCGAGCGCCTGGTGGCCGAGGGCTATGACCTGGAAAAGATTGGCTCGGCGATTGTCGAGGACTATTCGACGCAGGTGCTCGACGACGGCTTTTTCCATGCCGACCCGCATGCGGGAAACATCATCCTCAAAGATGGCATCGTTTACTTTATTGACCTGGGCATGGTCGGGCGCATGTCGAGCCACGACCGCGGTATCGTCAAGGACATGATTTTCGCCGTGGCCGAGGGCGACGTGCCCAAGCTCAAGGATTCGCTTATGCGCTTTGCCGTGACGCGCGGCGACTCGGCCGAGCTCGACCATTCGGCCTTTTTGTCCGATCTGGACTTTATCGTCGCCGACTTTGCGGGTCTTGACCTTAAGGATCTTGATATCGGCGAGTTTTTGACCTCGCTGCTAAACCTGGCGCGCAAGAACGACGTTGAGCTGCCGAGCGTGGTGACAATGTTCGCGCGCGGCATGGTGACGCTTGAGGGCCTGCTGACCGAGTACATGCCCAACGTCAATATGATCCAGATTATCCAGACGCACATCAAAAACGAGAAGAGCACCTATGCGCGCGTGCGCGAAATGGGGCGCGATCTTGCCGCGAGCAGCTATCGCGCGGCAAAAGGCTCGCTCGAGGCGGCCGAGTATCTGGGCTTGGCGTCGCGCATGCTCACGCGCGGCCAGCTTAAGGTGAACACGCAGATCATGAGCAGCGATAAGGCGCTGCGGCAGCTGGGCGGAATTATCGACCGCATGTCGATGGCAATTGTGATCGCCGGCCTGTTTATCGGTTCGTCGGTGGTGTACTACGCGCGCATCGAGCCGGTTGTGTTTGGTATCCCGGTCATTGGCTTTATGGGCTACGTGAGCGCGCTGGTGCTGGCGCTGATGCTGGGCCGCGAGATTTGGCGCAACAGCCACGGCGGCAAGCACTAGAGTCTGCGACCGTCACCGCATTTTCCTATCGCAAACAATAGCTTTTACCTTGGGCTTCGCCTGCGTGCGAGGCCCTTTTGCGTGATAGCATATTGACGGTATTAATCGATGGCCTAGATGGTGGTGCGGAGACGCACGAATGCGCGGTTTTCCTGCGCGTTTGGGAGAATCGGGGTGCAAGTCCCCGGCTGTACCAGTAACCGTAATTCCTCTTGGCTCGGGATGCTCGCGTCGCAGATCGGACGACGTGCCCGAGCCGTTAAGGTTAAGTCGGATCGCCTCCCATCTTGCACGTTGCCGCGGCGTATGCCGCCGGTGTGCATAGGGCTCTGGAGGGAAGGGGACCCCGATGGGGGAACTCGAGCGCAACATGCGCGATGACGTGGGGCAGCCTCAAGGCAACGCTCCAAGTACAGACAATGGGGGACAAATGGATATGTTTGAGGACGAGCGTGAGCGCGCCTCGTTGCATCGTCGTGGCGCGATTGCACGCGGTGTAGCCAAGCGCGGCCTGGTGGCATTCCTGGCCTTCGCGATGGCCTTTGGCACCACGCCGGCTCAACTGTGGGCCGAGGGCGCCGAGGGCATTGCCGAGGCTGTGGCTCAGGCTGCGACGCCGGGCGAGGACGCAGCGCTTGCGGGCGGTACCGCCGAGCAGAGCGGCACCGAGGTCTCGGATTCCGAGGGCGCGCCTGCAGCTAGTGCCGCCACAACAGAGGCAGCAACTGGCGACGAAGGCTCGGCGACGGGGGAGAGCCCTGCTACGAGCGAGCAGTCTTCGACGGCATCCGCTGGCCAAGCAGGATCTGCCGCCGCGACTGCCGTCCAGACGGAGAACCCGACAGAAACCGGCGATGTCGCCAAGAAGCAAGTCGAGGTCTCGTTCTCGATTATCGGCACCGATGCCGACGGCAAGGCTCAGACCTGGGTGGCACCCACGCAGCTCAAGCTCGACGAGGGCGCGACGGCTGCGGATGCCTTCGTTAAGCTGCAGCAGAAGACGGGCTTCAAGGCAGACTACGATCCGAACACGGCATACGGTTTCTACCTCAAAAGCATCACATCCCCGAGCGATGGCCGTACGCTTGCCTTCGATCCGACGACTTATGCCTTCTGGCAGCTGTTCGTCGACGGTGCGTCTTCCTCGGTTGGCGCGAGCAGCGTTAAGCTCACCCAGGGGCAGAAGGTTGAGTTTGCCTATACGGCTGGTAGCGCGTCCCCTGTCGTTAAGGACCAGGTTGCCGCAAATGTGACCGTCATTGGTCGCGATGCCCAGGGCAAGACTCAGGCTTGGGTCGATAACGCGCAGTATGTGGTGACGTCCGGCTCGAGCGCGCTTGATCTTACGAAGGTCGCACTCGAGGCGAACGACATTGACGCCGTTGCTGCGGGCTCCTTCATTCTGAGCCTTAAGTACAACGGTGTTGAGCTGGGTACGCCCCAAGATTATTCGACCTATTGGCAGCTGTTCATCAACGGCAAGTCGAGTGACTATACGGCGGACAATGTCACCATCCATGCCGGCGATACCGTTACGTGGTTCTACGGTGGCTGGGGCGACCAGCTGCCCTCCGATTCTGTCCATGCTTCTGTTCAGGTTCTCGGTAAGGACAAGGACGGCAAGCAGCAGGTTTGGGCTTCGACGGGCCAGACGAGTCTCAAGGCAGGCTCCACTGCCAAGGATCTCCTTGAGCAGACCGGCCTTAAGCTCGATGCTAGCGAATCGTCTTGGGGCTGGTTCCTCAACGGCATTTATTCGCCGTTCGATGGTAAGTCCTATGGCTGGGATGCTGCGACCAATAGCTATTGGCGCTTCTACGTAAATGGCAAGTTCGCCGACGTTGGCGCCGGTGCCTACGAGCTCCATGAGGGCGATGCCGTCACCTTTATGTATGGTGCTGACGCCGATGCCCTTCCTGGCCAGGTTCTTGGGTCTGTCGATGTTATCGGTCCCGATGTCAACGGCAACAATGCTCGCTGGGGCTCGGCAAGCAACGTTTCTCTGCCCGAAGGCTCTACGGCTCAGGACCTTATTGAGACGGTTCTGAAGGCGAAGGGCATTGATTACAAGGCCTCCCAGAGTGGTGCATACTGGTCCATTACTTCGCCGTTCGAAGACAAGTCTTACGGCTATGATGGTGCGACCGGTAAATACTGGCATCTGTATATCAACGGAGAGTCCTCATCCCTCTGTGCCAACCAGGTCACGCTCAAGAGCGGCGACAAGGTTACATTTGCCTACACCACCGAAAAATCGCCCATGCCCGATCCCGACAAGATTGTCGTGGACCCGAGTGCGACGACTCCTAATTGGGATGCCGAGTGGGCCGGCTACGGCAACAGTGGCAACGGTTCGACCGTAACGGATGCCAAGACGCCTGCGCAGGCCGCCGGTCTTAAGTGGGCCTTCGATTGGAAGGCCGAGTCTGGCCAGCAGTATGCCAACTGCAGCGAGCCTGTCATTGCTAACGGCTTTGTGTACATCGCGACCGAGAACGAGCTCATTAAGATCGATTCGTCCACGGGCAAAAAGGTTGCCTCTGCGCCGCTTGCCTCTAAGGTGAGCTATACCTCTCGCCCGATCTATACCAATGGCCTTATCATCGTTCCGCTCAACGGCGGTGCGGTCCAGGCGATTACTGCAGACAAGCTGATCTGCAAGTGGCTGTCGCCTGGTTTGACGGACTTGACGCAGAGCTCCTGCACCGTCGTTTCGGACGGCGAGTACGTCTATGTAGGCTCGGTCGATATTTCGTATGACGAGAATTACAACGCGACCTACGGCAACGGCTCCTTTATGCGCATTAAGATTGCCACGGGCGAAGTTTCTTGGCAGAACATTGACGCTTCCGAGGGCTATTACTGGACTGGTGCGGCTTTGACGGATAAGTATGCCATCGTTCCTACGAGCGCGGGCACGCTTAAGTGCATTGATAAGACGACGGGCGATGTCGTTTCGACCATGGAGCTCGGCGCTGTCGCAAATGCCGATTGCATTGCCGATCCGTCCAATGGTTCGACCTTCTATCAGATGACGCACGACGGAAAGCTCCATGTGATTTCGCTTTCGGCGAAGGGTGTGCTGAGTGCACAGAAGACGGTTGATCTGGGCCTTACGAATAATCTGAGCGCCCCTGCGGTGTTTGGTGACAATCTGATTGTCGGCGGACAGACGGCTACGGGCTCTGCTCTGGTTCTCTATAACCTGAAGACGGGTAAGACCACGATGGTCGCTGCTGCCGACGGCAAGGCGCTGCCGGCTGGCCTCAACGGTATTGCTGCTACTCCGCTGGTGAGTGTTCAGGGCGGCAAGACCTATGTGTACTTCACCGTTAACAGCGCGGATAGCAAGGATTACGTCAACTACTCTGCTGGTGGTGGCGTGTATCGCTATACGCTCGGTGATGCAGAGGCGACGCAGATTTATGATGCGGCTGGCCATTACCAGTACTGTGACTCTACGGTCATTGCCGATGCATCTGGCAGCCTGTACTACATCAATGATTCGGGCACGCTGTTCAAGCTCGGGGCCGTTGAGTCTTGGACGGTTGCCTTTAATTCCAACGGCGGGTCTGCTTGCGACACTAAGTTTGTTGCTACGGCCGACGGCAAGCTGGTCAAGCCGGCCGATCCGACGCGCGATGGCTACACTTTCGGCGGTTGGTTCACCGATGAGGCTTGCACGCGGGCGTACGACTTCAGTACGCCGGTGACGGCCGACCTGACGTTGTATGCCAAGTGGACCAAGAATGCCGTTAACCCTGGCGGTAATGGCGGCGCTGGTTCGAATGGCGGCGGCGGTTCTGGTACCGGTACTGGTTCCGGCGCTGGCGCGGGCTCTGGCTCCGGCTCGAAGGGCGGCGCTATTGCCCCGGGCCAGAAGCCGGTGACCAAGACGACGGTGTCGACCAAGACCGAGACCAAGGACAACAAGTCCGACAAGAAGTCTGACAAGAAGTCTGATAACAAGTCTGACAAGAAGGACGGCAAGTCCGACAAGAAGTCCGATTCCAAGTCCGATACGGGTGCTGTTTCCACGACCACTGCTAAGAAGTCCTCTAGTGCTTCCGAGCAGGAGACTGGCACCAATCCGCTCGCCATCGTTGGCATCGCCGCCGGCGTGATTGGCCTCGCGCTCATCGCCGTCTTCGTGCTGACCAAGCGCGGCAAGGGTGACGGTAATGCCCGATAAGCCCAAGGAGACCAGCGGGCAACAGCCCGACTCCTCGTTTATCCAGCTCGATGATCCAAAGCAAAAGGGCGCCGCTTCGGCGGCGTCCACCTCTCGTCGCAAGGCGCTCCTCGGCGTTCTGACTGCTGCATGCACCATTCTGATCGTCGTCTCGCTGGGTTTCGTCCATCCTTCCACAAGCGGTGCCTGGTCCATCGACTGGATCATTCAGACCGTGACGGGGGAGAGCGTCGTCACCAAAGACACCAAGGCGTCTGGCTCGACTACGACTTCGGGCGAGGCCAGTTCCAAGGATTCCAAGTCATCGAATGACGCAAAAGATGAGTCCAAGGGTTCGAACGACGACAAGGACGATTCCGAGTCTTCAAACAAGGAATCGGACAAAAACTCGGATAGCAAGAAGTCCGAGGACCGGGGCGGCAAGAAGTCTGGCGATAAATCCGCTGCCCAAAATACGGGAGCCAGTGATACTTCCAATGCGTCTGGTGGTGCTTCTTCGGGCGGTGGCCAGTCGTCTGATGGAGCCTCATCCTCTAATGGTGGAAACGCCTCCTCGGGCAGCCAAAGCGGCTCACAGGAGTCCAACTACGTTACGGTGACGGTTTCGGTCACATCGAGCGCTGTGGGCAATCCCGTGTCCTCTGGCGGCACCTTTACCTTTAACGAAGGCGCCACCGTTTACGATGCCCTGTGCGCGCTGGGCCTTTCTGTCAACGCACACGGCTCATCGTACGGCACGTATGTTTCTGCGATTGGTGGTTTGGCCGAGAAACAGTACGGCGGCACGAGCGGCTGGATGTACTCCGTCAACGGCGCAACGCCCATGACGGCCTGCAGCAACTACGTTCTCTCCAACGGTGACAACGTGGTCTGGTATTACGTGACGGGCTAGGAGCCTCGACATATCGCACCAAGCGGGCGGTTCGGACAAACATTCGAGCCGCCCGCTTTTACAGCGAATGGGACGGGGTCGCCGGGTCTCTCGGCAAACAAAAAACCGGTTGGAACGGGAATTCCAACCGGTTATACATTCAAGCAAATAGTGAATCGACTACGACCGTGCGCCCTCGAGGAAGAAGCGGCGGCTGAAGTAGTTGTACCAGGTGACGAGGAACGTGGCGATGGCCTTCATGGCCTGGTAGCCGATGCTCAAAAACGTGACGCCCACAAACATGTACAGGTCGTTGAGGCCCAGGCCGATCACCGACAGGATGGTGAAGATCGTGAACTCGCGCTTGCGGCTCATGCCTTCGCGGTGGTCGAACACGTACTTCATGCTGAGCCAGTAGTTGACCACGACGGACGTGATAAACGAAACCGTGGTGCTCATCAAAAAGTCGAGGTGGAACAGCTCGACGAGCGCAATGAGCATGCCCCAGTCGATGCCAAAGGAGATAAGACCCACGACAGCAAACTTGAGGAACTGCTTGGTATGAGGTTGTGCCAGCGCCTTGCGCACGTAATCACATCCAATGCGTTGATGAATCGAGCAGAGGATACTTTAGAGCTTTTACAAGGGAAACGTAAGGTCTTTGCCAAGAACTATATGAACTCGCCAAATTTTCAAGAGCTAATCCGCAAACGTTGAAAATTTGCCCGTAAACGAGCGACACCCACGGACGACACTGCGCTGAGTGCGCGTCGTCCGTGGGCGCCGTAATGCTGCAGGGGTTTCGAGCTATTTTGTCTCGTCGCCCTCCAGGAAGATTTTTCGGGTCACAAAGTTGTAGACCATGACAAGCGCGGTGGCGCAGATCTTGGCGATATTGGCCTCGAGTCCCAGGCCGGCGTTGAGCGCCAGCACGATGCCGTCGTTGAGCACCAAACCGATCACGGACAGCACGACAAAGATGATGAACTCGCGGCGGCGGCTCATGCCTTCCTTGTGCGCAAACACGTACTTCATGCTTGCGAGGTAGTTAAAGATGAGTGAGATGATAAAGCCGCTGGTGTTGGCGATTAGGATGTTGAGGCCCAGACCGTAGTGGAGCAGATTCATAATGCCAAAGTCGATAACCGTGGCAATGACACCGACGACGCCAAATTTCATGATCTGCGCAAGGAGCTTTTGCATGGTACCTGCCTTAAGCTGGCGCCGAAGCGCCGCGGGGATGACAAACTCAGCAAGTTTAGCCAATCCCCGCGGGTGGTGCTAGGCGCGCTCCTCGATAGCACCGTTTCTATATGCATCGAGCAGCTGGCGCAGGTCCTGGATTTGGCTGCGGATCTTGGCGCCAGTATCGGTGTCGCTCACCATGCGGCGACGGTCCGCTTGGTCAAAACGGTTGGTCTCGCTTTCGATGTCCACGTTGCGCGTGAGTGCCTCGGCAACCGTCGTAAAGGCCCGGTGCGACTTGAGGCGGCAGCCGCGCGAGCTCGAGATAAGCGTATAGCCGGCGATGCCCGTCTTGGGATGGTAAGCGCGGCAGAAGCCGCCATCGATGACCAGCAGCTTGCCCTCGGCGCGGATGGGCTGCTCGCCCTTGGTGGTTTTAACGGGCGTGTGGCCGTTGATGATGTGGCCGGTCGGCGAGCATGCCATGGGCGCGACGCCAAACTCGCGCATGATATCATCGCAGACCGAGGGCGACTTGGTAAGCGTAAAGTACGGGTCCATCGGCTCGACCCAGGTGCTCTTATCGGCGATATAGGCGCGCTCAAAGGTACGCACCAGGCGTCCGCTGGCGGGTGAATTGAAGCCAATCCACAGGTACCACATCCAGTCGAGGGCATCGCGGTCGCCCACGCGCCACGCGCGGCGGGCGATGTGGTCGCAAAGATCGAGATAATCACGGCCAGCGTGCCAGGTGCCCAGGCAGTTCATGCTGCTAAAGGTGCCGTCCTCGTTGAGCGGCACGCAGCCATGGAAGAGCAGGTTGCCGTTGGCGACCTTGTACATCGAGCCGTGGGAATAGAGGAAATCGATATGGCGATGCAGGTGATCGGCGGTGACAAACTCGGACACGAGCTTGTCGATGATGTGCTGCTCCTGAGACGTGAGCGTATAGGGGTCCGCCGGGTCGACGGTGGGGAAGTCGTTGGTCGTGAGCGGCCGCACGCTGCCGTCGGCGAGCGTGACCGTGCCGGTGTCGTGGTCGATCTTGTCGAGTAACAGGCGGTCGGTCATATCGAACTCGGGGTGGCGCTGGATAATCTGGCCCTCGAGCTTAAAGAGCAGCACGTTGATGGCCTTGATCAGCGGGGTGATGGACTCACCGGCGGTGTAGGTGGCATCGGCAAAGGCGACAAGCTCACGCAGCGAGATGCCGTAGTCGTTCTCCAGGATCTCGTAGTTGTCGTAGCGTAGGTTGTTGCGCAACACCGTGGCGATGCAGGCGGGCTCACCGGTCGCAGCGCCCATCCACAGCAGGTCGTGGTTGCCCCACTGGATGTCGAGCGAATGGTAGGTGAGCAGACGGTCCATAATCTTGGCCGCGCCGCCGCCGCGGTCGAAGATGTCGCCCACCAGGTGCAGGTGGTCGACGGCCAGGCGCTTGATGAGCGAGGCGAGCGACTCAATAAAGTCGTCGGCGCTGGCGGTCTCCAGGATGGACTCCACGATGCGCTCGTGATAGCGCACGCGATAGTTGTTCTCGTCCGGGTGCGTGTGCAACAACTCGTCGATGATATAGGCGTAATCGCGCGGGATGGCCTTACGCACCTTGGAGCGCGTGTAGCGGCTTGAAAGTGAGCGAGCGACCATGATGAGCTGGTCAAGCATCGTCTTGTACCAGGTGGGCGAGTCCTCGCGCTGACTGCGGACCAGGTCGATCTTCTCGCGCGGGTAGTAGATGAGCGTACACAGCTCGCCCTTTTCGTCAAAGGAGAGCGTGTCGCCAAAGATCTCGTCGACATGTTCGCGCACGACGCCCGAGCAGTTGTTGAGGATGTGCATAAAGGCTTCGTACTCACCATGCACGTCGCTCATAAAATGCTCGGTGCCCTTGGGTAGGTTAAGGATGGCCGAGAGGTTGATAATTTCGGTAAATGCGGATTGTTCGGTGGGAAACTGTCTCGACAGCAGGCGCAGATACTTGAAGTCTTGCGGGTTGCGATCGAATGCGACCATGAAACACCTTCCGATGGGGCTGGTAAAACTGATAAACAGCATCAAACGTTTATCAGTATGCGCCGCTTTTGTTTCGATTTTGCGCCAGCGGCTGAATTGTCGGCTGAACGGTTTGGTAAATCGATTTAGTGAAGGTAGATGTGTCGGTTGGGTGGAGACGACAGAGGGTGTTTTCTCAGATATTTATGCATGGGGCCGGTGGAGACGATGGTGGTAAAGATGTTCACTATATTTGGTTCGATTTGGTAAATAGTGGACATATGTACCGCATGTAGGCTCACTGTGCGATAATTTGCGCAGCAATGAGTAAGGAGCCTCATATGAGTGATTTTGTCCTGACCTGTGAATCCGCCGCCGACCGAACCCGTGAGTTCTTTGCGGCGCGCAATATCCCTGTCGTGTGTTTTCATTACGAGATCGACGATGTTGTCTATACGGACGATCTGTATCAGTCGATTACGCCGGACAAGTTTTTTGCCCAGATTGCCGCGGGCGCCATGCCCAAGACGTCTCAGGTGAGCGTGGGTGAGTACGAGGAGTTTTGGGAGCCGTTTGTTGCCGAGGGTAAAGACGTGCTGCACCTGACGTTGTCGTCGGGTATTTCGGGCACGTATGGATCGGCCTGCGTCGCGGCGCAGATGCTCGCGGATCGCTATCCCCAGGGCGGCAAGGTGCGCGTCATCGATTCGCTGGGGGCGTCTTCGGGCTTTGGTCTGTTGCTGGAATATGCCGCCGACGTGCGCGATAGCGGGGCTTCACTCGACGAGACGGCCGCTTGGATTGAGGAGCATAAACTCAACCTGCACCACTGGTTCTTCTCGACCGATCTGTCGAGCTACCTGCGCGGCGGTCGCATTTCGGCCGCGAGCGCGATCATTGGCACGGCGCTTAAGATTTGCCCGCTTATGACGGTCGATTGCGAAGGTAAGCTGTCGCCACGTGAGAAAATTCGCACTAAGAAGCGCGCGATTTCCGAGATGGCTAAGACCATGATGGCACACGTGCAGGGCGGTACGGATTATTCGGGTAAGTGCATCATGTCGCACTCGGCGTGCCGCGAGGATGCCGAGGCAGTTGCGGCGCTGATTGAGGAACAGGTTCCGCAGCTTAAAGGCAAGATTGAGATCAATGACATCGGTACTCTGATTGGCTCGCATACCGGACCTGGTACGGTGGCGCTCTTCTTTATGGGCGACAAGCGCGTGGATTAATTTGCCCCATCACGTTGCTGCATGATTGCTCAAACGAAAACGGCCCGTCTCACGTTTGTGGGGCGGGCCTTGCTGTTGCGGCTAGCGTTTCTTTCCGCGGAAGAAGAAGCCGTGCAGTGACGGCTTGAGGCCGCGATTGGCGCGATGCTCCTCGACGCGCTCGTGGATCGAAGCGACGCGCTCGATGACTTCGTCGGGAATCGGCACGTCGGGATTCATGTTCTCGACCTGGCTGACTTCGGCGGCGGCGACCTGGTCGATAATGGGCACATCGTCGCGCGAGATGACAGGTGTGGCGTCTTCCTTCATCTTGCGATAACGCTGCATCATGTCGGCCTGTAGCTGCTGGGCCGAAGGCGGCGTCCAGATGATGGCGTTGGCGCCGGCGGCGATGGTCTCGCGAATGCTCTCGGGCGTCTTGCCGCCCGGTGCGATGAGCGGCAGGTTGGGATAGTGCTCGCGCAGTTCACGCAGGACCTGGGGTGTGTTTTTGCCGGCGGCGATGTTGAGAATCTTGGCTCCGGCGCGCACTTTGGCATGCGCATCATCGTCGCAACGTACGACCGTGGCGATGACGGGGATGTCGGCGATGTTGGTGATGTGCTCGACCATCTCGGCAGTGGCGGGGGAGTTGACCACGCAGCCCGCCGCGCCCTGCATCTCGGAGACGGCTGCCATCTGCACGGAGCGCTTGCCGGTCGTAGTTCCGCCGCCCACGCCTACAAAGACCGGGCACTCGGCGACGGTCAACAGTGCCTGCGTAATGGCGGGCTGCGGCGTGAAAGGGTAGACCGCAAAGACGGCGTCGGCGTTGGAGTTGCGGATAACCGCGACATCGGTGGTGTAGATGAGCGATTTGATACGACGGCCGAAGAGCGTAAAGCCGCTGGCCTCCTCGATCTCGTCGGGCATGCGGAGGGCCGCCTTGCGCAAACGCCCGTCGATGGGCAGCGGCTCCATGGGGAGCAGTCCGTTGGGAGTCACGGCTACCTGGGGCTCGGTGAACTCGTCTGCGAGCTCGACCTCGGAGAAATCGACCGAGGCGACGATGTCCTCGTGAACCTCGGCGGGCACATCGATGGGAGCTTGGTCGTTTGCCGCGGCAGGCGTGTCGAAGGAGCTGGTGCCGACAAAGGCGTCGACGCGCTCGTTTAGGTCGTTGAGGGTGTCCATGGAGACTCGATTCTGTGTGACGACGGCCGGCACGATGCAGCCGGAATTGCGAATGCTAAATCGTTTGACGAGTTGATTTTTCCCCGCCGCGCCATCCGTTAGACCGAAGGGCAGGCGAACGTGAAGGAGCTGTGGTGGCGGGGATCGAGGTGCTATCTTGAAAGTCCCGTTTAAAAGAGAGGTGACGCGGTATGGAATTTTCGGCAATGTTGGGCTCGATTGGCCTGTGTGTGGGCGCAATCGTTGCCGCCGCGGTCATCTACTTTGTGGTCACGGCCATCAAGGGCAAAAGGGCCGAGCGCAAGGAGCGCGCGATGCTTAAACAGCATCGCGACCAGCAGGGCAAACGCGCACAGAAATAGCTTGTTGAGTTTTGGATCCGTGCGCTAGCTGCGTTTTCGGATCAGGGCAATGTAGAAGCCCTCAAAGTCGCGGCTAGGCGGAATGGTCAGCGTACCGGGCATACCGTTGGCGACGGCCGAGACATGGCCGGCAGCGATGGCCTCAGTGAGGGCATTGCACTCGATATGCGGCTCCTCGCCGGCATCCTGGGCGCGACGCGCTTCGCTTTCGCTCGGCGTGCCGTCGAGGGGGATGAGCTCGCAGTCCATATGCTTGTCGAGGGCCTCTTGCAGGGCGTCCTCGTTTTCCTGCGGCAAGATCGAACAGGTCGAATAGACGAGCGTGCCGCCCGGTTTGAGGGCACCCATGGCGCGGTCCAGAAGTGCTCGCTGCGAGCGGGCGCACTTGCTCAGCAACTGCTCGGTCAGGCCGCGCAGGCTTTTCTCGTTGTCGCTGATGACGGTGCCCGTGCCGGTGCAGGGAGCGTCGAGCAGGATGCGATCAAAGCGGAAGAACTCGTCGAGCTCGCGTGCGTCGATGCGCATGACGGGCACGTTTTTGGCACCTTGACGGTGGAGGTTGGACTCAAGCTTTTCGGCGCGGGGAATGCTCATCTCACAGGCCGTGAGGTGTGCCTGGCCCTGGGTGAGGGCGGCGATCTGCGTCGTCTTGCCGCCGGGGGCTGCGCACATGTCCAGGATGTCCTCGCCGGCCTGAGCGCCCAGGACCAACGGCGGCATCATGGACGACAGGCTCTGCAGATAGATTTTGCCGTCGCGATAGATGTCGAGATTCCACAGATCGGAAACCTGGGCCTCGGGCAGGATAAAGGCGTCCGGATACCAGGTAACGGTTTGGTGCGCGATGCCGGTGGCATCGAGCGCCGCAACGATGTCCTCGGCGGTTGCCTTGAGCGTGTTGGCGCGCAGCGTGACCGGGCGTGTGGCCGCGGCGCCGAAGCCCTCGATCATGAGCTCGGCATCGGTGGGGGCATAGGCGCCGGCGACCGTGTCGACCATAAAGCGCGGCAGGCCGGCGGCGGAGTGTTGGGCGGCAAGCTGGTCGGAAAGCTCGGTGGAGGCAAACTGCCTAAGCTTGAGCTCGGGCTTGACCTGCTTTTTCTGCTTACGACGACGCGGCTTGGACATCCGTCTTTCCTTCCCGTCCCAATTTGACTACTTTCCGGGCACGCCGCTGCTGGCGTGCTTTAGTACTGGCTCTCGTGCTTGCTAAAGAAGTCGAAGCGCGGGGGCAGCGGCTTCACACGGTGCTCGCCGGGCTTCTCGCCCAGGCTCTCCACAAACTTGTCCGTGGAGGCAAAGATGTTGTCCCAGCTAAAGAAGGCGACCGGGTCGACGTCGAAGTACTCACAGATGAGCTCGCACCCGGCCGGCACAATACCGTGCATCAGGACGGTCGCCACGCGCAGCTCGGTAAAGGCGTCGACGAGGGCCTGCTTCATCGCGGCGTTGGCTGGCTCGCCCTCGAGCTTGTTGGCGGCCTTGGAGGCGTCGCTCCAGCGCTTGTTGGCGGCGCGCAGGTAGTCGTCGCACACGGCAAGCGCGCGGTGCGTCTCGAACTTGTACATGGCCTGCTCAAAGGCGAGGGCTGCCTGCTGGGCGGCTTCGACCACGGTGTCAGAAGCGGCACCGGCGGGGACGCAGCCGTTGCGATAGGGACTCTCGTCGCCCTCCTTGGCGGCGACGCCGTAGAAGCAGCTGCGGGCCAGGCGGTTGAACACGCCGGTCAGCAGCGCGCTCTCCTTGAGGGCCGGGTCGATAACGCGCTTGTCGTCGCAGGCGCGCACCTCGTTGCCGTCCTTGTCCTTGCCGGTCACGCGCGTGTCGTATGCCTTGGGGCTAAAGCTCACCGGCTTCTCGGACAGGCCGAGCGACAGCCAGTGTGCGCGCATCTGCTCGCAGGTGTAGTGGTTGAGCAGGTCGTCTGCCGGCGGGGGAGGCGTCTGCGAGGACGAGCTGGCCTTTTTGCCCATGTAGAGCAGGTGGTAACAGGCACTGACGGTGCTCTGCGTGAGGTCCCAACCCAGGGCCTCCCACATGGCGGTCTGCGCGATACAGTAGAAGTAGATGTTGTCCTGGCCAATGAACTGGTAGATCTGTGCGTCGTCCGAGCACCACCAGTCGCGCCAGTCGAGCGAGCTGTGCTGATAGGTCGGCGCGGGCACCTGGGTGGAATCGGCGGCTGGCTCGCCCATGAGGGCGGCATCCTGGGCGGCGACACCCTCGGTCACGCCGGCGGCCTTGGCATCGCGTGCGAGCACGGTGCGGGTGTAGCTGATGGGTGCCCACAGGCTCTCGGGCCAGCACCAGCAGGTGACGTCGGAGACGCCATCGACTTCGGGCACCGGAACGCCCCAGTCGATGTTGCCGGTGATACGGAAGGGCACGAGCGCCTTGCCGCTGCGGAAGCGCACGCCACCGTTGGCGAGCACTGCGTGGGCATCGTCGCGCTCCTTCCAGCTGGGGAAGGTGACGGTAAAGCTGCTCTTGTTACCCTCGGGCTCCAGCACAGTGTGCTCGGGCAGCTGGTCCTCGACGGCGTCGAAAGCCTCGCGGAACTTGTTCTGAATATAGAGCTGCGCCGGCAGCAGCCACTCCTCCATGGTCTTGGAGACCACGGAGCGAACCTGCGGGTTCTGGGCGAGCTTGGCGGTATAGGTCTTCATAAAGTCGAGGTAGGCCGGCAGGTCGAAGTAGAGGTTGTCGACCGGGCGCAGCTCGGGCACCTCGCCGGTGAGCTGGCTTTTGGGCGCGATGAGCTCCTCGGGCTCAAACTGGTGGCCCAGGTCGCACTCGTCGGCATAGGCCTTCTCGGACTTGCAGCCCTGGATGGGGCAGCGGCCGATCACCTGACGGCCGTTGAGGAACGTGCCGGCCTTGGCATCGTAGAACTGCAGCGTGGAGCGTTTGGAGATGGTGCCCTGCTCGTGCAGGCGCTCGATAATCTCGGCGGTAACCTCGTTGTGAATCTGCGCAGCCGGCTCAAGGCCCGAGCCGCCGTAGATGTCGCAGCTGATGTTGTAGTTGTTGAGGGTCGCAGCCTGGCGGGAGTGATTGGACTCGACATACTCGCTAATGGACTTGTCGTAGCCCTCGTTCTCCTTGAGCTTGCGGTAGCTCTCCATGATGGGCGAGCCATAGCAGTCGGTGCCCGAGGTGAAGATGACGTTCTCGCGGCCCAGACGGTCCCGCAGGAAACGGGCGAAGAAGTCGGCCGGGACAAAGACGCCGCCAACGTGGCCAAAGTGAAGGCCCTTGTTGCCATAGGGCTCGCCGGCGGTAACGATGGCGCGGCGAGGCCAGCTGGGACGGTCGTTCATGGAGTATTTGGATGCCATGGGACTCCTTCGCATATGGTGAGAGCGCGGCCGGGCGCGGGGCTCGGCGGCGCGGTGGTCAATTCGTGCATATCGTTCGACATTATCGCACATGCTGACGGGTACGTGGCAGGGGCGCTATCCTAAGATGCTATGAATGAGATTTCCAACATACATGCGTTTGAAGACGAGGATTTTCTGCACGCCTGCTTTGTGTGGGGGATGGCCGTGCTTGGCGCATTTGCCGTGTGCCTGGTGCCGGTGTTTATGCTGCTGGGCGGACCCGCGGACCTGGATGCGGCTGACGCGGGCGGTTGGACGGCGGTCGTGGGCTGGATAGTCGGCTTGGCTGCGGTTTCTGCGGCGTCATTTGCCGTGCACGAGCTGGTGCATGCAGCGTTCTTTAAGTTGTTTGCGCCCGCGGGTGCGCACGTGACTTTTGGAGCGAACCGTGAGACGTGCATGATTTATGCCTGCGCCGAAGGCGTTGTGTATTCTCGCCGGCGGTACGTGGCGGTTTGCCTGGCACCGACGGTTGTTGTGACGACAACGCTTGCCCTGGGGTTTGCGTTTTCGGGCTATCCGCTGCTGTGCTACTTGGCGGCCGGCTTGCATTTGTCGGGCTGTGTAGGCGACTGGTATTACGTGCGGACCATTTTGCGCGACCGCCGCATTGTCGCCTGCGAGGATACGTCCTTTGGCGTGCGCTTTTTTGGGTGAGGAGATGTCGATGAAGTCGTTGTTGCTGCATGCGTGCTGTGCACCATGCTCGCTTGAGCCGGTTCGCCTGCTGTGCGAGGAGGGGTTTGAGCCCACGATTTGCTGGACCAACCCCAATATTCAGCCTCACGATGAATGGCAACGGCGTTTGGACGAGCTGCGCCGGTGGTGTGCCGATGGCGACATCGAGCTTATCGAGGCGGGGGAGGACCGCGATCGCTGGGAGACCGGCGTGGCACCGCTGGGTGCCGATCGGCCTCGTCGCTGTCGCGCGTGCTATGCCCTGCGCTTGGCCGAGGCGTGCCGCGTGGCCCAGGAGCGCGGGTTTGAGTTTGTGGGCACGACGCTCGCCGTCTCGCCGTACCAGCTGTTCGATACCTGCAATGACGTGCTTGAGCGCTTGGCGGCGGCACATGGGCTCACCCCGGTGATTCGCGATTTTCGCCCGTATTACCCCGAGGCGACACGCCGTTCGCGCGAGCTTGGCATGTATCGACAGAACTACTGTGGTTGCCGCTTCTCGGCTGTCGAGGCGGCCATGGACCGCGCCCGCATCCGCGACGAGCGCAAAGCCGCCAAAAAGTAGTTCATTTGGGCTGGGGCTTTGAGCTGTCTGTGCGGTACGGTCGTTTTTGGGAAAGTCGATTTAATTAAGCGTGTGATCATGGCTTGCTTGATACCAAACGACGACTCCTATGATCCTAATTCTCCGTTTGTTAAACATCAGATCCGGACTTGCTGTTGCATAAGAATGGGACGACAGCACAATCATGTCGTTTCCTTCTGCAAATCGCCTAATTACCGGTGTTTTACCGTCTGCGAGCGCCAATACAGCACAGCCGTTCCAAGGCTTTGCGGTTGTATCGACAAGTAGTAAGCTGCCGGGAGGGTAAATGCGGGACATTTCGTCACCTTTGATTTTAACGAAAACGCTATGTGGGTGACGCTTGGCTACGTCTACGGGCGCGCAAACATTTTGTTGGCTGTGCGTGATGCGGCGCTTTTGCGATTCGATATCGATGACGGGAAATGCGCCCTCCATTTCGTGGATAGCAGGGTCTTCGTCGGTGACGATTCTTTTATTTGCGAGTTTTACGGCCAAACCGTTTTCCTCGCCAACAAGTTCATCGCGGGTGCAACCGAAGAGCGTTTGTAACTTTTCAATATGGCGCTCACGGGGGGCATACCGACTTTTTTCCCAACGACAAACGGTCTCTTTAGATACCCCCAACATCTCTGCAAGTTGCGCCTGACCAAGATGCTCCATGGTGCGGAGTTTACGAATATTTGCCCCGAAGCCCATGGCTATAGATCCTCTCGCCACAGAGGGAGGCATAGACAGTTTGTGCCACCATAGCCTTTGGTGAGCTCGTCAATGGATAACGGGAATAATTCCATTCCTGCTTTCTCAAGCGCTTCGTTGGTCCAAACGTTTTCTTCATATACGCATAGTTTTCCTGGCGAGAGCGCAAGGATAGACGTTGCGTTGTTCCGGCGCTCTCTTTCGTAGGCGGTTTGATTCCCGCCTCCGCAGTCAATTACTTTTATTGGTTCGCAACAGGCTGCAGAGAGTATTTCCGGAATCGTGCGATCGATAGGAGTGATCGTAAGGCCCTTTCCGGATCGTTTTAGTTGAATGCTGTATGCATCAACGGCATTGCATATCTCACGATCGATGAGGAACGCGTCGTGATCAATTCTACTTATGAACGTATCGAGGTGGATACGCAGCCCGTCAGAGGGGACTCGAATCGCAATTAGCTCAGTGGTCTGGAATTTATTTGAGGTCAGGAGCTCTTTGGCAAGTGACTCGACGGCGGCGGGTTCAGTTCGGTCAGAGATTCCAACTAATATTGTCTTAGCACTGATAACAAGAATGTCTCCGCCTTCGATATGGTAACTACTCCTGTTCAAATCACATACTGGGGTTTCTCCCATGATCTTGTGGTGGGTGAATATCTGCCGGTATAAGGCGACCTCACGATCACGCTCAGGCCAATACATATGATTTAGGATGATGCCGTCTCCGACTACCACAGCAGGATCACGAGTGAAAAAAAGCGTGTTGAGGGGATTGACCAAGAGCGAGGCGGGGTCAAATTGCTCGTGCACGAGCGCCCGTAGTGTTTCCGACTGGTTTGAACATAGCTCAGTGTCTCCAAAGCGAATGCCGTTAAGTACTATATTCACCAATTCCTGGGTGTTCTTAGCGTTCTCAAACAGCTGGGTTATTGTCTCGAGGAACTCTCTGCCTGTTGCCCCACTGCAACGGAGGTAGTCATCAATAAAATAATTAAGTGATTGGGGCTCAGTTTCAAGTGAGTCTTCGAGAAGGTCCCTAATTTCAATGGTTTCTACGCCATGTTTCTCAAGCAATTGAACCATGGAATCGTGCTCATATATTGCTTTGTCGAGGTCAAAACGACCGCTCCATTTTCGCAGGGAGAAAACTTGGCTGAAGTCGGCATCAGGGTAGTTTTGTGTTTCAGCTCCTGGTCGATGGACAAGTACGGCTTTTAAATGACCGATTTCATTTGTTATGTGTACGCCTTGCATGTCTGTCTCCTGTCCTGCTGGTTTTTATATAAGGCTAAGGCAGGTTCCTTGTTGTGTTGCGGAAAAGTTAAAAGACGTATGTAATTGATAAATAACATCAATTTTAAATATCAGATTGATTAATAACGTCACTTTAGCTGCCGTTCATAGGTGAAAAGCGACACGATGGCGATGGTTGGCCGACCACCGCTGAGCAACCTCATACATTTATGGTGCCAGCTGGATAGATGGGAAAAGGAATGAAGGAGGAGATATGGCAGCGGAAAGTTCGAAAGGCATCAAGCAGTTCAAGGTCCCGCACGTATATGCGATCATCTTTGCACTTATGGTCATCTTCGCTGTTCTCACGTGGATTGTTCCCTCTGGGTCCTATCAGCGTCAGGAGGTGAACGGTCGTGAAGTCACTGTCGCAGGTACGTATGAGCAGAGTGAAAAGACATATATTGACGAGGAAACCGGGGATGAAGTAGATCTCAGACAAGGCGTCTTCGATGTTCTTCAGGCTCCAACGCGCGGTATACAAGAGGCAATTGAGGTCGTTGCATTCATCTTGATTGTGGGCGGTTCGTTCCAGGTTATTACTAAAACGGGCGCTATCACGAGCGGAATGGGTCGTGTCGTTCGCCGCTTTAAGAACAAAGACATTCTAATTATTCCTATTGCGATGGTTCTCTTTGCATTGGGCGGAACGAGCTTTGGCATGGCGGAAGAAACTCTCCCGTTCTTTGCGATCTTCATGCCAATTATGATGGCTATGGGCTTCGACTCGATGACGGCGTTCATGGTCGTGTTCGTTGGAGCGCGCACGGGCTACATCGCCTCAACAATTAATCCGTTTAATGTTCTCATTGCGCAAGGTATTCTTGGTATTCAGGGCAACCCCCAGCTGTGGCTGCGTATGATTGCCTGGGTTGTTTTGACCGCCGTTGCAATTACTTGGGTTGTCCTCTATGCACGAAGGGTAAAGAAGAACCCTGAGTCATCGATCACATTTGAGGATGATATCGCCAAGAAAGTCGAGTTCGCTGCCGATGAATCTGCCCTTGACGCGGAATTTACGGGTCGTCAAAAAGGCGTGCTTGCGGTATTTATCGCTGGAATGTGCCTTATCATCTGGGGACTTGTGACCCAGGGCTGGTATATGAACGAGATTTCTGCGGTCTTTTTGGCCATGGGCCTGTTGGCTGGTGTTATTGCAGGCTTTAGTCAGGATGTCATCGCTCAGGAATTTGTTGCGGGTATCGCTGACTTTGCTTTCTCGGCAATTGTCGTTGGACTTGCGCGTGGCATCCTTGTCATTGCCTCTGACGGCATGATCATCGATACCATCCTCAATGCGCTCGCCACTGGTCTGGGCGGCATCCCGGCGGTTCTCTTTACTACGCTTCTTTATGCGGTTGAGAACCTCCTGGCGATTCTGGTTCCCAGCTCATCTGGGCTTGCAGCACTGACCGCTCCCATTTTTGGACCTTTGACCGAACTCATGGGCCTTAATCCCGAGGCTGCCGTGTGGGCTCTCTCCATGGGTAGCGCGACGATGTCTTTGATCTGTCCTACTAGCGCCATTCTTGTAGCGGGTTTGGGCGTGTGCAAGATCAAGCTTGGCCAGTGGTGGAAGACCGTTTGGAAATTCTTCTTGGTCGTGTCACTCATCAATATCGTATTCGTGGCAATCTCGGGACTTATTGCCCTGTAGGTTTCATGGCTGAAATGGAGTAACAGGAATGTCTAAAGGACTGAATGTACACAGCGAGATTGGTAAGCTCAAAAAAGTTGTGCTTCACCGCCCCGGTCGTGACCTTGTGAACGTAAAGGCAGAAGAGTTCGAGGATGTCTGGATTCACGACTGTTTCTATCTTGATGTGGCTCAAAAGGAGCATGATGCCTTTGCGGATCTTCTAAGGAGCGAAGGTGTTGAGGTTCTCTATATGGAGAAACTCGTTGCTGAAGCGCTGGATGCATGCCCCTCGGCTCGCGCTGAGTTTACCGATACATTTATGGCTGAGAGCGGGATTGTCAATCCTATGCTTGAGCAGGCTGTTCGTGAAAAGCTCGACGCTATTTCAGATTCGTATCAGTTTGTACTTGAGGCTATGGGGGGGTATCGTTATCGTGACCTTGAGCTGCCTCGCGTTTCGACTACGCTTAGTATGATGGATAATGAGGATGCGAACCCCGATGATTTGGTGTTGAAGCCTCTTCCGAGTTCATATTTCTCTCGCGATCCTCTTGCTTCCGTGGGCAAAGGCGTTCTGCTTCACCATATGTATTGGAAACAGCGAGATCGTGAAGTGCCCTTCTATGAAGCGATTTTCAAATACCATCCCGATTATGCAGGGACTCCGATTTGGTACGACCATAAGAAGCCCTGGCATATCGAGGGCGGTGATGTGCTTAACATTAACGCTCATACCTTGGCTATTGGAATTAGCCAGCGAACTGAGGCGGCTGCGATTGAGGAGCTTGCAAAGAATTTGTTCTGGGGATCTGGGAATTCTGAGATCGATACCGTTTACGCTATTAAAATCCCCAACGGCTATGCTTACATGCATCTTGACACCGTTTGCACCATGGTGGATTTCGATAAGTTCACAGTTTATCCCGGTATTTTTGAGACCCTTCGTGTTTATCGTCTGACTCGTGGTGACTCTGAGGGAATGGTCGCTGTTCAAGAGATTGATGACACGCTTGAACATATTCTTGAAATGGCTACTGGCGTGGAGAAGGTGCAGCTTATTGAGTGCGGTGCCGGCGATATGGTTGAGGCATCTCGCGAGCAGTGGAACGACGGGTCGAACACTCTTGCCGTTGCTCCTGGTAAAGTCTGTGTTTACGAGCGCAATGTTGTCACAAATGATGAGCTCTACAAGAACGGTTTGGAACTTTTGGTCGTTCCCTCCGAGGAACTGTCCCGCGGTCGTGGCGGCCCGCGCTGCATGAGCATGCCCTTCTGGCGCGAAGATATTTAGTTGCAAATCCACTGTGATGGGAGATGGCGAATATGGGTGTTAATATCGCTGGGCGCAGTTTTCTGAAGCTGCTTGATTACACGACGGAAGAGATTGAGTATCTGCTTGAGCTTTCTGCTAACTTCAAAAACATGAAGCGTGCCGGTGTTCCGCATAAATACCTTGAAGGCAAGAATATTGTTTTGCTATTTGAGAAGACTTCCACGCGTACTCGCTGCGCCTTCGAAGTTGGTGCACTTGACCTTGGCATGGGTGTAACTTATTTGGATCCGGGCTCGTCCCAGATGGGCAAAAAGGAGTCGATTGAGGACACGGCTCGCGTCCTTGGCCGCATGTATGACGGAATTGAATACCGCGGCTTTGAACAGGCGAAGGTTGAGGAGCTTGCTGCAAAAGCTGGGGTTCCCGTTTGGAATGGGCTGACTACTGAATTTCACCCGACTCAAGTGCTTGCCGATATTCTGACCATGCGTGAAGAGTTTGGAGAGATTAAGGGCAGGAAACTTACATTTTTTGGTAAGGCGGCCGGAAACGTCGCTGATTCGCTCATGGTCATTTGCGCTAAGCTCGGCATTAACTACTGTTCTTGCGGCCCAATCGGGGGAAATTCGGAGGGGGCTACATCCTATGATCCTGAACTCCTTGCAGAATGTAGTCGTATTGCGGCCGAGCATGGATCGACGATTACCATTACAGAGGATATTGAGGAAGGCGCTCGTGATGCCGATGTAATTTACACGGATGTTTGGGTTGGCATGGGTCAGCCCGCAGAGCTGTGGGAAAGCCGCATTAAGCTCATGTCGCCGTATCGCGTGACCGCTGAGGTGATGTCTATGGCAAAGCCCGAGGCGATTTTCCTCCACTGCCTTCCGAGCTTCCACGATACTAATACTACTGTTGGTGCCGAAATTGCTGAGAAGTTTGGAGTTACCGAAATGGAAGTCACGGACGAGGTTTTTGAGTCCGATAAGTCTCGTGTTTTCCAAGAAGCGGAGAATCGCATGCATACGATTAAGGCGGTGATGTACGCAACGCTTAAGTAGCGGGGCGTTGAGAAAACAGTCGCAAATCTGTTTGCCATACTATTTTTCTCTCAACAAGCTGATAGGATACAGGGGAGAATGATGCGCGCGTCAGTCGATTTTTTCGACTGACGCGCTTTGTGAAAGAGGCAAAGATGCGTACCGATGATTTTGACTACAACCTTCCTGAGGAACTGATTGCCCAGGCTCCTGCCGAGCCGCGCGACTCCTGCCGCCTGCTGGTGGTTGATCGCAAAGGCTCCGAGACAGGAACGCCGCTGGAGCACGGCGGTACCGTTGAACACCGCATCTTCCGCGACATCATCGACTATATCGAGCCGGGCGACGTACTCGTCATCAACCAGACGCGCGTGATGCCGGCTCGTCTGATCGGTCGCAAAACGGGCTCGGGTGGCGTGGTCGAGACGCTGCTGCTCAAGCGCCGCGAGGATGTTGACCCGCTGGGCCATGTTTGGGAGTGTCTGGTCAAGCCGGGCAAGCGTCTGAAGCCCGGTGCTCAGATTGAGTATCGCGCCGGTGGCGCCCATGCGCCCGAGGGCGCGCCCGTGGTGCTGACGGCCGAGGTCATCGACTTTGTCACCGATAGCCGCGGTGGCCGTCTGGTGCGCTTTGAGCCGGCCGGTTGCAATGCTGCCGGCGAGCCGCGCACGCTCGACGAGGCCATCCATGCGGCTGGCCACGTGCCGCTGCCGCCCTACATTACCGATTACGAAGGCGATCCCGAGAAGTACCAGACCGTGTACGCCATGAAGGAGGAGCACTCGGCCGCTGCTCCTACGGCGGGTCTGCATTTTACTCCTGAGCTCATGGCCGCTATCGAGGCCAAGGGTGCCAAGTTTGCCGCCGTCGAGCTCGAGGTGGGCATCGATACCTTCCGCTTGGTGGAGGAGGACGACCCTACGCAGCACGTGATGCACACCGAGCGCTACCACGTGTCGCAGGAGGTTGTCGACGCCGTGCATAAGGCGAAGGCTGAGGGGCACCGCGTGATTGCTGTCGGTACCACCGCAGTGCGCTCGCTCGAAAGCGCCTTTGACGCTGAGGCACCGGTGTCCGATCCGGCCGTGACGGCGCGCTATTTTGAGGGCCGCGAGGACGGGGCCGATACACTTGGCCGCGGTGACATCGTGGTGCGCGAGAACGCCACGACGCAGCTCTACCTCATGCCCGGCTCGACCTATCACGTGGTCGATGCGCTGATCACGAACTTCCATGTGCCGCGCTCCACGCTCATGATGCTCGTGAGCGCGCTTGCCACCCGCGACCAGATCATGGATGCCTACGCCGCTGCCATCGAAGAACGTTATCGCTTCTTCAGCTTTGGCGACGCGATGCTCATTTGTTAGTTACGCGGCTCTATGAACCGCGTAACTACTCGACGCTGCGCGGGCCGCATTTGGACAATCTGACGTTCAACTTCAAGGGCGCGACCAGAAGGTCAGCGCCCTTT